>NZ_CP006992.1:4165311-4482846 GCF_001542815.1 Methylobacterium sp. AMS5
GGCCACCGAGGCCGCCGTCCGCGCCTGGGAGCGGCGTCTCGCCCCGCTCGCGCGCGCCGTGCCCCCGGTCGAGCCGCCGGCCCATATCTGGCCGGAGATCGCCCAAAAGATTGCCGAAGGGATCGCGCGCGGCACCGCGGCGGACGATCCCGCCCCCCGGCCGGACCAAGCCGGCGCCGCCAACGACAACCGCCTGCGCGACCTGCGGCGGCAACTCCGGCTCTGGCGCTTCACCGCGGCGGGGGCGGGGCTGGTCGCCGCCAGCCTCGCGCTGGTGGTGCTCACCGGTGCGCCGCGGCTCGGCGGGGAGCGGGCGGGCGGCGCGGGGGAGGGCCGCTACGTCGCCGTGGTCACGAGCGCGGGCGACCTGCCGGCCCTGATCGTCAGCGTCGACACCCAAGCGGGCACCGCCCGGGTGCGGCCGGTGGCGGCGCAGGCGCCGGCCGGCCACAGTCTGGAACTCTGGTATGTCGGGCCGGGCGCCGCCCCGAAGCCGATCGGTCTCGTCGAAGGCGAGGCCACCCGCATCCGCCTGCCGCCGGAGGCCGGACGCGGCGGGGACGGCGTCATCGCCGTATCGGTGGAGCCGCCGGGCGGCTCGCCCACCGGCAAGCCCACCGGGCAGGTGATCTACACCGGCAAGCTGATCCGGGAATAGGACGCGCCCCACCGGGGCCGCCCCTTCCGGAATCGAAGCGATTCTCACCCTCAAGCATCGTCTTGTCTTTGCATCGTCTTTTTTCGAAAGCCGGCAACCACCTTTCGGGACGATGCTCTCACCGTCCCGAAACGGACAAAGCCGCCCAGCCTTGCGGCGGGACGGCTTCGTGACCTTGAACAGACCGGGGACGCGATGGGCGCCCCCGATCGGATCGATCAGCTCAGTACTTGCGAACGAGCGGGGCCGGCATCGGGGCCGGGGCGGCCGCCGGGGTGTAGAGCGGGGCCACGATGCGGAACCAGCCGTCGGTGCTCTCGCGCAGGCCGGCCGTGGTCACGACGTCGCGGGCGACGTAGGCCTGAACCGAGAACGGTCCGAAGTCGTAGCCGATGAGACCGCCGAGAGCGAACCGGCCACCGCGACCGATGCGGCTGGTCGGGTCGTTCACGAAGGCGAGCAGGTTCGGGTCGAGGTTGACCGTGCCGTAGCCGATGGCGCCGATCTCGAACTTGCCGAACTTCTTGGTCGCGGTCAGGTCGAGGTTGAACGCGTCCGAGATCTGCACCGGGCCGAAGAAGCCGGGGATGCCGTTGCGGCCGTCGAAGCGGCTGGGCGAGTCGTAGAAGTTGTAGGTCAGGTTGGCGGTCAGGTTGTAGCCGTCGCCGGTGTAGCTGACGGCACCGCCGACACGGTAGGTGTTGGAGGCCAGGATGTTGAGGCCGCCGCCGCGACCGGCGTTCAGCTCGTTGAGGTAGGAACCGCCGAGCAGGCTGACGCCGATGTTGCCGCCGAGGTCGAACGCCCAGATCGCGCCGACGAAGGTGCCGACGTTGATCGAGGTGTCACGGCCGCCGGCCGCGCGGCTGAAGGTGAACACGGTCGGGGGGGCCACGACGAACTCGAGCCGGCCGCCGAACGGCACGTAGGGGGTCGCCCACACGAGGATCGGGATGTTGACCGCGGTGTCGACCGAGGTCGCGTTCGGGCCATCCGGGCTGCGGTAGGTGAAGGTGTTGATCGCGTAGATGCCCTCGGGGAGCGGCGCGCCAACGGCCAGACCGACCTGCTCACCAGGAACCGTGGTCGACTGCGCCTGGGCAACGGTCGTCGTCATTCCGGCCGTGAGCGCAATGGCGCCAGCGGCGAGCCAGTTCTTCATCATTTTTCTCGTTCCTTCCCAAGGATTTCAGGCGTCCGCCCCGTAGCGCCTGCATCGCCTCTCGCCTCCCTCTCTCCCCGGAGTGGATGGCTGGTGTGATGCCGGTGCCCCCTACGGCCGCACCTCAAGTCTCGACGTCGGGAACTATTCTACAGACCGCCCGCGAAAGACAGGGGATTGCCTCCAATCTCGGCAGTTCGAACCCTACCGTTGCTCAAAAGCCGCATTTTTGCTGCGGAGCAACCAAGGGCTTAACGACCTCTTAACGCAATCCATCTTGGACGAATGCCTTCCCGCGAGCGGGATTCAGGCGAAATAGTACATTGTCCTCAAGTCATTGGCCGCCGCATCCGACCGGGATTCTTCGGCAGAAGGGGCCGGGCAGTTGCGCAAATGCGAACGCGGGTTGTGGGCTCGGCCGGCACCGACGGCGCCGTCACCAGGGGCCGGACGGACCGGTCCAGCCGACCGAATCGCCCCTCGGCCCGGCCCCCGGCCGCGCAGGAACCCATCACCATCAGGTTGCGCCGGCCCGCCCGCTTCGGCCAGCGCTCCCTATTCGGCGGCCTGACGGCCCGCGGCGTTGGTGCGGCGGCGCGATGCGGCGCCCGCCTTCTCCTTGCCGGTGTCCTTGGCTGCGCCCTTGGCCGCATCCTTGGCGGCCTTCCCGGCCGGGCGCCGCGCCAGCACCTCGCGCAGGAAGCGCCCGGTATGGCTCGCCGTGCTCGCGGCGATCTCCTCGGGCGTGCCCTGGGCCACGACGCGGCCGCCGCCGTCGCCGCCCTCGGGGCCCATGTCGATCACCCAATCGGCGGTCTTGATGACCTCCAGATTGTGCTCGATCACCACGACGGTGTTGCCCTGATCGACCAGTTCGTGGAGCACCTCCATGAGCTTGGCGACGTCGTGGAAATGTAGCCCGGTGGTCGGCTCGTCGAGGATATAGAGGGTGCGGCCGGTGGCGCGCTTCGACAGCTCCTTGGAGAGCTTCACCCTTTGCGCCTCGCCGCCCGAGAGCGTGGTCGCCTGCTGGCCGACGCGGACGTAGTGCAGGCCGACGCGGGCCAGCGTTTCCATCTTTTCGCGGATCGACGGCACGGCCTTGAACAGGTCGGCGGCCTCCTCCACCGTCATGTCGAGGACGTCGGCGATGGACCTGTTGCGGTAGCGCACCTCCAGCGTCTCGCGGTCGTAGCGCTTGCCCTTGCACACGTCACAGGTGACGTAGACGTCGGGCAGGAAGTGCATCTCGATCTTGATGACGCCGTCGCCCGAGCAGGCCTCGCAGCGCCCGCCCTTCACGTTGAACGAGAAGCGCCCGGCCTGGTAGCCGCGGGCCTTGGCCTCGGGCAGGCCGGCGAACCAGTCGCGGATCGGGGTGAAGGCGCCGGTATAGGTCGCCGGGTTCGAGCGCGGGGTGCGGCCGATCGGCGACTGGTCGATGTCGATGACCTTGTCGAGATGCTCCAATCCCTCGATCCGCTCGAACGGGGCCGGGTGCTCCAGGGCGCCGTTGAGGCGCTTGGCGGCCGCCTTGTAGAGCGTGTCGATGATCAGCGTGGACTTGCCGCCGCCGGAGACGCCGCTGATGCAGGTGAAGGTGCCGAGCGGGATCTCCGCCGTCACGTTCTTCAGGTTGTGGCCGCGCGCGCCGACCAGCCGCAGCATCCCGCGTCCGGGCTTGCGCCGGGCTTTGGGCGTGCGCACCGAGAGTTCGCCGGTGAGGTACTTCGCGGTGAGCGAAGCCGGATCCTTGAGAAGCTCTTCGGGCGTGCCCTGCGCGACGATCTCGCCGCCATGGATGCCGGCGCCCGGCCCCACATCGACCACGTAGTCGGCCTGGAGGATCGCGTCCTCGTCGTGCTCGACCACGATGACCGAGTTGCCCAGATCCCGCAGGCGCTTGAGCGTGCCGAGCAGGCGCTCGTTGTCTCGCTGGTGCAGGCCGATCGACGGCTCGTCGAGCACGTAGAGCACGCCGGTGAGGCCCGAGCCGATCTGCGAGGCGAGCCGGATGCGCTGGCTCTCGCCGCCCGAGAGCGAGCCCGAGCCGCGGGCGAGCGTCAGGTATTCGAGGCCGACATCGACGAGGAAGGTCAGCCGGTCGCGGATCTCCTTGAGGATGCGGACCGCGATCTCGTTCTGCTTGTCCGTCAGCTTGCCCGAGATCTCCGAGAACCAGCGATGCGCCTCGCGCACCGAGAGGGCGGTGACCTGGCCGATATCCTGCCGGTCGATCTTGACCGCGAGCGCCTCGGGCTTGAGCCGCTTGCCGTCGCAGGCGGCGCAAGGGGTGGCGCTCATGAAGCGGCCGATCTCCTCGCGGGAGGCATCGCTCTCGGTTTCCTTGTAGCGCCGCTCCAGGTTCGGGATCACGCCCTCGAACGGCTTGTTGACCGAGTAGGAGCGCAGGCCGTCATTGTAGTCGAAGCGCACCGATTCCTTGGCCGTCCCGTAGAGGATCACCTCGCGGGCCTGCGCGGGCAGCGCCGACCACGCCACGGACGTCTTGAAGCCGAAATGCTTGGCCAGCGCGTCGAGCGTCTGGTCGTAATAGGGTGAGGTCGATTTCGCCCAGGGGCCCACCGCCCCGCGCTTGAGCGTCAGGCTCGCATCCGAGATCACCAGTTCGGGGTCGATCCGCATCTCGTGGCCGATGCCGCCGCAGGTCGGGCAGGCGCCGAACGGGTTGTTGAACGAGAACAGCCGCGGCTCGATCTCGGGGATGGTGAAGCCGGAGACCGGGCAGGCGAAGCGCGACGAGAACGTGATTTTTTTCGGCGCCTCGCCCTCCGGTGCGTCGGCGAACTCGATGTCGGCGATGCCGTCGGCGAGTTCGAGCGCGGTCTCGAAGGAATCGGCCAGCCGCGCGGCGATGTCGGCGCGCACGACGATGCGGTCCACCACCACGTCGATGTCGTGCTTGAGCTTCTTGTCGAGCTTCGGCGCGTCGTCGATCGCGTAGTACTCGCCGTCGATGCGAAGGCGCTGAAAGCCCTTCTTCTGGAACTCGGCGATCTCCTTGCGGTACTCGCCCTTCCGCCCCCGGACCACGGGCGCGAGGAGATACAGCCGGGTCTTCTCCGGCAGTTCCAGCACCCGGTCGACCATCTGGCTGACGGTCTGGCTCTCGATCGGCTCGCCGGTGGCGGGCGAGTAGGGGATGCCGACCCGCGCCCAGAGCAGGCGCATGTAATCGTAGATCTCGGTCACCGTGCCGACGGTGGAGCGCGGGTTCTTCGAGGTGGTCTTCTGCTCGATGGAGATCGCCGGCGAGAGCCCGTCGATCTGATCGACGTCGGGCTTGCTCATCATCTCCAGGAACTGGCGGGCATAGGCCGAGAGCGATTCGACGTAGCGGCGCTGGCCCTCCGCGTAGATCGTGTCGAAGGCCAGCGACGACTTGCCCGAACCCGACAGGCCGGTGAACACCACGAACCGGTCGCGGGGGATCGTCAGATCGACGTTCTTGAGATTGTGCTCGCGGGCGCCGCGCACCGAGATGACGCGGGTGTCGCGCGCGGCCGGGGCCGCCGCGTCGAACAGGGCGGAGAGGCGCGCGTCGGTCTGTTCCTCGGACTTGACCTTCGTCTTGGCCGTGTTTTTGGCCGCGGTCTCGGCTTTGCGGGCTTTGGCTGTGGCCATGGACGACAAAATCTCTGCGACGATCCGGGCGACCCGATGCACGGCCCCCGATCTGTTCGGACAGGCAGCGGGCATGCCGCGCGCGCAAAACAGGTTCCGGGGACGGAAGATGGGTTCCGGGCGGCGTGAAACCACTAGAACGGAACAGGTACGACGGCAATGCCGGCCCGAAACGTTCAAGCAACGCTCAAGCTGACGAGCGTCCAGAACAGGATCAGCACCGCCATCCCACCGAGCGCAACGCGGCCCGCATGCAGGCGGCCCCAGCGCGCGACGAGGATGCGGACCTCCGGCCCCGCCGCCATCGGCGCGATGGCCTCGAGGCGCCGGTTGACCGGCATGATCACGATGAGCGTGTAGGGCCAGTTCGCCACGAGCACGAATCCGCCCGCGAGAAAGCCGAGCCGCCCGGTGAGCCACCATGCCGGCGCGGCGCAGAGGAAGCCGATGACGGCCAGGCTCCCCTGCATGGCGGTGCCGCCCCGATAGGCCCGGCGCCATTGCACCAGAAGGGCGGGCTCCGGGATCAGCAGCCGCGCCGGCTGCTCGGCGACGAGGATGTAGAGGGCCGCGCCCGTGAACAGGGCCGCGAGGATGAGAGCGAGGAGACCGGGGATCATGGTGTCCGCGGGCCGTGCCTCAAGGACCGAACGGTGCGATCTTCGGATTCGAGAAGGGACCCTGGACATCTTCGTCGTCTGACGACGCCTTCGGAATCTCGGACGCACGCACTTGGACGGCGTAGAGGTGCCGGCCAGGATCGACCGGCACAACGCCGAATTCTCTATCGAGCGCATTCTTGTGCACGCCGATCGCCTTGGCGGCTTGCGTGATTCCCGGTCTTGCTCCGAGAAGCGCGACGGTCATGAGCACCGTATCGGTCTCAGCCATGACGAGAACCTACAAACCATAATGGGTCGCTACCGGTAGCGGTCGGATGATACCCGTACCGTAGTCCGGGTTCCAGCCCGGTCCGGGCTTGCCCAGTGCCTGCGCCCGAATGGTGGCGAAGAGCGAAGCCGGCGGCACCTGGGCAGCCGCGAGGCGGGTGCGCAGCGCCGCCACGCACCCCGCAGCGACGGGACAGGCGGTCGAGGTTCCGCCGTCGGCCCGGCCCGGCCCGTAAGCTTCGGAGCCCAGGAAATGCGTGTAGGCCGTCACGTCGGGCTTGTCGGGACTCATCCCGGCAATGCCCGGCCCCTGAGACGAGTAACCGACGCGTCGGTCCTTGGTATCGCATCCAGCGAGCGTCAGAACATCGGGATGGGCGTTCGCGCCCGTGATCGTGTTCGTGACGAGGCCTTGGCAGCGGCCATCGGGACAGTTCGCGCCGCAATTTCCGGCGGCGAAGAGGATGTCGACCCCGGCGCGGGCCAGGGTCCCGACAATCAGGTTGAAAGGATGATTGGGATTGTCGGCGTAGCGCCCCGGATGCCCGGCCGGAAAGTCCCAACTCGGGTGGTACATACCCCAACTGTTGTTGACGACGAGGCTGGAGAACCGCCAGGCGGCAGTGCGAATCCGGCTCAGCAGATAGGAGTAGGCGAGCAGGGCGTCGCTGAGGAATCCCGACATGACGCTGCCCCCCGGCGTCGTCGAATGCAGAATCGGGAAGTCGAGCAGGGTGGCCCTCGGAGCGGCAATCGGGGCGTCGTACGCGCACATGGTGCCATGGCCGACGGCGTAGGCCCCTGGCGTCCACGGCAGACCCGGCGGTGCCCATCCGTACCTGCGACTCAGCTTAGAGTCCGTCCGATAAGTCATGATGCTCGCCCGAGCCTTCGGACGAGGATCATGACGGCGGCGGCGTAGAGGAAGGCCTGGGCCGAGGCGAGGGTCGCTTCCGGGTCCTTCCAGAGGCGTCGGTTGCGGCTGATCCATCCGAAGAAGCGTTCCACCACCCATCGGCGTGGATGCACGGCGAAGCCGACCTGATCCTTCGGTTTGCGCACGATGTCGATGGTGATGACGGTGGCGGTCGCGGGTCTGTCGCCGGCATAGCCTGCATCGGCGAAAGCTCTGACGATGAACGGGAAGGTCCGCCGCGACAGGCGCAGCACCGGTCCAGCCCCATCGCGATCCTGAATGTCGGCGGTCTGCGGATCGAGCACGAGGGCGCGCCCGTCCGTGTCGACCAGGGCCTGACGCTTGCGGCCCTTGACCTTCTTTCCAGCGTCGTAGCCGCGCGGGCCGCCGCTCTCGGTGGTCTTCACGCTCTGGCTGTCGAGCACGGCCGCCGTCGGCGAGGCCTCGCGACCGGCCCGCTCCCGGTCGGCCATGACCAGGGCGTGGTTGATCCGCCCGAACAATCCCTCGTCCCGCCAGCGGCTGAAGTAGCCGAACGTCGTGCTGCGCGGAGGGAGATCCTTTGGGATCAACCGCCATGCGATGCCGCCGCGCAGCACGTAGAAGATCGCGTTCAGGACCTCCCGCATCGTCCAGACAGGCGGACGACCACGCGAGGCGGGCTCTGGCATCATGGGCGCGATCACCGCCCATTCCGTATCCGTCAGGTCGGTTTCGTATCGAAGGCGCGCACGGTTATGCTGCCGGCGAGGGGTCGGGGTCCACATGGCACGTCCAGATGAGGCTTCAGCACCCTTCTGGAATCACCGCCATTCCGGCCACTCAACCCCTGCCGGACGTTATCGGACGGGCTCTCAGGCTTCAGCCCGCGGCTCTTCAGGTGCGCGAGGTTGACCCCTGTATCCATGATCGCCAGGGCGGCGCCCTTCCCATCGAGCCCCTTCGCCAGCAACCCCGCCGTGTCGAGCTTCCGTTCGACATCGGCCGTTCCGCCGACTGGAGCATTGTTCGGGCAGACGATGAAGGTTCCGATTTCGGGATCGGCGAAAACACCGAAGTCGGACTGTCTGTCGCCGAGTTCGTCCAAGCGATTGGTCTCGACGGTGCCACGGGCGACGAAGACCGGAGCCTGTCCCGGCGCCGCGGCCTCGAAGGCAACATCTCCGGCATGGGTGCCGGCAATGGGCAGGGCAGGGAACGTCCGATCCAGGACGAAGCCCGCCCTGTCCGTCACCGCATCGATCGCGAGACCCGATGGTTCCGCGGCAAAGGCCGCCGCAGCCGACGACCGCAATGTCTCACGCGCCGGCATCGTGACGAGGCAGGAAACACGCATCGACACCCCCTCCATTCAATAAAAAATATTTCGAATATGAAATAAAATGGGGATTTTTCAAGCTTCCGCGCAATTAATGCAGTAAACGTCCAAACCCGCAATCACGAAATTGAGATCGCGCGAATTTTCGAATCAGTCCAAGGCATTTGTGTTCCAAGCCACTCTTTGAGGCCAACCCGCGCGCCATCGGATGCTTGTCGTCATGTCGATCGTTCCGATGAGCCGCAACACTCAGCGTTCCGTGCCATGAAGCTCGCCGCCGTCCCGTCCTCCGGGTTCACGAAGACGATGTCGGTGGGTTCGCGCCGCGGCGTGTCGACCGAGAGGAACACCAGGGGCTCCTCCAGGATCTGCGGCAGGGCGTGGACGGTGCGTCGATCGAACAGCAGGAGTTGGCCGGGGCCGAACTCCGCCTCGGTCCCCGCCTCACCGATCCAGAAGGTGCCGCGGCCCGACAGGCAGACGAGCACCTCGTCGCAGGTCGCGTGGTAGTGCGGCGGGGTCGGGCGGTAGACCCGGAACACCCGCACGCTCGCCGTCTCCCGATCGGACAGGTAGGTATCGACGAGCAGGGTCGATGCGGAGGCGGGCAGCTCCCGCGCGATGGCGTGGAGGTCGAAGCGGCCCCCCTCGGACAGGACGGGGGAGGGCGCGGGGATGTCGGGCTTCGCCATGCGCGTCTCCGGACGGGCTTCCTTGCAGGATGTCCGACGGGTCTTTTGCAGGCCCCGTGCGACTCAACGGCTCAAGACGGCGGACCCATGGGCGACAGCGCCCTGGAGCAGGGCCGGGACCAGATGTGGGACGACCGGATCTGGGTGCAGATCCTCTACCGGCTCACCACGGCCTTCCACGTGCTGCACGAGGGGTTGGGGCACAAGCTCGAACTGACCCGCAACCCGCAATGGGGCGAGCATTGCCGCAAGGAGGCGATCGCCCATGCCGGACTCGTCGACCGCCATCTCGCCGACGGGCGCGACTGGCTGCTCGGTGGGCCGGAGCCGACATTCGCCGACATCACGCTGTGCACGGCCGTCGCCTTCTCGAAGTTCGGGCCCGTGGCCACGCCGCTGGACGAGCGCTTCGAGAGCCTCGACCGGTTCTGGCAGCGCTGGAAGCAGCGCCCGGCTTTCCGCGCGGCCTACCGTGACGGCGGAGGCATCGAAGAACTCGCCGGCCTCGCAGCCAACTGAGACGCCTCCACCATCGTCTCGGGCGGTGAAATGGTCACCGGTCTGCGTAAACTTTAAGCAATCACGCCCCGGTGAAATCTTTACTTTACGTAGCGTGAGCACGGTCCGGGCACCTTCTCTCCGGATCTTGCTGCCATGCGTTCGCGTGTTTCTTCGCCCTCTTCCCTCTCCGCCGTACTGCCTTCGTCCCTACGGGCCCGCATCGTCGCGGTGGCCCTGATCCCGTGCCTCGCCTTCGGCGCCGTCGCGGGGGTGGCGGTCGCGGAGCGGGCGGGGCAGGGGCGGGCGATGGCGCGGATGGAGGAGCAGGTCGGCCTCTCGGTCCGGATCGGCGCCTTCGTCCACGAGGCGCAGAAGGAGCGGGGCGCCTCCAGCCTCTATCTCGCCTCGAAGGGCACCCAGTTCGCTCCCGAACTCGCGGCACAGCGCAAGCTGACGGATGCGGCCCGCGCCGCCCTGACCGCGGATCTCGAGGCCGGCGGCACGGATGCGGCGTTCGCGCGCAAGGCGGCGGCCCTGCGCGAGAAGCTCGGCGGGATCGAGCGCCACCGTGGCGCGGTGGACCGGCTGGAGGCCAGCGTGCCGGCCAATCTCGCGTTCTACAGCGGCGTCATCGCGGAGGCCCTCGGGGCCGTGCGCGGGGTGGCGCAGATTGCGGCGGACCCGGCCATCGGCGCCCGCGTTTCCGCCCTGTCCGCCTTTCTCTCGCTCAAGGAATTCGCCGGCCAGGAGCGGGCGGCCGCCTCCGCCGTGTTCGCCGCGGGCGCGATCGACCTCGCGGGTCTGCGCCGGCTCGCGGGGCTGGCCTCGGATCAGGCGACCTTCGAGGGGCAGTTCCGCGCCGCGGGCCCCACGGAGGAGATCGCCGCGCTCGATGCCGCGAATACCTCGGAGGCCGCCCGCGAGGTCGCCCGGCTCCGCGGCCTCGCCCTCGGCACGGCCCCCGGCCAGACGCTCGCCTTCACCGACGCCAAGGGCTGGTTCGGGCTCGCGACGCAGCGCATCGATGGGCTGAAGGGGATCGAGGACCGGCTGACGGCCGGTCTGGCGCGGGCGGCCGGGGCGGCCCGGTCGCAGGCCGAGCGCACGGTGCTGCTCTGGGCCGGGGCGGCACTGGCGACCCTGCTGCTCTCGGTGGCGCTCGCCTTCGGCCTCGGCTCGGCGATCGCGGGTCCGTTGAGCCGGATGGCACGGGCACTGACCGCGATCGGACGCGGCGAGACCGAGGTCGAGATCCCGGTCAAGGGTCCGGGCGAGCTGCGCGCCATCGCGGCCGCGGCTTTGGCCTTCCGCGACAGCGTGGCCGAGCGCGCGCGCATCCGCGCGGCGCAGGAGCGCGGCGCCGAGGAGGAGAGCGCCCGCCGCCACACCGCCATGATGGCGGTGGCCGACGGCTTCGAGGCCCGGGTCGGCGGCATCGTCGAAGCGGTCTCGGCGGCGGCCCATCAACTGGAGGGCGCCGCCCGGGCGATGAGCACGGCCGCGGGCCAAACCTCCGCCCTGAGCGCGTCGGCCGCGAAGGCCTCGGCCCAGGCGGCGCGCTCCTCCGACGGCATTGCCGCGGCGACGGAAGAACTCTCGGCCTCGATCCGCGAGATCTCCGCCCAGGTCGGCTCGTCGGCGCTGGCGGCGAACGCAGCCGAGGAGGAGGCGGCCCGCACCGCCGGAGAGGTCGAGCGCCTCGCCGCCGCCGCCAACAATGTCGGCCGGATCGTCGGACTGATCTCGGAGATCGCCGGGCAGACCAACCTGCTGGCGCTGAACGCCACCATCGAGGCGGCCCGCGCGGGCGAGGCGGGCCGGGGCTTTGCCGTGGTCGCGGCGGAGGTGAAGGGCCTCGCCGCCCAGACCGCCCGCGCCACCGACGAGATCGCCGGGCGGATGGCAGAGATCGAGGCCGCGACCGGCGCCTCGGTCTTAGGCATCACCGGCATCGCCCGCACCATCCGCGACCTATCGCGGATCTCCAACGACATCGCCGCCGCGGTCGAGGAGCAGGGCGCGGCCACCGCCGAGATCGCCCGCACCACGGTCGAGACCTCGCAGGGCACGCGCCGCGCCTCGGAGGACGTGGCCGGCGTGGCCCACACGGCCAACGACGCCAGCACCGGCTCGGGCCAAGTCCTCGATGCGGCAAGCGACCTCGCCCGTCAGGCTGCGGCGCTGCGCCTGGAGGTCGGCGGGTTCCTGGCGCAGGTGCGGGCGGCCTGAGTCAGGGGATCCCGAAGAGATCATCCCTTTGGCGGGGTGCCGGCCTATTCGAAGGCGACGGTCACATGCAGAGCTGCGCCAACGCCTCCCGGGCGAAGGCCGGCGTGAGGGGCTTTGCGGCGAAGCGAACGCCCGCGGGCAGCGTGCCGGGGGAAAGACCGGCCGAGAGAGCGATGAGGACGAGATCCGGCCTGCGCCGGGCGATCTCGCAGGTCAGGGCGAACCGGGCCCCGGGCAAGATCAAGGGCAGGTCGGCATCGACGACGACGAGGCGCAGCCCCGCGTGGCGCTCGATCTGGAGGAGCGCGCTCTGTGCACTCCAAGCCTCCAGCACCTCGAAGCCCGCCTCCGCCAGACGATCCGACGTTTCGATGCGCGCGGCGGTTTCGCTTTCCACGACGAGTGCCAGTGGCCGCCCGTCACCGTTCGGGGCAGGTGGAACGGGCAGATCCATGAAGCGTCGCATGTCCTTGGAGCGCGCCTGGGAGCATGCCTGGGCGGTCCTGCCGACAAGCGGCGAGCGGGCGGGTTCGTTGCCCCCCGGGTCGCTTTTGCTGCTATTCTTTTTCGAGAAGCCCCCTCAGGGGCGCCCTGATCCGGCAGGTCACCCCCTCTCGGGCGTAGATCATCTGCGTCTCGCCGCCGACCGCCCCCGAGAACCCGCGCTCGATCAGCCGCGAGCCGAAGCCCTTGCGGGTGGGCGCGGCGACGGGCGGCCCGCCGGTCTCGGCCCAGGTCATCGTCACGACCGGCTCGGCCTCCCCCGCATCCTCCGGCCAACGCGCCTGCGCGACGGTCCAGTCCACCCCGACGCACCCGCCCGGCACCGAGAAGGCACCGTACTTGGCGGCATTGGTGGCGAGCTCGTGGATCATCAGGGCCAGCGACAGGGCGGCTTTCGGCCCGACCTCCAGGGCCGGGCCGGACAGGTGGATGCGGCCGGGCTCGCCGTCGTCGTGGATGGTGAGCGCGCCGGCGATCACCGCCTCCAGCGCCGCCCCCTCGCCCTCGCCCGAGAGCAGGATGTCGTGCGCCTTGCCGAGCGCGACCAGCCGGGCCACCAGCGCCTCCTTCACCGAGGCGATGTCGGTCGCGTTGCGCAGCGTCTGCGAGGCGATGGCCTGGGCCATGGTCAGGGTGTTCTTCAGCCGGTGGCTCAGTTCGCGGTTGAGGAAGCGCTGCTGCTCCTCGGCCTGGATCCGGGCGAGCGCCACGGAGATCCGTCCGGCCACCTCGCGGACGAAATCGACCTCGCCCGCGTCCCAGGCCCGGGGTTCGGCGGCGTGGACATAGACGAGGCCGACGAGGTCGCCCCGCCGCGTCAAGGGCACGCCGACCAGCGCACGGGCGCCGGCCGCCGCGTAGCCGCCCGCATCCGGCGCGAGGTCCGGCTCGGCGGTCAGATCGGGCACGGCCAGGATCTCGCCGCGGCGCAGCCGCGCGAGCATGCCCGGAAACGGCGCGGGGCTCATCGTCCCGTCCGGTCTCTCGTGCCCGATCGCGAAGCCGCCGACGGCGGCATCGATGGCCGCGTAGCCCGCATCCGAGAGGTCGAGGGTGCGCCTGAGGATCCGGGCCGCGATCCCACGGATCTCGGTGGGGCCGGCGGCGTCGCGCAATGTGTCGCCGAGTTCGATCAGCGCCTTCTGGCGTACCTCGATCGCCTTCTCCGCGGTGATGTCCTCGATCATCGCCGTGGCCTGGATCGCCTCGCCGCGCACCTGCGAGACGAGGTTGACCCGGCCCCAGATCAGGCGCCCGTCCTTGCGGCGGTAGCGCTTCTCCAGGGTCTCGCGCACGATCTCGCCCGCGGCGAGCCGGCGGTGGAGCTGGTCGCGCGCCGCTGCCTCCGCCTCCGGCGTCCACTTGGCGACGGAATGGCCGACGATGTCGGATTCGTCCGCTCCCCAGATCGCGCAGAGCTTCGGGTTGGCCTCCAGCGCGACCATGGTGCGCGGATCGATCTGCACGATGCCGATATTCGCGCCCTCGACCACCGCCCGGAGCTGGGCGGCGACGCGGTTGCGCTCAGTCAGATCCAGCATGGCGCCGATCATGCGCAGCGGCGTGCCGTCGGCTCCGCGCACCATCGAACCGCGGTCGAGCACGTCGGCGTAGGCGCCGTCGGCGCGGCGGAAGCGGTATTCGTGGTGCCAATCGTGGCCGTCGCCGCCGATGACGCGGCGGATACCCGCCTCGACGCGGGGGCGATCCTCGGCGTGGATGTGGTCGAGCCACCACCGGCCGGTCGGCTCGACCGTCTCCGGCGCCCAGCCATAGGCGGCCTGAAGGGCCTCGTTCCACAGCACGTGGTCGGCGACGAGGTCCCAATCCCAGATCGCGTCGTTGGTGGCGCGGGTGACGAGGCGGTAGCGCTCCTTGGTGGCGGCGACGGCGACCTGGGCCATCTGCTCGGCGGTGACGTCGCGCACCGTGCCGACGAAGCGCCGCGCCCGTCTGATCCCCTCATCCCTTTCGACGACGAGCGTGCCGCGGGCCGCGACCCAGGCGATCACCGTGCCGTCATCCGTCACCGTGCGGTAGGTGGCATCGAACAGGCCGGGCCCGGCGGGGTCGAGGGCCGCCTGCACGGCGGCATCGGTGCGCGCCCGGTCCTCGGGGTGGAGGCGGGCGAGGAACGTATCGGCATAGCTCACAGCCTCGTCCGGCCCGACCCCGAACAGGGCGCGGGTCCGCCCGTCCCAGGCGAGGGTGCCCGCCACGAGGTCGTGGTCGAAAATGCCGGCACCGGCCGCCTCGATTGCGAGCCGCAGACGGAACTCGCTGTCGGCCAGGGCCGCGGCCTCGGTCTTCCGGGCCGCGATGCCCCGGCGCAGTTCGAGCTGCGTCATCACCGTGCGGGCGAGCGCTTCGAGACCTGCGCCCTGGGCAGCACTCAGACCCTCCGGCCGGGGCACGGTGTCGAGCACGCACAGGGTGCCGATTGCCATATCCTCCGACGTCACCAGGGGCGCGCCGGCATAGAAGCGTATGCCGGGCTCCCCCGTGACCAACGGGTTGGTGCGGGTGCGCGGGTCGGCCGCGAGATCGGGAATGACCAGCAGGCCACGCCCGGCCAGGGCGTGAACGCAGACCGAGCGGTCGAGCCCGGTCTCGCCGGGGGCGAAGCCGAGCCGCGCCTTGAACCATTGCCGGTCGCCGGTCACCAGGCTGACGAGGGCGGTCGGCGTGGCGCAGAGCTGGGCGGCCAAAGCCGCGGCATCGTCGAAGGCGGCCTCGGCGGGCGTGTCGAGGATGCCGTAGCGGGCCAGCGCGGCCAGCCGCCCGGCCTCTCCGTCGGCCTCACCGGATGCTGGAAAATCGTCGGGCGGTCGGCTCATGGACGGACCCGGCAAGGACGAACCCGGCGAGCCGGATGATCACGGCGCCCTTCTTCCGGAGCCACCTGAAGCGGCCCGCCATCCGGACAGGCGCGATGGTGCCCCGGTGACGTGTCGGGCACAAGACGCATGCCGAAATCGCCGTGCTCCCAGATGGATAATCCGAGATGTCCGTCTGGCTCGGGGGCGACCGAGAGCATCGTCATTGTCCGAAAGCCGGGATCCACCTTGCGGGACGATGCTCTACTCGGGCGGCTTGATCGCGATGAGGCGACCGTTCGGGCTGTAGACCGCACCGAGCACGGTCTCGTAATGGCGCTTGACGCAGGCATGGCACTCGCAAGCGACCTCCTCGATCGCCGCCCGGTTGACGACGGTGATGCGCCCGCGCCCGACCTCGATCAGTCCCTGCTGCTGCAGCATCCGCAGGATGCGGGTGAGATAGGTGCGCTGCACGCCGAGCATCGCGGCGAGCGATTCCTGGGTGATCGGCAGAACGTTGCTGTCGAGGCGGTCCTGAAGGGTCAGGAGCCAGCGCAGGCAGCGCTCCTCGATCGGATGGAGGGCGTTGCAGGCGACCGATTGCAGCACCTGCGCGAGCAGGCAGTCGGAGTAGCGGGTGAACAGGTTGCGCAGGGATTCAGAGCGCCGCTTGGCCTCCTGCAGCCGCACCGACTCCATCCGCAGGACCGGACCGGCGATCTGGATCAGGGCATGGGTCGAGGCCGGCAGGCCGCCATTGCTGACCACGCCGCCCACCGCGCCCTCGCGGCCGATCGTGGCGGTCTCGGCGCTGCGTCCGTCGATCATCGAGATCAGCAGGGTGACGACGGTCTGCTCGAGGGGGAAAGTGATGAAATCCACCTCCCGGCCGGCGGCGAACAGCGTCTCGCCGCGCTGGTATTCCAGCCGCTCCAGATCGGGCAGAAGCTGGCCGCGATCCTCAGGGCTCAGACAGTTCAGGAGCAGGTTGCCTTCAAAGCAGCGCTCTGTGGCTGAAGGCATGTACAACTCGAAGTCCGTCTGGTCGCCGAGCCGGCTCCTAGCGCAAGGGTTGCCGCGCAGTCTGTCTACAAGTATACATATAGAGCGTTTAACACAAAAAAATCCAGGCCCCGGGCAAGGTCAAGGCCAAGTTGTATCGCTCGCCTGTACGAAAGCATGCATAAAGGCAACACTACGTAGAATGTGGTTACCGGGGAGCGAGAGCGGCGACCGGCAGCTCTACCCGTTTCGCCCGGCTTGCCCGCCTACTTGCCGGTGCAGAGTCCCTGGCTCGACAGGCGCCGATGCTCCCGCGGGTCGCAATCGGTGGCGAGGAACGAGGCCCACTCGGTCGGGCTGCCGTAGAAGGCGTTGCGATCGACGTCGCCGCGCACGCCGGGCACGCGCCCGGTCGAGGTGAACTGCCAGAGCATCCACTTGCGGTTGGCGTAGCGCTGCTCGGGCTCGGCCGCCGTGGAGCGGACCCAGTGGGGATAGTCGGGCAGTTCGTCTTCCAGCACATCCTTGTGGAAGGTGATGTCCGTGTAGATGATCGGCCGCTTGCCGGTATAGGCCTCCATCTCGTCCAGCATGTAGCGGATCATCGACAGCGCCTGGGCCTTGGGCAGCTTCTTCGGGCACTTGGCCGAGTGGCCGTTCCACTCCACGTCGAGCACCGGGGGCAGGGCGGTCGGGTCGTTCGGCACGTTGCGCTTGAACCACGCCATCTGGTCCTCGGCCGAGCGGCACCAGAACACGAAGTGGTAGGCGCCCCGCGGCACGCCGGCGTGGCCCGCGCCGTCCCAGTTCTCGCGGAAGCGCTCGTCGACGTGGTCGCCGCCCTCCGTCGCCTTGATGTAGGCGAACTGCGTGCCCGCGCTCTTGACCGAGGCCCAGTTGATCGGCCCCTGCCATTTCGAGATGTCGATGCCCTGAATCGGGTGGCCCTTGGCCCGCGCGACGCCGGGATGGGGCTTGGCATCGCCCTTGGTGGGGTAGAAGTCGTTCTGCGCGGCGCAGGCCGCGAGCCCGGAGAGCAGCAGCGCGGCGAGCCCGCGCTTGAGCCATCCGCGCGGAGCCGGTGCGAGCCTCGAGGAAATTTCGGTGTCCAGCGACATCGACGGCCCGCCACTTCTTGCGTGCGACTTCAATGGGTATTCGATGCCCTTGATCCGGTTAACAGAACTTTGCTGGCATTGCGGCGGAATTCCGGAAGGCGTTGCGCCGCAGGCACATACGCGCCGCCGACGCTGTCCGGCGGGCGGGCGGCCTCCATCTAAAACGTTGTCGATCCTGAATTTTCCCTGAGCCGGCGATGCGCAAGACTCTGTTCACCATCGGATACGAAGGGCTGACCCCGGAGCGCCTGCACGCGGCCCTGAAGGCGGCGGACGTGTCCCTGCTCGCCGACGTGCGGGCGGTGGCCAACTCGCGCAAGCGCGGTTTCTCGAAAGGCGCGCTGAAGGCGGGTTTGCTGGAAGCCGGACTCGGCTACGCGCATTTCCGCAGCCTCGGCACACCGAAATCCGGCCGCGAGGCGGCCCGCGCCGACGATGCCGGGCTGATGCGCCGGATCTATTGCGAGGAAGTGCTCGACACCGCCGATGGCGGACTTGCCCTCGACACCCTGGCCGAACTCGCCGCGGAGCGACCGATTTGCCTGCTCTGCTTCGAGCGCGATCCGGCCGGCTGCCACCGCCGCGTTCTCGCCGAACGGCTGGCCCCGCGCGGCTTCGAGACGGTCGATCTCTACGGCGATGTCTTGTGATTTTTTGGGGACTTGGGCGCGCATCCCGCGCCCACCCCGAAACTCCAAGAAGAATCAGCGCATCAGGCTCGGCGCGCCGAGGCGCGGCTGCACCCCCTCGCGCATGACGATGCGCCGCAAGGGCGGGATCGCCCCGAGCACCACGAGGCCGAGGCCCCGCAGGGCATCGACGGGCAGGAAATCGGTCAGCAGCGAGCGGTTGAGCATGTCCACCGCCGCCCCGCGCAGGCGCGCATCGACGCCCCGGTTGCGTCCGAACCCCGCAAGCGAAGCGGGCGCGCCAGGATCGCGGTTCGCCTCGCGGGCGGAGAACACCGCATCCCGCAGCGCCGCCGCATCGCGTAGGCCGAGATTGAGCCCCTGCGCCCCGATCGGCGGGAAGACGTGGGCGGCCTCGCCGATCAGGGCAAGGCGATCGGCCACCGGCCGCTCCACCGAGAGGCCGCGCATCGGCACGAGGCCGCGCGGGCCGTCGATCCGCATGGCGCCGAGCATCGAGCGGGCCTGATGCTCCACCGCCGCGGCGAGATCCCGGTCGTCGAGCCCCGAAAGCCGCTCGGCTGCCCGCTCCGCCGTGACCCAGACGAGGCTGGAGCGGTGGCCGCCGGGGAGCGGCACCAGGGTGAAGGGTCCGTTGCGGGTGTGGAACTCGGTGGAGATGTCGCGGTGGGGCCGCTCGTGGGCGAGCAGGGTGGTGAGCGCCGCCTGCGGGTAGGACCATTCGCGGCTGCGCAAGGCAGACGCCGCCCGCAGCGGCGAGCGGCCCCCGTCGGCGCCGACGACGAGTTGCACCGCGAGGCTGCGCCCGTCCTCCAGATCCAGCACCGCGGCGCCTTGCTCGAGGCGCATGCCGGCCGAATCCGCCTCGAACAGGGTCAGGCCCGGCGTGGTGCGGGCCTGACGCCGCAGGATCTCGACGAGGCGGGCGCTCTCGACGTTCCAGCCGAAGGCGTCGAGGCCGATCTCCGCGGCGGAGAAGCGGGCGGGCGGCGGCCGGAACAGGCTGCCGGTGTCGTCGATGATCTGAAGTTCGGCAAGCGGACTGGCATGCGGGGCGATCTCGGCCCAGGCGCCGAGCGCCGTCAGGAAGCGCACCGAGCCGTCGAGCAAGGCCACGGTGCGCCCGTCTGCCACCGGCGTGTGACGCCCGACAAGCGCGGTCTCCACCCCGTCGCGAGCGAGCGCCAGAGCGGCGGCAAGGCCTGCCGCCCCAGCGCCCACGACCGCCACGGCGAAGCGCGGCGGCGCGGCGGAGGGGCGGGCGGGGGACGTCTGCACCGGGACCATCACGACGGGAGACTCCTTGAAGGGCCCTCACAACGAGGATCGAAGGCCGGCTTCCTACAGAGGCGCGGCCGGCCTGGGGTCAAGTGCGGCCGAGGGTCCGAGCGGCCCCCTTGCCCGAAGCCGTAGGAGCGGCGTCGGGGCGCGAAGAGCGCCGCGCGGAGCGGGCTTTTCGGGGCGTGAGCCCCGGCAAGCGTCGAGCGGAGCGGAAGCATAGGCCCGCGGAGGCGGGTGCCGGCGAACGAGGCTCTCAGGAAACCAGGGGTATCGCCTTCAAGCGATGGCCTGGGGATCCGGGAGCGGTCGGACATTCAAGCGTGGCTCGATCGAATTGAAATGAAACCAATTCTTGCGCCCGGCATTGCCAACTTATGTTGAGAGAACTGCGCGCTCTCGCCGCATGCTCTCCAAGACAGAACCATCATTGACGTCCGAGGGGGGCGTACCATGAAGCCATTCATCACCTCGCAGCCGGAATCCGAGCGGACACGGCTCGACTCGTCCTTCGATCCCGTGCTGTCGGGCGTTGCGCGCGGGCTCGCGCGGCTGTTTCCGCCCATCGAGAATGTCCGGCCGCCGCGCAGCGGGAGCAACATCCCCTCCACCTCCGGGACAGACGGCACGGCCGGCGGGCGGCGCGGCCACGTATGATGAGGCCCGACCTGGTCGTGCAGCACATCGCGGCGATGACCACGGCAAGCACCAATCTGCTGCGCCAGATGGAGGATGAGGGCCTGCGCTATCGGGTCATCGTGCGCCCGGAGGATACCGCCACCCTGCACGTCCATGTGCGCGAACTGACGCCCGACCTCACGGAGCGCATCGAGCGCTGCCTCGCGGGCATGGGCATGCAGGTCGCGGTCCGGGAGGAGTGACGGGCGAACCCGCCCGCTCGGCCGGTGCCCGCTTGGCTGTGCCCAATTGGCCGGTGTCCTTCGGGCATAAGCCGCCTGGAACCCCTTGGAGCACTTGTCTGGCTCCACCGGGCCGATATCTCGACCGTAGTTCGAGACGGGAACGCGGGAGAACGCGATGAAAGCGATCCGGGTACACGCCTATGGTGGGCCGGAGGCGATGGTCTACGAGGACGTGCCTTCGCCCGAACCGGGGCCGGGCCAGATCCGCGTCCGCCAGACCGCCGTCGGCGTCAACTTCATCGACATCTACTTCCGCTCCGGCGCCTACAAGGCACCCTCGCTCCCCTTCACCCTCGGCAAGGAGGGGGCGGGCGTGGTCGATGCCCTCGGCGAGGGCGTCACCGATTTCCGCGTCGGCGAGCGCGTCGCTTATGCCGGCGCCACCGGCACCTATGCCGAGGAAGTGACCGTGGACACGAAGGGCGTCGTCCACGTGCCGGATTCGATTTCCGACGAGACCGCCGCGGCGATGATGCTCAAAGGCCTCACCGCGCAATACCTGCTGCGCCGGACCTACCGGGTGCAGCCCGGTGACACGATCCTGTTCCACGCCGCCGCCGGCGGCGTCGGGCTCATCGCCACGCAATGGGCCAAGCATCTCGGCGCCACCGTGATCGGCACCGTCGGCTCGACCGAGAAGGCGGAGCTGGCGCGCGAGCACGGCTGCGACCACGTCATCCTCTATCGCGACGAGGATTTCGCGGCTCGGGTAAAGGAGATCACCGGGGGCAAGGGCGTACCGGTGGTCTATGACGGCGTCGGCAAGGCGACCTTCCCCGCCTCGCTCGACTGCCTCTCCCCCTTCGGCATCTTCGCGAGCTTCGGGTCGTCCTCGGGGGCGATCGAGGCCTTCGATATCGGCATCCTCGCCGCCAAGGGCTCGCTCTACGCCACCCGCCCGACGCTCTTCACCCACATCGCCACCCGCGAAAGCCTCGACGCCAACGCGGCCGAGCTGTTCGAGGTGGTCGCGAGCGGCGCGGTGAAGATCCCGATCCACGCCCGCGCCAAGCTCGCCGACGCGGCGCAGGTCCACCGCGACCTCGCCGGGCGGCAGACGACCGGGACGACGGTGATGACGCCGTGATCCCCGTATCCTAGGACCAAAGGAGTCCGGGCTCTGCCCGGACCCGCCGAGGGATCGTGAGCATTTTCGAGCGAAGTGGTTGCCGGTTCGCGTGAAGAAAATGCGATCAACCTGGAGAAGGCGATCTTCGCCCGTGATCTCCGGTCACGGGCGAAGATCGTCCCTCGGAACCCCCGGACTATCCCCATGATGCTCACAAGCACCGACGTTCTGCTCGTCATCGACGTGCAGAACGATTTTCTGCCCGGCGGGGCGCTCGCGGTACCCGACGGCGACGCCGTCATCGCCCCGATCAACCGGCTGGCCGCGTGCATTCCCCACGTCATCCTCACCCAGGACTGGCACCCGCCCGCCCACGCCTCCTTCCACGGGAGCCATCCGGGCAAGGCCCCCTTCGACACCGCGGCCCTGCACTACGGTGAACAGGTGCTCTGGCCCGAGCACTGCGTGCAGGGCACGCACGGCGCCGAGCTGGCCGCGGGCCTGAGGGCAGGGCGGGCCGAGCTGGTGATCCGCAAGGGCACTCACCCCGGCATCGACAGCTACTCGGCCTTCATGGAAGCCGACCGGCGGACCCGCACCGGGCTTGCCGGCTACCTCGCCGAGCGCGGCCTGACCCGCCTGTTCCTCGCCGGCCTCGCCACCGATTTCTGCGTGCTCTGGAGCGCGCTGGATGCCCGCGCCGCCGGGTTCGAGGCCTTCGTGATCGAGGATGCCGTGCGCGGCATCGACCTCGACGGCTCGCTGGCGCGCGCCTGGACGGCGATGGAAGGGGCAGGAGTCGGGCGCATCGTGAGCACGGCGCTCGGCTGACAGCTTTTATTCCACCCGCGTCCTCATCCTGAGGTGCCCGCGCCAGGGGGCCTCGAAGGGTGAGGGGCGCGCCTGGACGACCGTG
The DNA here is from genome assembly GCF_001542815.1 of Methylobacterium sp. AMS5. Taxonomy (GTDB): domain Bacteria; phylum Pseudomonadota; class Alphaproteobacteria; order Rhizobiales; family Beijerinckiaceae; genus Methylobacterium. The sequence continues at coordinate 4,187,602 of NZ_CP006992.1, forward strand.
GCTTCAGGGACGAGGACTCACGGATCGAGCGCGTCCGCCTCGACGCCGCACTCCGCCGCCACGGTTTCCCGCAAAGCCGCGCAGAGTCTGCGAACCGTCCCGTGCCCGGCGCTGTCATAGGCCCGCGCGCCGAGGACCGTCACGGGCGCGAGCAGGCGCAGCGAGTTGGTGACGAACAGCGCCTCCGCCGCCGCCAGCTCGGAGGGCAGGAGCGGGCGCTCCTCGACCGTGATGCCGACACTCGGCGCGAGGTTCGAAAGAAGCTCGGCCCGAACGATGCCCGGCAGGACGCCATCCTCCAGCGGCGGCGTGACGAGCGTTCCTCCGAAAACCGCAAAGACATTGCCGGTGCCGGCGCAGGCGACGCGGCCCCGCGTGTTCAGGAACAGAGCCTCGTCGAAGCCTTGCGCCTGCGCCGCGCGGGCGGCGAGGACCGCATCGAGATAGCCGAGGGTCTTGAGGCGCGCGGCCGGCGAGGTCTCGTTGCGGGCGATCTCCGTGAGCGCGAGCCGCAAGGGCGCGAAGAACAGGGCGGCACGGGCCGGGGCGGCGCTGCCGAACAGGAACGGGTTCGGCTCGGGCGGGGGCGCCAGCCCGCGCGGACCGGGGCCGCGGGTCAACGTGGTGCGGATCGCGGCGAGCGGCGCGGTGCCGGCCAGCGCGCGCATCGCTTCGACGATCTGCGCCCGCGCGATCGCGAAGCCGAGCGTCTCCGCGGCGGCGGCGAGGCGATCAACATGGGCGGCCTCGAAGGCGACCTGCCCCTGAATCGCGAGGGCGGTGTCGAACACGCCGTCGCCGAGCAGCAGGCCACGGTCCCCCATGGCGAAGGGGAGGGTGCCGCCCTCGACCAGCCGCCCGTTAGACCACAGCATCGGCGAGCCTGTCCGTCCGCTCCGACGCGTCCGCCTCCCGCCACGCGCGGGCCCCCTTCAGGAAGTTGGAAAACAGCGCGTGGCCGTTCTCGGTCAGCACCGATTCCGGGTGAAACTGGATGCCCCAGGTCGGGTGGCTGCGGTGCGACAGCGCCATCACCTCGCCCTCCTCGGAGGCGGCATCGACCGTGAGGTGGCGCTGCATCTCAGGCGTCGGCGCCACGATCAGCGAGTGGTAACGCCCGACCTGCATCGGCTGCGGCAGCCCTTCGAACAACCGCTCACCCCCGTGCCGGATCGGCGTGGCGTGGCCGTGGAGCGGGCGGCCTGCCCGCTCGACCCGGCCGCCGAAGGCCGCGCCGATCGCCTGATGCCCGAGACAGACGCCGAGGATCGGTACCTCGCCGGACAGTTCGCGGATGGCCGGCAGGCTCACGCCGGCCTCCGCCGGGGTGCAGGGGCCGGGCGAGATTACCACCGCCTCCGGGTTCCGCGCGCGGATGCCGGCGACATCGAGCGCGTCGTTGCGCACGACCTCGACGGTCTCGCCCAACTCCTCGAAGTAGCGCACCACGTTGAAGACGAAGGAATCGTAGTTGTCGACGACGAGGATCATGGCGCCTCCTCCTCGAAGGCCGCGAAGACGCGGGCCGCCTTGGTCAGCGTCTCCTCGTATTCGGGACCGGGCTCGGAGAGCAGCGTCACGCCCCCGCCTGCCTGGAGCACGGCCTGTCCCTCCGCCATGAACACGGTGCGGATCGCGATCGAGGTATCGAGCGATCCGTCGAAGCCGAGCGCGCCGATCGCCCCGCAATAGAGCTCGCGCGCATCCGTCTCGATCTCGGTGATGATGTCCATGGCCCTGAGCTTCGGCGCGCCGGTGATCGAGCCCCCGGGAAAGGTTTTCTGGATGAGGTCGAGGGCATCCGAACCCTCGCGGAGCGTGCCCGTCACCACCGAGACGAGATGGTGGATGCCGGCATAGGATTCCAGCCCGCACAGGGTCGGCACCCGCACGCTGCCCGGCTCGCACACCCGCGACAGGTCGTTGCGCAGCAGGTCCACGATCATGATGTTCTCGGCCCGCTCCTTCGGATTGGCCTGGAGGGCGGCGGCGATCGCGGCATCGCGGGCGGGATCGGGATCACGGGCCACGGTGCCCTTGATCGGCCGCGTCTCGACCGCCCGCCCCTCCAACTTGAGGAAGCGCTCGGGCGAAGAGGAGGCGACGGTGAGCCCGTCGAAATCGAGATAGGCGCCGAAGGTGGCCGGGTTGGTCTCGCGAAGCCGCCGGTAGAAGGCGAACGGGTCGAAGCCGGGCGGCAGGTCGGCGGCGAAACGCTGGGCGATGTTGGCCTGATAGATATCGCCGGCGCGGATGTAGTCGCGAACCTTTTCGACAGCACGCTCATAGCTTTGCCGTGAGAAATTTGAGCGCCATGTGAGCCGGGCGCCGGTCCATTCCGGCAGCGGCTCGGACGGCGCGGCGAGCCAATCGGCGAAGGCGTCGAGCCGCGCCTGGGCCCGGGCCTCGCGGGCCGGTCCGTCGGCCTCGGGAAAGCCGGTGGCGATCAGCAGGCAGGTGCCGCGGCCGTGATCGACGGCGAGCAGGGTGTCGTAGAGGTTGAAGGCACTATCGTCGGTGAGCCCCGCCCGGCGGGCCGGGGCCGCGACCCGCTCCAGGCTCGCGCCGAGATCGTAGGCGAAGTAGCCGATCGCCGCCCCGGGAAAGGCGGGCAGGTCGGGGCGCGGCGCGAGGCGGTAGGGCGCGAGGCAGGCGCGCAAGGCCGCGATGGGCGAGCCGGGCACCGCGCGCCCGTCCAGGGTCGCACGGCCGTCGCGATAGCGGAACCGCGCGAACGGGTCGGCGGCCAGCACCGAGACGCGGCCGAGCGTATCGTGCCGCATGGCGCTGTCGAGGAAGGCGAGGCCGGGCAGCCGGGCGAGCCGCGCCGCGGCCGCGACCGGGTCGATGAAGGGAATCTCGCGGGTCCAGACCATGGGTTCGGCCGTCATGCCTCGTGCGGCGCTCACTGGGATTTACCCAAGGGCGCGCGGCGCCCTCCCGTCAATCGCTCCCGCGTTCCGGCCTCGCGGGCGGGGTATGCGCCAGCGCCGCGCGCAGAGCTGATTCAGTTTCTCAGCAGGACATTCCAACGCACTGCTTCAAAATGATTATCCTTGAAAAGGCGAGATGACAGCGCTTCGACCATTCCCGTGCAGGCCGTGACGCTGGATCGCTCCGGCTGACGCGGCGCAACGATGGTTCGGGCCACCAACGTCGTGATCGTGAGCGCCAGCGAAGCGATCCGGGCCCCGCGACGATGGCCAGCCTCGCGGTGCGGCAAAACGGGAAGCGACCGGCCACGCTCGCAACAGCGCCCCAATGCCGTTATATCGGCGCATCCACCGCTCTCGATGCAGGACGCGCGGGCCTCCGTTCCGGAGGGCCGCCCCAACGGGCCGTCATGACCGCAACCGCCTCTCCCTCGGACACCAAGGGCGCCGCCGCGCCGCGGATCTCCTTCGTGTCGCTGGGCTGCCCCAAGGCGCTCGTCGATTCCGAGCGCATCCTCACCCATCTGCGCGCCGAGGGCTACGAGCTGTCGCGCCGCCATGACGGGGCGGATGTCGTCATCGTCAACACCTGCGGCTTCCTCGATTCGGCCAAGGCCGAGTCGCTCGCCGCGATCGGCGAGGCCATGGCCGAGAACGGCCGGGTGATCGTGACCGGCTGCATGGGCGCGCAGCCCGAGGAGATCCGCGAGAAGTACCCGAACCTGCTCGCCGTCACCGGCCCCCAGGCCTACGAGTCGGTCGTCGCCGCGGTGCACGAGGCAGTGCCGCCCGCCCACGATCCGTTCCTCGACCTGATCCCGCCGCAGGGGGTCAAGCTCACCCCGCGCCACTACGCCTATCTGAAGATTTCCGAGGGCTGCAACAACCGCTGCACCTTCTGCATCATCCCGAGCCTGCGCGGCGACCTCGTCAGCCGCCCGGCGGGCGACGTGCTGCGCGAGGCGGAAAAGCTCGTCAAAGCCGGCGTGAAGGAACTGCTGGTCGTCTCACAGGACACCTCGGCCTACGGCATCGACACGCGCTACGCGTCGAGCCCGTGGCGGGACCGGGAGGTACGCGCCCGGTTCTACGATCTCGCCAAGGAACTCGGCGAGCTCGGGGCCTGGGTGCGGCTGCACTACGTCTACCCCTACCCGCATGTCGACGAGGTCATCCCGCTGATGGCCGAGGGCAAGATCCTTCCCTATCTCGACATGCCGCTCCAGCACGCCAGCCCCTCGGTGCTCAAGCGCATGCGCCGGCCGGGCAACCAGGAGAAGCAGCTGGAGCGCATCCGGCGCTGGCGCGAGACCTGCCCGGATCTCGCCATCCGCTCGACCTTCATCGTCGGCTTCCCCGGCGAGACCGATGCCGAGTTCGAGGAATTGCTCGACTGGATTCGCGAGGCGCGGCTCGAGCGCGTCGGCTGCTTCGAGTACGAGCCGGTCCGCGGCGCCACCGCCAACGATCTCGGCCTGCTGGTGCCGCCGGAGGTGAAGGCCGAGCGCAAGCGCCGCTTCATGGAGGCGCAGAGCCACGTCTCGCTGCGCTTGCAGCGGGCGAAGGTGGGCAAGCGCTTGTCGGTCATCATCGACGAGGCGGGCCCGACCGGCGCGCGAGGCCGCTCCAAGGCCGACGCGCCGGAGATCGACGGCAGCGTCCACGTCAGCTCGCGCCGTCCGGTGCGGCCCGGCGACATCGTCACCGTGAAGATCGAGCGGGCCGACGCCTACGATCTGCACGGCATCGCGGTGTAGGGCCGGGCAGCGGAGGATCGGCGAGGTCGAGACGCGAACCGCCCCGCGCGCCGCACGTTGCCCCGTCACGATTCCACGGGGATGACGAGGCTCAGCATGGCGGACGAACAGCGCGACCAGAGCAACGAGGCCGCGGTCTCGCCCAAGGACCCGGCGACGGGCAAGCTGAAGTCGCAGGCCGGCCCGATGGAGCGGGCCGGCACCGAGGCCGAGGAGGCCGCGCGCGGCAACGCTCCCGCCGGGGCGGACAAGCCGGACTCCGAGGGCGCCAAGTCCACCTGACAGACCTGAGATGCGCGACGACCGCCGCTGGCTGCGCCTCAGTCTGAGCGGCCTCTACGGCTTCATCGGCGTCGTCCACCTCACCGCCACCGAGCGCTTCCTGCCGATCATGCCGGACTGGGTGCCCGCGCCCCGCCTCGTGGTGATCGGCACCGGCCTGTGCGAGATCGCGGGTGCGCTGGCGCTGTTCGTGCCGCGGCTGCGGCGGATCGCCGGCATCATGCTGGCGCTCTACGCGGTCTGCGTGTTCCCGGCCAACATCAAGCAGGCGGTCGAGGGCATCGCCGTGCCGCCGATCCCCGACACGTGGTGGTATCACGGCCCCCGCCTCGCATTTCAGCCGGTGATGGTGTGGTGGGCCCTCTACGCCGTCCGCGCCGTCGATTGGCCGTTCGCGGCACGAAGAACGGGCGATACCGGAGCACCTCGTTAAGATTAATCCGGGCGAGCAAAAGGCTTTTCGCTGAGGAAAACGGCGCCGAAAGCGTATCCGAGCGGGCTCAACCGGTGGTCTTCGGCTCGTGACCCTGTCTAGGCTCGCTGTCATGCCGAAGAGCCGCGATTCGAACCGAACGAACCGCCCGCAAGACGGCGCCGCACCGCCGGAGCAGGCGGCGGTCGAACGCGCCCTGGAGCAGATCGTGGAGCGCCTGAAGCCGAAGGCGCCGGACCCGAAGCCCGCGAAGAAGGGCGGCCCGCGCAGGAAGGGCTGAGCCCTGCGAAACGGCTTCGCCGTCTTCAGGGCACCGCCCTGAAAACCCGCCAAAGGGCCTCAGGCCCTTTGGAATCCCCGAACCTCATGTCTTCTCGTCGCGCTTCACGGCTTGCCAGGCCGCTTCCATGGCGGGGAGGGCGGTGCCCTCCAGGGCCTGGCCCTCGGCGGCGAGCCGCGCGGCCATGGCGGTGAAGCGGCGCTCGAACTTGAGCGTGCCGCGCCGCAGCGCTTCCTCCGGATCGACGCCCGCGTGACGGGCGAGGTTGGCGACCGAGAACAACAGGTCGCCGATCTCCTCGAACACCGCCGCCGGATCGCCCGCCCCCAGGCTCTCCTCGACCTCGTCGGTCTCCTCGCGCACCTTGGCCAGCACCTGGGCCGCGTCCGGCCAGTCGAAGCCGACACCGGCCGCGCGCTTCGAGATCCGGTCGGCCCGGGCGAGGGCGGGGAGGGCGCGGGAGACCCCGGCCAACGGTCCCGCCGCCTCTGTTTTGCCCGCCGCCGCCTTCTGCGCGCGCTCCCGCGCCTTGATCGTCTCCCAGGCCGCCTTGATCGCGGCCGGGTCGGTCGGGCGCCGCTCGGGCGGCAGGAAGTCTCCGGACGCATCGAAGACGTGTGGGTGACGCCGGATCAGCTTGGCGCAGATCGCCTCGGCGACGTCGTCGAAGCGGAAGGCGCCCTCCTCCTCGGCGATCCGCGCCTGGAACACGACCTGGAGCAGGAGGTCGCCGAGTTCGTCGCGCAGGTCGGCTCGGTCGCCGCGCTCGACCGCGTCGGCGACCTCGTAGGCCTCCTCGATCGTGTAGGGGACGATGCTGGCATAGCTCTGCTGCACGTCCCAGGCGCAGCCCCGTTCCGGATCGCGCAACCGCGCCATCAGCGCCAGCAGCCTGTCGATCGGCGCCTCGTCCATCGGTCTTCCGCCTCATCCCGCAGTGGTCGCCCGGCCTCAGCCAAGCCACCGCTCATAGACCGTCCGGCGCTGCCGCGCAGCGCCGCTTCGCGCGCCTTCGATCGGGGAGAGAGGGGGCACAGCCTGTGCAGAATTCCGTGTATTCCTTTTGAAAAGAAGAGAAAAAGCCCTCGTTCGGTTTGGCGAACGCAGCGCAACCCTCCCTAGGAAAGCTATCTGTTAAGGATTCTCAGGGAGTCAGTTCAGCAAGTTATAGGGGAGGCGGAAAAGCCGTGATCCTCCCGTGGCTTGAGCTCTCTTCGCGCATCGAACTCTGCGCAAGACCGCATCGAACTCTGCGCGCCCTCGCATCGGATTCTGCGCGAGGCACGGGGCCTGTCGCATCGGATTCTGCGTGGGCCCGTACCGGATTCAGCGTGCAAAACCGGTTTGGCCGGGGAAGAGCGGGGACAAGTCCGGGGCCGGGGGGCAGGCGGGGGGCGTATTGAACTCTGCGCGGGCAGATTCAGGCCGGCGGCCGGGCGTATGGAACTCTGCGTGCCCGGAATCGGCCCCTCTCCCGACCGCGGACGACGCACCTGTGCAGGACTCGGCCGTCCAAGCGTGGATTCCCGGGAAAACTCCGAAAGGCCACGGGACTCCGCGGAGCCGAATCGTGACAGATCGGTTGCGGCCCTGAGGGTGCTTCCGACGATTCCGTGCGGAGCCTGGGGCTCGGATGAAGGCGAACACGACGTGACACGCAGCGGGAGGCCTTGAGGGCAGGCGATGTCGGGGCTTGAGGCCAAGATCGCCGCGATCCGCGACCCGGATCTGCAGGCGGAGCTGGAGGCGGCGCGGGGCGGGTTCCTGTTCGCGCCGATCGTCGAGCACCTGCTGTTCCGCCAGCGCGAGCGCGACGCTGCCCGGGCCCAGGAGGGGGCGCAGGCCGAGGCCCGCGAGGCCATGGGCCGCGACCGCCGCCGCCGCGATGCCGTGCGCGAGGTGATCGAGAGCGAGCCCACCGGCCCGGAAAACCTCCAGCATCTCCACTCGGTGCTGGCGCTCTGCGGCCTGCCCTACCGCGATCCCGGCGACGCCCGCGACTTCGTGCGGGAATACGGCCGCAACTCGCTCAGCCTCTCGGCGGGGCGCCTCAAGAACCCGATCACCGGCGAGATGGAGCTGCAGGGCCTGCCCTACGGCCCCAAGGCCCGCCTCGTGCTGCTGCACCTATGCACCGAGGCGGTGCGCCAGAGGAGCCCGACCATCGAGGTCGCCGACAGCCTCTCGGGCTTCATGAAGGCCATGGGGTTCGCCGTCACCGGGGGCGAGCGCGGCACCATCGGTGCCTTCAAGGAACAGCTCAACCGGCTCGCCGCCTGCTCGATGCAGCTCGGCCTGTGGGACGGGGAGGGGCAGGCCTCGACCCTGAACGTGCCCCCCTTCCGCCAGCTCGAACTCTGGCGGCGCGGCGATGACGGCCTCGTCTGGCAGCGCACCGTCTCGTTCCATCAGGATTTCTACGACAGCCTGATCCGGCACGCCCTGCCGGTCGATATCCGCGCGGCGCGGGCCTTCTCCGGCTCGGCGCGCAAGCTCGACCTCCTGTTCTGGACCGGCTACCGCCTGCGCGCCCTGCAGCGCCCCCTGCGGCTGACCTGGGACAACCTGCACCGCCAGTTCGGCGCCGAGAACGCCAGCCTGCGCAGCTTCCGCCAAGCCTTCAAGGCTGATCTCGCCGGCCTGCTCGAGGTGTTTCCGCGGCTGCGGATCGACCTCGACGAGGGCGGCATGCTGCTCCACCCGGCCGATCCCGGCAGCCTGCTGGTGCCGCCCAAAGCCGCCCGCACCGCGCGCGCGGCGGCCTCTGCGGCCCGCGCCTGACGGAAATCTTTTCGGGGTTTCGGCCTTCAGAATATTCCATGAGCCTGCCCTGGTGGTTTCGGTTAGTAAGGAATATTCCAATCTTCCAATAAAGGAAGTCTTCGGCCCCAGCGGAGGGAACGGTTCATTCCCTCTTCGGGGCCGTATGATCCGCCTGTTCCGACACGCTGAAGGCCCCTCTGGCCGAGGTGCTGCGATCGCCGCCTCGAAAGCACGCCGCGACGCGTCTTTCCGTAGAGGGCTGTTCCGGCCGGCTTTGAGGTCGCGCGTTCGCTCGGCGCTTCGGCACGCGCCTTTCATTCCATCTTCCGATCAGGGAACAGAGCTGAATGGAATAGAAAGAACTCGCCTTCCCTTCCATTCCATGACATCTTCCATTCCGAAAAATTCCCCCCATTGGGAATGAGCGGTGAGGAAGGCCAGCATGGTCCTGTCGGAAGCCGAGGCTCTGGCGCGGCTGGAGGCGCTGCGTCGGCAGCGCGACGCGATCGAGCGCCAGATCGCCGATCTCCTGCTCTACCTCGATCTCGGCCGACGCCTCGGCGGCCCGGCTGCGCCCGCTCAGCCCTCGCCGGACGCGGATGGACGAGCGGACGCCCCCATCCCCGTTCCGGAACCCACGCCGCAACCGGCTCGGGCGCCGGCCGCCGCCCCGCCGGCTCCGCCCTCCGCAGCGCCCGACAGACCTCCGGCGCCAGCCTTCGCCGTGCCGGTCGAGGGGGAGGTCGGCCTGTCGGAGACGGTGCTCGCCCGCCGCTACGGCCGGGCGGTGATCGAGGCGGTGCTCGCCGTCCTGGAGGAGGCGGGCCGCCCGATGCATGCGAGCGAGATTCTGGCGCGGATCAACGAGCAGGGTTTTTCCCTGCCGGGTCAGGACCCGGTGGCGGCGCTCAACACCCGGCTCTGGAAGCGTTCAGGCCCCGGCGGTTCGCTGAAGCGCCTGGGCGAGGCCGTCTACGCCCCGGCCGATGCGGAAGAGGGATAGAGCATCATCCCGAAAGGTGGTTGCCGGCTTTCGGAAAAGGACGATGCGCTAGCCGCACGCCCTGGAAACACGAGGAGGGGCCCCGCGCGAAAGCCGCCTCTGAACCGTGTCCGATGTCGTCTGCGAGAGCGACCGCCCCATCGAAGAGCGCCGCCGATCCGCGCCGTCTCAGCGCGAGACCACGACGGAGCCGGTCGATTCCGTCACCGCGCGCTGGTTCAGGTCCAGATCCGGCCCAAGGTCCGGCCGAAGATCCAGCCCCTTGGCCGTGGCGGGCGGATGGGCCTGAGCGAAGGCGCTGCCATCGCGGGCCAGGGCCTCGCCATGGGCGAACAGCGCCTTCATGTAGGGCTGGTCGAACGGCTTCTCCGAGGTCTTGGCGAAGCGCCCGTCGATGAGAGCGATCCGGAGATCCAGGCCGGTGCGCGCGGCATAGCCCTTGGTGAGCGCGAGCGCCGCGCGGGTCTGCGCCTTGATCGCCGCCGACATGGTGCGGCCGAGCACCGAGAGCGTGGTGCGCGACGCCATCTGGAATTCCGGTTCGAGCCGGTTGTTGACGACGAGGTAGACCCGGTTCGTCGGCAGGCGCAGCCGCGTCTCCCCCTCCAGGGCGGCGGCCGGCGCGAGATAGAACGGGGCCATCGCCCCGCCGTCGTCGTGCAGCTCCGCGAAGGGCTTGGCTTTGGCTCCGTCTTTGGCCTCGACGGGGATCGCCACCGGCGGGAAGACGCCGGGCACCGCCGTCGAGGCGAGCACGATCGAGCGGAACAGGGCCAGCGCCCGCGGATCACCGGTCTCGGCGTTGCGCTGGGCGATCGCGCCCATGTCCCACAGCACCGGCCGCTCGCTGTCCACCTGGGTCGTGGCGATCAGCAGACGGCGGCCCTTGGCGTGCTCGGCCGCCACCGCCTTGAGCAGGGCCGGCGTCACCGCGCGCCCGATCCGCTCCTTGAGCGGCCAGGTGTCGGTCAGCGAATCCGGCGTGCCGCCGAACTCGAACACGTCGGCGGCCGAGATCTCGGTATAGTTCTCGCGAAGGGCCGCATCGGCCCGGTCGCCGAGCGTCGGCGCCGCGAAGGCGAAGGGGGCGATCAGCGCGCCGGTCGAGACGCCGGTGACGACGCCGAAATCGGGGCGGTCGCCGCGTTCCGACCAGCCCGCCAGCAGGCCGGCGGCGAAGGCGCCGTTCTCGCCGCCGCCGGAGAGCACCAGCCAGGGATCGGAGGCGCGGGGCGCCCCGTCGATCAGGGCCTGGAACGCGCGCGTGTCGTCGCCCGCGATCCGCACCGAGGCCGGCAGGCCCTCGGGCTGCGCGGTCGCGGCCTGGGCGGCGGTGTAGTCCGGCCGCGCGTCGGCGGACTTCTTCGCCGCCGGCCCGGCCATTGCCCCCTGCGACAGCGCGAGCGCGAGCAGCACGCCGGCCAAGGCCCCGCCCCTGCGCGGGCCGGACGGAAAAGTCTGCATGATCGGTTCGTTGAACAGTTTTGGCATCGACGTACGTCTCCCGACGATGTTCGACAGCCCGCCTCGGCCGGAAAACACGGGGCGCGGCGGTCCGTTCCGTCCCGACTGCGCGGCGCCGAATGCTTCGCCGGGCAAGCTTTGCCGTTTCGCTTGTCCCGCGCTCACCCTTGCCGCCTGTCCTGGCATCCGGGCGCAAGAGGCGAAAACGAGAAAGACCTTGATGAAGACTTATAAGATCCTGGGAAGTGTCGGACGATTTGGTTCGCCGCGCAATCTTCGTTCTCGGATACTCCACTGACGGATAGGCCATGGGCCGGTGCGGGAGCGGGGCCGTGCCGTGCGCGGGCGCACGATCCGCCGGATCGGGGATCGCGCGTCCTCCAAGGACGATCACAGGGCCGAGGGGAGGACCACGGTCGGCTTTACGCCGGGGGGCGCCGTGCTCTAACGCCAAGGGCATAAGCGGAGGGCCGACGCCACGGCCCTTCACGAAGCCGGAGACCGAGAGCCGATGAAACTGCCGCGCCGCTTCTTCCAGCCGCTCGCCGCGGGTGCGCCCGAGCCGTTCCGCGAACTGCCGATCAAGCTCGAGCGGATGATCCACTTCGTGCCGCCGCACAACGAGAAGGTCCGCGCCCGCGTGCCCGAACTCGCCAAGACGGTGGACGTGGTGCTCGGCAACCTGGAGGATGCGGTCCCCGCCGACCAGAAGGAGGCGGCGCGCAAGGGCTTCGTCGAGATGGCCAAGGCCACCGACTTCGCCGCCAGCGGCACCGGCCTGTGGACCCGCATCAATGCCCTGAACTCCCCCTGGATCCTCGACGACCTGTTCACCCTCGTCGCCGAGGTCGGCGCGAAGCTCGACGTGGTGATGGTGCCCAAGGTCGAGGGTCCCTGGGACATCCACTACATCGACCAGCTGCTGGCCCAGCTCGAGGCGCGCCACGGGGTGACGAAGCCGATCCTCGTCCACGCCATCCTCGAGACGGCGGAGGGCGTGGCCAACGTCGACGCCATCGCCTGCGCCTCGCCGCGCATGCACGGCATGAGCCTCGGGCCCGCCGACCTCGCGGCGTCCCGCGGCATGAAGACCACCCGCGTCGGCGGCGGCCACCCGGATTACCGCGTCCTGTCCGATCCCAAGGGCGAAGAAGTCCGCGCCTCGGCCCAGCAGGATCTCTGGCACTACACCATCGCGCGGATGGTCGATGCCTGCATGGCCAACGGCATCAAGGCGTTCTACGGCCCGTTCGGCGACTTCTCCGATTCGGCCGCCTGCGAGGTGCAGTTCCGCAACGCCTTCCTGATGGGCTGCGCCGGCGCCTGGACCCTGCATCCGAGCCAGGTGGCCCTGGCCAAGACCGTGTTCGCCCCCGATCCGGCCGAGGTGAACTTCGCCTCCCGCATCGTCGCGGCGATGCCCGACGGCACCGGCGCGGTGATGATCGACGGCAAGATGCAGGACGACGCCACCTGGAAGCAGGCCAAGGTCATCGTCGATCTCGCCCGGCTCGTGGCCGAGAAGGACCCGGACCTCGCCAAGGTCTACAATCTGCCCTGATCGTCGCGGATGGTGGCCTTGCGTTGGAACGGAAGGGCCGCGAGGCCTATCTATCGGTCATGACCCAGACCAGCATGAGAACCGCCAAATTCGGCCTCGGGGCGGTGGTCCGGCACCGGATCTACCCGTTCCGGGGCGTGGTCTTCGACGTGGACCCGGAATTCGCCAACACCGAGGAATGGTGGCTCGCCATTCCCGAGGACGTCCGGCCGCGCAAGGACCAGCCCTTCTACCATCTGCTCGCCGAGAACGCGGACAGCGAGTACGTCGCCTACGTCTCGGAGCAGAACCTCGTGCCCGACACGTCCGGCGAGGCCCTGCGCCATGCCGGCATCAGTGAAGTGTTCGAGCGCAGCGCCGACGGCGTCTACCGCATGCGGATCGGCCAGGCGAACTGATCGGCCCCGAAAGGTGACATTCGGCTCTCGGCAAAAGACGGCGTAAAAACAACAGCCTAGCATCGTCCGGAACGGTGTGGCGGGCCGAAACGGCAAGCCGCGGAACGCTTTGTTCAACGGCTGCTGCTATCGAGGCGCGTCACGTCAATCGTTGCGCGGGTTCGAAATAGCCATGGATGTGGTCACCATGCTGGTCATGAGCCTCGCCGCGGCGGCCGCCGCTGCGGGCTTCCTGGCCGTCGAGTGGCGGATCCTGCGCAACCCCGCACTGCTGCTGTGGAGTGCGGGCTTCGCCACCATCGTCCTCGGCTGCTCGCTCTCGCCCGTCCGCGCCGCCTCCTTCCTCGTCGGGGTCTGGTTCGCCAACGGCCTGCTCGTCGTCGCCCACCTCCTGTTCCTCTTCGGCACGGCCCGCTTCACCGGGCGCCGGATCGCACGGCTCTGGTGGGGCCTGCTGCTGGCCTGGGCCGGGCTCCTGCTCCTGCCGGCGGGGATCGACCCGACGCCGGCCTTCGCGATGACCAATTCCGGCCTCGTCGCCCTCGCCGCCCTGCGGGCTGCCCATCTCCTGCTGTCGCGGGCCGGCACGCCCTTCCCGGAGCGCACCGCCGCCTCCGACGCGCTCGGCGCCGTTTTCCTCGCCCACGGCACCTTCTACGCCGCCAAGGCGCTGCTCGTGCCCGTGCCGGGCGCCTTCGTCAGCCTCGTCGGCTTCAAGGGCGTGCTGATCCAAGTCTCGCTGTTCGAGGGCATTCTCGTCGAGATGCTGCTCGCGCTGCTGATGGCCGCCGCGGTGCGCCGCCGCCGGGAGGAGGCGATGACGGCGCTCGCCGAGCGCGATCCCCTCACGGGCGCTTTCAACCGCCGCGCCTTCGAGAGCCGCGCCGCGGAAGCATTGCGGGGCATGGCCGCCGGGCGCCGATCCGGCGCCATGCTGCTGCTCGACGTGGACCGGTTCAAGACCGTCAACGACAGCTTCGGCCACGCCGTCGGCGACCGCATCCTCGTGGCGCTCACCGGCGTGCTGGAGGCCTGCCTGCCGCGCCACGCGATCCTGGCACGGCTCGGCGGGGACGAGTTCGTGATCCTGGTGCCGGGTCTCGACGAGGCGGCGGTTTCCACTCTCGGCGCGGCGATCCGTGCCCGCATGGCCCGCGAGAGCGGCCGGGGCCTGCCCACCGGCGCCACGGTCAGCCTCGGCGCCGCCCTTTTCACCGGCGGCCCGGCCGGACTCGATACCCTGATGGCGCTCGCCGACACGGCGCTCTACGAGGCCAAGGCCCATGGCCGCGACCGGCTGCAGGCCCGACGCGTGGAGCCGCCTGCGGAGCGGGTCCCGGATCGATCCGGACCGGGGGCGGCGAAGGCGCAGGTGTCCGCGCAAGGCGGCTGCTGCGCCTGAGACGGGTTCCACCTGTGCGACGTCCGCACAGCCCGAAGCGATCAACCGGAGCCCGTGGAGCGGTGTGACGTCCGAATCGAAAGGGGCGCCCGCATGGCGGACGCCCCTGGTGGAGGATGATGCCGGACGGATCTCAGGAGATCAGGTCGAGCCTGGCGGTCTCGAAGCCCGCCGCCCGCACGCTGTCGGGGAGAGCGGAGGAATCGGAATAGCCGGCCTCGCGGGCCATGGCGTCGAGGGCGGTACGTTCGTCCTCGGCACTCCCGGTCCAGAGAATCGCGCCGCTCGTCTTCTGCCGGATCTGGAAGATGCTCATCGTGAAACCGCCCGTCGTCAGGAATCTCTTGACGGGATAACCCGGCGCGGCCGACCCTGGTTGCACACGAATGGTCCGACGAAACCTTGAGCGAAGCGAGGAGGCGTCCGCCGCGTCTCGGGAACGACTGATCTCGGGGACAGACCGCCGCTCTCATCCGCCTGCGGCATCTCGCACAGGCTTCGACCGGGGAGGAGTTTGCCACCCCATCCGCCACGAAATCGCCGGTTGCGGCGGACAAGCAGGCTGCGGCGCATCGGCGCGCCCCATGAGACGATTCGCGATGCCGGCCCCTTTGCCCTTCCGTCCCGCTGCGGCGTGCCTCGCCGCCTTCCTCGTCGCGGCCCCGCCGGCCCGCGCCGCCGAGGCGCCGCCCGCGGCCGGGGTGCCCGATCCCGCCACGCTCCTGCCTGCGGTGAGCGTGGTCCCGGCCGAGCGCCGGGAGATCGTCGAGCGGGCGGTGGTGACCGGGACGCTGGTGCCCCGCGACGAGATCCTCGTCGCCCCCGAGGTCGAGGGCCTGCGCATCGTCGCGCTGCTCGTCGAGGAGGGCGACCGGGTCGAGCGCGGTGCGGTGCTGGCACGGCTCTCATTGGAGATGATCGAGACGCAGGAGGCCGCCAACCTCGCGGCCACCGCGAAGGCGGAGGCCGCCATCCTCCAGGCGAAGAGCCAGATCGTCCAGGTGCAGGCCGCCCAGACCGAGGCGCGCCAAGCCCTGGAACGGGCGCAGGCGCTGGTGCGGACCGGCAACGCCACCGCCGTCACCCTGGAGCAGCGGGTCTCGGCGGCGCAGGGCGCCGACGGCCGACTCGAGGCGGCGCGGGCCGGGCTGGCTCTCGCCGAGGCGGATCTGGCCGCGGCGCGGGCGCAGGGACGCGAGATCGGCCTGCGCCGGGCCCGCACCGAGATCCGCGCGCCGGAGGCGGGCCTCGTCAGCCGCCGCACCGCGCGGGTCGGCGCCACCGCGAGCGCGGCCGGCGAGCCGCTGTTCCGCCTGATCGCCCGCGGCGAGATCGAACTGGAGGGCGAGGTGCCGGAATCCGCCCTGCCGCGGCTCCGGGCCGGCGCCCCGGCGCGGCTCGAATGGGAGGACGGGCGCGTGACGCCCGGCGCCGTGCGGCGGGTCTATCCCGAGGTCGACCGGGCGACGCGCCTCGGCCGGGTCCGCATCCGCCTGGACGCCGACCCGGCGTTGCATATCGGCGCCTTCGCCCGCGGCCGGGTCGAGGTCGCCCGGCGCGAGGGCGTGGCGGTGCCGCTCGCCGCCGTGCTCTACGCCGCCGACGGCTCGGCGAGCGTTCTCGCGGTCGCGGACGGCCGCGTCTCCGCCCGCCGGGTCGAGACCGGCCTCTCGGCCGAAGGCTTCACGGAACTGCGCTCCGGCATCGCCGCCGGGGAGGCGGTGGTCGCCCGCGCCGGCTCGTTCCTGCGCGACGGCGACCGGGTCCGGCCCGTCCCGCCGACGGCCCGGGCGGCCGCGGCCCGCTGAGGATCACACGATGCGCCTCAACGTCTCGGCCTGGGCGATCCGCAAGCCGATCCCCTCGCTCGTCCTGTTCCTCGTGCTGATGGTGCTCGGCCTCGTCAGCTTCCGGTCCCTGCCGATCACCCGGTTTCCCAACATCGACATCCCGATCGTCTCGGTGACGGTCACGCAGAGCGGGGCCGCCCCCTCCGAGCTGCAGACCCAGGTCACGAAATGGGTCGAGGATTCGGTGGCCGGGGTGAAGGGGGTCAAGCACATCCTCTCGACCATCTCGGAGGGCGCCTCGATCACCACGATCGAGTTCCGCCTGGAGGTGAACCAGGACCGCGCCGTCAACGACGTGAAGGACGCGATCTCGAAGATCCGCATCAACCTGCCGCGCACCATCGACGAGCCGATCATCAGCCGCGTCGAGATCGCCGGCCTGCCGATCATGATCTACGGCGCGTCCGCCCCGGCGATGACGCCCGAAGACCTGTCGTGGTTCGTCGACGACGTGGTGGCGCGCCAGCTCCAGGGGGTGAAGGGGGTGGGCGGCGTCGAGCGCCTCGGCGGCGTCGCCCGCGAGATCCGCGTGACCCTCAAGCCCGACCGCCTGCTCGCGCTCGGCATCACCGCGGCCGACGTCAACCGGCAATTGCGCCTCACCTCCGCCGACATGGCGGGCGGGCGCGGGGAGTTGGCGGGCGGCGAGCAGTCGATCCGCACGCTCGGCGCCTCGGCGAGCCTGGAGACGCTGGGGGCGACCTCCATCGTCGTGCCCGGCGGGCGCAAGGTGCGCCTCGACGAACTGGCGAGCCTGATGGACGCGGCCGAGGAGCCGCGCACCTTCGCCCGGTTCAACGGCGAGCCGGTGGTGGGCTTTGCCATCTCCCGGGCGATGGGGGCGAGCGACGCCGAGGTCGCGGTCGCCGTGGCGGCCCGCATCGAGGCGCTGCACGCCGAGAATCCGGGGGTCCGCTTCGACCTGATCGACACCAGCGTCGTCAACACCATCGGCAACTACCACTCGGCGATGATGGGCCTGCTGGAAGGCGCCGCCCTCGCCGTGATCGTGGTGTTCCTGTTCCTGAGGGATTGGCGCGCCACCCTGATCGCGGCGGTGGCGCTGCCGCTCTCGGTGCTGCCCACCTTCTGGGTGATGAGCGCGCTCGGCTTCTCGCTGAATGCCGTGAGCCTGCTCGCCATCACCCTGGTGACCGGCATCCTCGTCGACGACGCCATCGTCGAGATCGAGAACATCGTCCGCCACATGCGGATGGGTAAAACCGCCTACCGCGCGGCGCTCGAGGCCGCCGACGAGATCGGGCTCGCGGTCATCGCGATCACCGCGACCATCATCGCGATCTTCGCCCCCGTCTCCTTCATGCCCGGCATCGCCGGCCAGTACTTCAAGCAGTTCGGGCTCACCATCGCGGCGGCCGTGTTCGTGTCGCTGCTCGTCGCCCGCCTGATCACGCCGCTGCTCGCCGCCTACTTCCTGCGCGACCACGGCCCGGACCACGAGCGCGAGGGTTTGGTGATGCGCGCCTATACCCGCCTCGTGGCGTGGTCGGTGCGGCACAAATACCTGACGCTGGTGCTCGGTCTCGCCTGCTTTGCCGGCTCGATCGCCTCGACCCGGCTGCTGCCCGCGGGCTTCATCCCGGCGGAGGACGCGGCGCGCACGATGTTCGTGGTCGAACTGCCCCCCGGGGCGCGCCTCGACGACACCCAGCGCCTCTCCGACGGCCTCGTCGAGACCCTCCGCCAGATGCCCGAAATCCGCTCCGTCTTCGTCGATGGCGGGCGCCAGTTGCCCGGCAAGAAGGAGGTGCGGCTGGCGAGCCTCACCGTGAACCTCACCCCGAAGAGCGACCGCGCCCTGACCCAGAAGCAGGTCGATCTCAAGATCTCAAGCGTCCTGCGGCAGGTGCCCGACATCCGTTTCTGGTCGCTGCAGGAGGGCGGCCAGCGGGAATTCGCGCTGATCGTCTCGGGGCCCGACAAGACCGTGGTCGCCGATGTCGCCGCCCGCCTCCAGCGCGAGGCCATGGGCGTGCCCCACCTCGTCAACCTGATCTCGACCGCCCCTCTCGACCGCACCGAGATCCGCATCACCCCGAAAGCGGGGGTCGCCGCCGATCTCGGCGTCTCGACCGACGTCATCGCCGAGACGGTGCGGGTGGGCACCATCGGCGACATCGCGGCCAACCTCGCCAAGTTCAACGCCCAGGACCGGCAGATCCCGATCCGGGTGATGCTGCCCGAGCGCCTGCGCGGGCAATTGCCCGAGATCGCCAGCCTGAAGGTGCCGGTGAAGGCCGGCGCGGCGGTGCCGCTCGCCACCGTGGCCGACCTGACGCTGGGGCGCGGCCCGACCGCCATCGACCGCTACGACCGCACCGTGCGCGTCGCCGTCGAGGGCGATCTCCAGGGCTCGGACGCGCTCGGCTCGATCATCGAACAGGTGATGGCCCTGCCCGCCGCCACGAACCTCCCCGAGGGCGTCACCATCCGCCAGACCGGCGACGCCGAGGTGATGGGCGAGGTGTTCGAGGGCTTCGCGCTGGCCATGGGCGCCGGGCTGATGATGGTGTTCGGCGTCCTCGTGCTGCTGTTCGGCAACTTCCTCCAGCCGCTCACCATCCTGTTCTCGCTGCCGCTCTCCATCGGCGGGGCGATCCTCGGCCTCCTCGTCTTCCACATGCCGATCTCGATGCCGGTGGTGATCGGCATCCTGATGCTGATGGGCGTGGTGACGAAGAACGCGATCATGCTGGTCGATTTCGCCATCGAGGAGATGGCCCGCGGCGTCGATCGCGTCACCGCCATCGTCGATGCCGGCCGCAAGCGGGCGCGCCCCATCGTGATGACCACCATCGCCATGGCCGCCGGCATGGTGCCGTCGGCACTCGCGCTCGGGATCGGCGGCGAGTTTCGCGCGCCGATGGCGGTGGCGGTGATCGGCGGGCTGATCGTCTCGACCGGCTTGTCGCTCGTCTTCGTGCCGGCGATCTTCCTGCTCGTCGACGACCTGTCGCGGTTGTTCGTGCGCCTGTTCGGCCGCTTCGTCGGCGGGGCGGACGAGCCTGATGAAGAAGACGATGCGTATCGTCCGGGTCCGCCCGCCAACGCCGCCGGTCTCGGCCGCCGAGGGGTGGCCGCCGAGTGATCCGGTATCCGCACGACGGACGTGATCATCGAGGATGCCGAATTCGCGCGGCCGAGGCGTCTCTCACGAAACCTCCGCCACGCGCCGCCTCCGGAAGGACAGCGGGCCCGAGACCGGGGAGCACGCCGAGAACCTGCGAAACCTTAACTGTCTCTCACAGAACTCCCGCCGCGCTGTCATCGCCAGAACGAGAACGGTCAGAGACCGGGAGTTTTGTGAGGCACTTTAAGCAGCGCGGGCCTTGCGACCCTTGTGCTCGGGCTCGCCCCGCAAGCGTGATTTCCTGAACCGCCACCGAAGCTGTCGTGGAGTGAACAGGGGCTCGGCGGCATCGCTCCGGTGGCGAAGCACGGCCCCGTGCGAATACGTCAGGGTTGTACCACAAGATGTTGCGAAGCATTTCTCAACGCTTTTGATCTATGCGGCCAAGATACGCTTCGAGTCCGCCACTGGCCTCGCGGCCACGGATGACCGATGCAGGAACCTCGGAACCGACACGAGCGTCAGGGAGCGCACCGCGAGGACGTCGTCGTCCTCGTCTCGGACCGCCGCGAGCGGGCGGAGCGCCTCGCCCGCGGCATCGCCCTGGTTCTGCCCTGCCGAGTCGTCGAGCCCGGCGCGGCCCTGCCCGCCGACCGGCCGATCGCCTTCGTCGTCGATCTCGCCACCGATCTCGCGGCCGATCGGGGAAGTGCCTGGATCATGTGGCTCGCCGAGCGCATTCGCGAGAGCGGGCTGCCCTGTCTTTATCTCGCCCGCGGCAATGCCGTCCAAGACACGGCGGCCGTGCGTCTGCTCGGCACGCCGACCGTGATCGATCCGCGCCAATCCGCCGGCATCGTCCCGGCGCTCATGCGCCTCGTCGCGGACGGAAAGGCGAGGGGGGGCTCATCGGCCAAGGCGCGGAAACCGGGCGGCGTGACCCCCGAATTGCGGGTGGAGCGGGCCACCACCCTCGTCACCCGCCTGTTCGACAAGGCCGCCGCCGGCCGGCCCCCGAGCCCGGAGGAGGCCGAGGAGGGCACGCGGATCGTGCTCGACACGGTCTCCGAGGTCGGCATCCGTGCCTGGCTCGACCTCGTCTGGCGCCACGACATCCAGGTCTACCAGCACTCCTTGAGCGTCGCGGGCTTCGCCGCCGCCTTCGCTGCCGAACTCGGCTTCTCCCGGGGCGACCGGCAGCGGCTCGCCAAGGCCGCGCTGCTGCACGATGTCGGCAAGGCGCTGATCCCCCATGCCATCCTCAACAAGCCGGGACGCCTCACGCCCGACGAGATGGGGGTGATGCGCACGCATGCCGCGCTCGGCGCCGACCTGCTGGCGAAGGAGGGCGCCTTCGAGCCCGAGATCCTCGATGTGGTGCGCTACCACCACGAGCGCCTCGACGGGTCCGGCTACCCCGAAGGCCTGAGGGGCGCGCGGATCGGCGATCTCGTGCGGCTCGTGGCGATCTGCGACGTCCACTCGGCCCTGACCGAGCGCCGGGTCTACCGGCCGCCGCTATCCGCCGCCGAGGCCGCCGCGATCATGCAGGCCCAGGCCGGCCAGCTCGATTCCGACCTGCTCAGGGTCTACCGCCCGATCATCTTCCGCGCCGGTGAGGCCGCGGGCGGACCGTCCGTGCTGAGCTGATCTCCCGTCTTTCGGGCCGGTCAGTGCCGTGCGGCGACCCGCTCGGCCAGCAGGCACAGGATCTCGAAGGCGATGCCGGCGCCCGCCAGCGCCGTGATGCCGGCGGAATCGAGCGGGGGCGCGACCTCCACCACATCCGCCCCGACGAGATCGAGGCCGCGCAGCGCCCGCAGCAGGTGCAGCGCCTCGCGGGTGGTGAAGCCGCCGATCTCCGGCGTGCCGGTGCCGGGGGCGAAGGCGGGATCGAGGGCGTCGATGTCGAAGCTGAGATAGGTCGGGCCGTCGCCGGTCACGGCGCGGGCTTTCGCGGCCACCTCCGGCAGGCCGCGGGCGCAGACCTCCTCCATCGTGAGGATGCGCATGCCCTGCGCCAGGGCCCAGTCGCGCTCGTCGGCCGCATCCATGCTGCCGCGGATGCCGATCTGGATGCAGCGCCGCGGGTCGAGCAATCCGGCCTCGACCGCGCGCCGGAACGGCGTGCCGTGGGTGAGCCGCGACCCATCGGACTGCGCGTCGCCATACTGCGCGTCGTCGGTGTCGCTGTGGGCGTCGATATGGATCAGGCCGAGCGGCCGGGCGGCCCCGAGCGCCCGCAGCACCGGATAGGTGATGAAATGGTCGCCCCCCACCGTGAGCGGCACGATCCCGGCCTCGGCGAGCGGCCGGTAGAACGCCTCGATCCGCCGTGCGGTCTCGGCGGCGTCCACCGGGTTGACCGGCACGTCGCCGAGATCGGCGCAGGCCGCCAGGGCGTAGGGCGCCACCCCCGTGGCGTGGTTGAGCGCCCGCGTGCCGGTGGAGGCCTCGCGCACGGCCCGCGGTCCGAGCCGGGCACCGGGCCGGTTGGTGGTGGTGCCGTCAAAGGGGATGCCGATCAGGCCGATCTCGACCAGCGCAGCCCCTTCGCCAGCCCCTTGGCCAGCCCCTTCGCCCACCGCCTCGGCGGGATCGAGCACCGGCAGCCGCATGAAGCTCGCAAGGCCGGAGAAGCGTGGTGTCGCCATCCCCGAGGCCGGCTGGAACCGCGCCAGCCGTTCCGCCCGCGCGCCCGCCGGTTCGCTCTCATCCGGCATGACGATCCTCCCCCCGGCGCGGTGTCTTCACAGCCACTTGCAGCGATGCGCGATCTCACCCGCGCTCCGCATCAAGCCGCCCGTCTCCTCCGGCCGCAAGCCGTTTCATGAACCCGTTTCATAAACCCGTTTCCTGCCCGCCATGTCATGCGCCCGTCGCGGCCGGCGCAAACTACGCAGGGGGCCTCGGCGAGCGGATACATTCGCTTGCGATGGTGTTGCGCATCGGAGCACGATACCGCCAAGCCTGATCGAGCAAGCCTGATCGAGCAAGCCTGATCGAGGCGCCGGGCAGCCGCTCGAGAGACGTCGTCCGGCTGGCGGAGAGAGCGGACAGAAAAGGGCGGTTCATGACAGCTCAGGTCGCGGTCATCGACCGTTCGGAGGCCGAGGATTGGGATGAGATCCTCTGGCAGCAGCCGGCCGCCAACCTCTACGCGTCCCGCAGTTGGGGCCGCTACAAGAGCCGGCTCGGCTGGACCGTCCGGCAGGTCGCCCTGAACGACAACGGCGCGGATCTCGCCTACATCCAGTACCAGGAGCGCCGCACCGGCCCCGTGCGCCGGATCCTCGTGCAGGGAGGGGCGGTCCTCACCGCCCGCGGGCAGTTCCGGGCGGAAGCGGTGCTCGCCGCCTTCATCGACCATCTCGCCCTGCGCCCGGCGGATCTGCTCGCGGTGAAGAGCTACCGGCCTCAGGATCCGGAGGGGATCACCGCCCTGCTGTCGCACGGCTTCGTGCCCGTCGTGACGGCCAAGGATCACACGATCGAACTCGACCTGACACCGGAAACGGACGCGATCCTGGCCGCGGCCGACCGGCGCTGGCGGCGCGAGGTCAACAAGGCGACGGGACAGCCCGATCTCACCGCCGTCTTCCTGACGGACCCGGACGAGCGGTTGCGGGCCTTCGACACCTTCGTGCGGATGTATGCCGCCCTCCAGCAGCGCAAGGGTTTCTCGAGCGGCCTCGACACGGCCGCCTATCGCGATCTCGCGGCGTCCGATCCGCACCTGCTCTTCCTCGAAATCCGCCAGGGCGGAGAGCCGATCCTGGTGCGCATCGTCCACACCGCGCGCGCGGTGTGGACCGACTTCTTCACGGCTTCGGACGAGCGGGCACGATCGACCGGTGCGGCCACCCTCGCCGTCTGGCGGATCATCGAACGCGCCCGGCAGGAGGGCGCCAGCCGCTTCGATTTCGGCGGCGTCGATCCGTCCGGGAATCGCGGCGTCTTCGATTTCAAGCGCGCCTTGAGCCGTAACGTGATCCAGGGCGGTCCGACCTGGATCTACGCACGCAACGCCTTCATCCGTCGCGCTGCCGCGACCGCCCTGTTCCTGCGCTAGATCTAGGCCGCTGGCCGGGGCCGGGCGCGCGCTGCCCCGCCCTTCCCCTCGACGCAGAGGCTCAGCCCGGCGGGGCCGTCACGGGGCGGCGCCTGCGCCAACGAAGTGGGCGATGCTCTCACGGCTTTGCTGCGAGCAACGCCGAAAACCGCGCCACCAGCCGCCGCCCGACCTCCTCCTTGCTGAGCTTCGGCCAAGTCTCGACACGGCTCTCGACACGGCTCTCGACGCCGCCGGTGCGGGCGACGAGGTGGACGGTGTTCTCGGTGCCGCCCATGACCCCGCCCTCCGCCGAGACGTCGTTGGCCACGATCCAGTCGCAGCCCTTCCGCGCGATCTTCTTCTGCGCGTTCACGATCACGTCGTCGGTCTCGGCGGCGAAGCCCACGACGAGGGGCGGGCGCCCCTCGGCGCGGCCGGCGATGGTGGCGAGAATGTCCGGATTCTCGACGAGCTGCAGCGGTGGTGGCAGGTGGCCGTCCTTCTTGATCTTGCCGACCCGCATCTCGGCGGGCCGCCAGTCGCCGACCGCGGCGGCGAAGATCGCGAGATCGGCGGGCAGGGCGGCCTCGACCGCGGCGAGCATCTCGCGGGCGCTCTCGACCCGCACCACGGCGACGCCCGCCGGATCGGGGATCGCCACCGGCCCCGAGACCAGGGTGACGCGGGCGCCGGCCTCGGCCGCGGCGGCGGCGACCGCGTGGCCCTGCCGCCCCGAGGAGCGGTTGGCGAGGTAGCGCACCGGATCGATCGGCTCGTGGGTCGGCCCCGAGGTGACGAGCACGTGCCGCCCCGCCAGCGGTTTTTTGGGCGTTTCGCGGCCCGCCAGGAAGCCCAGGCCTTGGCCCTCGGACCGCTGCGCCAGCAGGGCTTCGAGCGCGTCGGCGATCTCGTGCGGCTCGGCCAGCCGCCCGGGGCCGAACTCGGCCTCGGCCATGGCGCCCTCATTGGGGCCGATTACCGCGACGCCGTCGGCCTTCAAGGTCGCGAGGTTCCGCTGTGTCGCCGGATGCTGCCACATCCGCACGTTCATGGCCGGGGCGATCAGGATCGGCAGGGTGGTGGCGAGCAGCACCGTCGAGGCGAGATCCGGCGCGTGGCCGGTCGCCATCCGCGCCATCAGGTTGGCGGTGGCCGGCGCCACCACGATGGCGTCGGCGTCGCGAGCGAGCTTGATATGGCCGATATCGGCCTCGCTCTCCCGGTCGAACAGGTCGGTATGGGTCCGTTCCCCGGCCAGCGCGGCGGCGGCCAGGGGCGTGACGAACTCCTGGGCCGCGTCGGTCAGCAGCGGACGCACCTGCGCCCCGCGCTCGCGCAGGCGCCGGATCAGGTCGAGCGCCTTGTAGGCGGCGATGCCGCCGCCGACGATCAGGAGGATGCGGCGGCCGGCGAGGGGCTTTGGAGACGGAGAAGACATGAAGCCAGAACGGGGAATCGTAGGGCGCGCGTCAAGGTGCGAGAGGATCGCTCACCGGAACGCCAGCACCAGCGCCCCCACCGCGATCCCCCACAGGGCCAGGGTCGACCAGATGGCGCGTCGCCGTTCCAGGCGGGCGATCCGCTCCATCGCCTGGATGTCGCGCGAGCCCTCCTCGTCGAGGCGGATCATGATGCGGCGGATGCGCTGGGCGATGTCGGGGATGTCGGAGACGACCTCGGCGAGCGTCAGCGCCGCGCGGGCGCCGCCCTCGATCCGGCCGACGGGGCCGAGATGGCGGGTGATCCATGAGCGCACGACCGGTTCGGCGCCGGTCCACATGTCGAGCTGCGGATCGAGCGAGCGGGCGACGCCCTCCACCACCACCATGGTCTTCTGCAGCATCACCAGCTCGGTGCGGGTGCTCATGTCGAACAGGGCGGTCACGTCGAACAGGAGCGTGAGCACCTTGGCCATCGAGATCTCGTCGGCCCGGCGCTGGTGGATCGGCTCGCCGATCGCCCGGATGGCCTGCGCGAAATCGTCCACCGAATGGTGGCGCGGCACGTAGCCCGCCTCGAAATGCACCTGGGCGACGCGGCGATAGTCGCGGGTGATGAAGCCGAGCAGGATTTCGGCGAGGAAGCGCCGCTCGGCGTGGCCGAGCCGGCCCATGATGCCGAAATCCACCGCGACGAGCCGCCCCTGCGGATCGACGAACAGGTTGCCGGGATGCATGTCCGCGTGAAAAAACCCGTCGCGGATCGCTTGGCGCAGGAAGGACTGGATCACCGTGCGGCCGAGCGCCTTCGGGTCGTGGCCCGCCGCGACGATGCCGGGCCGGTCGTTGAGGCGCACGCCGTCGATCCACTCGCTCGTCAGCACGTCCCGCGAGGTCAGGGCCCATTCGGGGCGCGGCGTGCGGAAATCCGCGTCGCCCGCGGTGTTCTGCGCGAGTTCCGACATCGCCGCCGCTTCGAGGCGAAGGTCCATCTCCATGGTGACGGAGCGGGCCAGGATCTCGACCACCTCCCGCGGACGCAGGCGCTCGGCATCGGGCAGGAGCGCGTTGACGATGCGGGCCATGAACCGCATCGCCTGGATGTCGCGCGCGAACCGCTCGCGCACGCCGGGCCGCATCACCTTGACCGCGAGGTTACGCTGCGTGCCGTCGGCGTCGAGCACCGTCGCCTTGTGGACCTGGGCGATGGACGCCGCGGCCACCGGCTCGCTGAAGGCGGTGAACAGCACCGGGACCGGCTTGCCGAGCTCCCCCTCGACCACGCGCAGCGCCACCCCCTGCGGGAAGGGCGGAACCCGGTCCTGAAGCCGCTCTAGATCGCGCGCGGCGGCCATGCCGACGATGTCGGGGCGGGTCGCCAGGAACTGGCCGAACTTGACGTAGGAGGGGCCGAGCCGGGTCAGCGCCCGCTCCAGCGGGCTCGCGCCGGGGGCCTCCGCGATGCCGCGCCGCTCCAGCGACCGGCCGAGCTTCAGCGCGAGCCGCAGATGCGGCGGCAATTGCGCCGCGTCGATCAGCGCCAGACCGCCCTCACGGGCGAGCACGAAGCCGACACGGGCGCCGCGGGCAAGGTGGAAGACGGCGCCGAGCATCATCGAACCCTGAAAGGCATTTGCTCGAAGAGGGATCGCCCCGGATCACCGACGCAAGGCGTCCCCTGCGCCGCGGAGCCCGGCCCTGCCGAGGCGCCCGTCAGCGCCCGAGATCGGAAAGAAATCAAGAAATCTTCCAGCCGGAATGGATCGCGACGATGCCGCCCGAGAGCCGGCGATGGCTGACATGGCTGAATCCCGCCGTCTCGATCATCCGGGCGAAGCTGTCGGGGGAGGGGAACTTGCGGATCGACTCGACGAGGTACTGGTAGGATTCGCGGTCGCCCGCCACCCGCTCGCCGATGCGCGGGATCACGTGGAAGGAGTAGGCGTCGTAGATCTTCTCCAGCACCGGAAGGTCGACCCGCGAGAATTCCAGGCACAGGAAGCGTCCGCCGGGCTTGAGCACCCGGTGCGCCTCGCGCAGGGCCACGTCGATGCGCGGCACGTTCCTGATGCCGAAGGCGATGGTGTAGCTGTCGAAATGGTTCGACGGCAGGGGCAGCGTCTCGGCGTTGCCGGTGACGAAATCGATGCGGCCGTCGTACTTGTGGCCGGCGCGCTCGGCGCCGACCCGCAGCATCGCCTCGTTGATGTCGAGCACGGTGACGCGGGTCTCGGGGCCGCCCGCTTCGAGGGTGCGGAAGGCGATGTCGCCGGTGCCGCCGGCGACATCGAGATGGTGGTAGGGCCGGGTGCGCGACGGGCGCAGCATCGAGATCAGGTGCGACTTCCAGACCCGGTGCAGCCCGCCCGACATCAGGTCGTTCATCAGGTCGTAGCGGCGCGCGACGGAGCGGAACACGTCGTCCACCTTGGCCTGCTTCTCGGAAAGCCGCACGCGCTCGTAGCCGAAATCGGCGGTGGCTTCGCTGTCGCCGGCTCTCGGGTCCGTTCCGCTCATCCGATCCTACCCTGCGCTCGCCCGTCGCCGCTCACGGCCTCGGCCGAGCCTCCTTAGCGAATGCCGGCTTGAACCGCCATGCGGCAGCGGGGCGACCGGCGAGCGGGTCAGTCCTTCTCCTCGGTGACCCGTGCCGACGGGTGACAGAAAAAGGGCGTCAGCCTCGCGGCCGGCCGCTGCTGAGAGCGATGATCTGGTCGGCGAGTCGGTTTGCGTTCCGGACCGCATAATTCATCGTGAAGAGGCCCGTATCGGTTCGCGATACCTCATCCTTCAAAGTATAGTATTCCGCGTTTCCGCCGCTGACGCGATCGATCAGCAAGAAGTTCGAGTTCAGGAATCCTTCGAAGGTAAAAATCACGCGTTTGGCCTGCGTTTGAGGCGCCAGG
Source organism: Methylobacterium sp. AMS5 (assembly GCF_001542815.1). GTDB lineage: Bacteria > Pseudomonadota > Alphaproteobacteria > Rhizobiales > Beijerinckiaceae > Methylobacterium. The sequence goes on from NZ_CP006992.1 coordinate 4,215,218, forward strand.
GTAAGGGTATGGAAGGCCGATCCGGCCAATCCGACGATCAGCTCTGCCGTCCTGAAAATGGCGACCTGTTCCGCCACCGTCAGCATCTCGGGATAGACAATCTCGAATCCGGCCTGCTTCATCTTGAGATCGATAAAAGCTTCCCCCTCAAGGCCGTTCACGCCCGCCCCGAGCCGTGACTTGGAAAAGTAGACCTTCTGCCAGCGCCTGTCTGAGCCAGACCCGATGCCGCGAGCGATCGCCGACATCGCGACCGCATGATCCCGCCAGATGCTGTGCTGTTCGTACAGCGAGGGCCCTGGCACGATCACCCTTCTGATGCGGGTCGGGCGTTCGAAGGAGAAGCTCCGTCCTGCCAACCCCGTCAAGCCGAGCATCTCGACAATGAAGCGCGCACGATGTGCCTGAACCGGCGGCGTCGAGTGGAAAAGTACTGGATGGGAGCCGTCGATGGCCCAGCACCTGCTGAGCGTGGAGAGCAAGAAGTGGCCGTAATGCGACAGGAGTGGGCCGCCATAGACCATGGTCTCGAACGGGGCCTCGTCGAGATCGTAGCGCCCGAGATCGAGGACCTCGCTCTGTCCAACGAGGTCGAGGTTCGCTCCTCGCCGATAGGCTGCTCCGTTGATGAGACTTCCGTCGCTCTTGTAGAGCCCCCAGTAAGGATCGTGATCGAGCAGGATCCCACTATTAAAGGGAAGGTAGACTGCATCCTCGTAGGTTTTGGCTGAAATCCTTTCTCGCTCCAGATCGCTTCCCCAAATGGTCGTGCACCGTTCGACCGCACGCCCCTCGGGGGCTTGCGCGTAGAAGTCCAGAATCTGCTCTTCGATGGCGTCTGTCAGGATCGTCTGCGTTTCACCCCTGCATTCGGCCGTCACGGCCAAGTCGCCGCGATCGATCGAGGGGAGCGGCGGGAGCAGGATCCGATAACCGTGGGGCCCGGCAATGCCCGCCGCGTTGACGTCGGGCCGCTCTTGGTTGGCGGGTTCGCGCCTTAGCCTTTCGCCGCGCAGGTGGACCTCGACATGCACGCACTCATCTTGGTGCAGTACGCTGCACACCCAGCCCTGCAAGGTTCCGTTCGAAAATTGGTCCAGGCTGCCAGCGAAGACGGGTGGGACGTCCGGTGCCTTGCGCCTGCGGAAGAACATCGCTTCTCCTGGCTGAACGGAGATGTATGAGACAAGTGATGTTTGAGCGATGACGGGGGTGGCGCAAGCGATAAAAATGAAAAAACACGATGGTGCTCGCAAGATATTCGCTGAGATAGGCCGCCTGCGTGGAAAAATGGATCGCCGATGCGGCCGTAATGGCTCTTCAAAACGCTATGGATAGCCTTCCTATCGGCAGCCTGGCTTCAATCCTTGATTCGTTGTGCGAGATGCTCTCGGCGCGGTTGCAGGTCGTGAGAGGCGCATCGCGTCGATGACCGGACGCGCAGTTCGGTCTTGCGGGATCGATTTGATGGGAGGTTGTTCGGGACGCGTCCCTTTGAGGAGGTCGTCAGCCGACCCGCAGCGGCCCGCCGACGAGCCAGGCCGGATCGAACCAGCGGTCGGCCTCGCCGTCGTAGGGGAGGCGGGTGACGTCCCAGTGCTGGATGTATTGCGCGTAGACGTTCCAGACCGCGATGCCGCCGCCGACGAAGATGCGCCGGCCGGGATAGCGGGCCAGCACCTGTTCCGGATCCTCGTGCGAACGGATCACGTCGATGGTGCGGTCCTTGAACGCGAATTCGGGCACCGAGGCCACGGTTTTGGGGCCGGCGATCAGCACGTGGCCCATGGTGAGCGCGAAGAAGCGCGTCACGTCCTCGACGAAGAGCGGATCGGTGTTGCCCTCCCAGGGGAGCTGCCCGTTGAGGCCGAGCTGGCCCCGCTGGCCGATGGCGCAGATGCAGCGGACGTCGATCATGGCTGAAACCTGAAAAACAAAGAATGCGGGCTCTGCCCGCAAGCCCGCCGGGGCCTTGGCCCCGGACCCCGTTACTGGGGTGCGGAGAAGGTGAGAACCCGGTCGCTGGGGAAATCGTAGAGTTTGCCCGTCTCGTTCCAATCGGGGGAGGCCAGCCGCACGAAATGCGGGGCCAGTTCCTCCGGGGTCTTGAGCGTCTCCGGATCCTCGCCCGGCATCGCCGCGGCGCGCATGCTCGTGCGCAGCGGGCCCGGATTGAGCAGCATGGCGCGCACCCGCGTGCGCTCGTTCTCGGCGGCATAGGTGCGCACCATCGCCTCCAGCGCCGCCTTCGAGACGGAGTAGGGCCCCCAATAGGCCCGGCATTTCGCGGCCGCGCCCGAGGAGACGAAGACCGCCCTCCCCGCGTCCGAGCGCTGGAGCAGCGGGTCGAACGAGCGGATCAGGCGCCAGTTGGCAGTGACGTTGATCGCCATCACCCCATCCCACACCTTGGGCGTGACGTGGCTCACCGGCATCAGGTTGCCGAGGATGCCGGCATTGCCGACCACGATGTCGAGCCGGCCCCAGCGCTCGTTGAGCGCAGCACCCAGGCGGTCGATGGCGTCGTAATCGGTGAGGTCGAGCGGCACGAGCGTCGCGTGGCCGCCGGCGGTGCGGATCGCGTCGTCGAGTTCCTCCAGGCCGCCCTGCGTGCGGGCGACGGCGACGACGTGGGCGCCGGCGCCCGCCAGAGCCAGGGCGGCGGCGCGGCCGATGCCGCGCGAGGCGCCGGTGACGACGGCGACGCGGCCGTCGAGGATCGGGTCGGCCATCTCGCTCAATCCGCCTCGGCCAGCATGGCGAAGCGCTTGGGCCCGGCGATCGCCAAGTCGGTCAGGCCGGTCGGGTAGTCGCCGGTGAAGCAATGGTCGGTGTATTGCGGGCAGTCGGCATTGCGCGCCTCCTCGCCCATCGCCCGGTAGAGGCCGGGGATCGACAGGAAGGCGAGCGAATCGGCGCCGATATACTTTCGCATCCCCTCGAGATCGTGGGTCGCGGCCAAGAGCTTCTCGCGCTCGGGCGTGTCGATCCCGTAGAAGTCGGGATAGGTGATCGGCGGCGAGGCGATGCGGAAATGCACCTCGCGGGCGCCGGCCTCGCGCATCATCCGCACGATCTTCACCGAGGTGGTGCCGCGCACGAGGCTGTCGTCGACGAGCACGATGCGCTTGCCCTCGACCGCGGCGCGGTTGGCCGAGTGCTTCATCCGCACCCCGAGTTCGCGCACGGTCTGGGTCGGCTGGATGAAGGTGCGCCCGACATAGTGGTTGCGGATGATGCCCATCTCGAAGGGCAGGCCGGCCTCCTGCGCGAAGCCCAGAGCCGCCGGCACGCCGGAATCCGGCACCGGGATCACCACGTCGGCCTCGGGGGCTGCCTCGCGGGCGAGTTCCTGGCCGATGGCCTTGCGCACGCCGTAGACGCTCTTGCCGTTCACCACCGAGTCCGGACGGGCGAAGTAGATGTACTCGAAGATGCAGGGGCGCATCGGCTGCTTCTCGGCAAAGCGGATCGACTCGACGCCGTCTTCCGAGATCACCACCACCTCGCCGTTCTCGACATCGCGGATGAAGCGGGCGCCGATGATGTCGAGCGCGCAGGATTCGGAGGCGAGGATGTAGCGGCCGTCGAGTTCGCCGAGCACCAGCGGGCGGATGCCGAGCGGGTCGCGGGCGCCGATGAGTTTCTTGTTGGTGAGCGCGACGATGGCGTAGGCGCCCTGGATCTGCTGCAGCGCGTCGATGAAGCGCTCGACGATGCGCGGTTTGCGCGAGCGGGCGGCCAGATGGAGAATCACCTCGGTGTCCGAGGTCGATTGCGTGATGGCGCCGTCGCGCACGAGGTCGCGGCGGATCGACAGCGCGTTGGTGAGGTTGCCGTTATGCGCCACGGCCAGCCCGCCGCCGGCGAGTTCGGCGAAGAGCGGTTGGACGTTGCGCAAGATCGTGCCGCCGGTGGTCGAGTAGCGCACGTGGCCGATGGCCGAGCGGCCGGCCAGCCGCTCGATCGTGGCGCGGTCGGAGAAGGAATCCCCGACGAGGCCCTGGCGGCGCTCGGAGTGGAACACGCCGTCGTCGTAGGAGACGATGCCGGCCGCCTCCTGGCCGCGATGCTGCAAGGCGTGCAGGCCGAGCGCCGTGATGGCCGAGGCGTCATCGTGCCCGTAGATGCCGAAGACGCCGCATTCCTCGCGAAGCGTATCCCCGTCGATGTCCAGGTTACGGACATCGGCGCTCGCGCTGACAACAGACATGTCGATCTCGAATCCTGGAGGCGCGCGGGTCGCGCGGGCCTCGCATCCGGCACGGCGGGAAACGGCCGGAGACGCGTGCCGCCCGCGACCTCGGCCGCGAGGGGTTACGCCAGGACCGTCGTGAAACCGTTACCTAGGCGCGGATCGCGTCGCAACCAAGACCGATTCCAGCATATCGCGCGCAATGCGGCTGCATTGCTCCGCACCGCGGCGTCTTGGGAGATCGGCGAGGCTGGCCGTTGGGCCGGCCTCAGCGCTTCGGCTCGGGTCCGGCCTCGCTGCGGCGCTGGGCCGGGAGATCGGTCTCCGGCGGCGGCTCCTCCGGCCCGTCGCCCTTCGGCTTGCGGAACTGCTTGAGGAAGCCCTCCGGATTGTCGGGCAACTGCGCCACCAGCGCCTCGCCCGAGCTTTCGAGCAGCGACCGGCTCTTGGCCTGCGCCGCCCAGTCCGGAACCTTGCCCTGGACGAGCCAAGCCAGGAACACCCAGCCGATCACGCAGATCAGGAAGCCGCGACCCGCCCCGAACAGGAAGCCGAGCGAGCGGTCGACGGCACCGATGCGCGAATCGAGCACGAGGTCGGAGATCTTCACCGTCACCAGCGAGACCACGATCAGGGTGGCGAGGAAGATCGCGGCGATGGAGGCGACGAGCGCCACCGTATCGCTGGAGATGTGCTGCTTGACGGTGGGCAGGAGCAGCGGATGGAGCGACCACGCCACCGCGGCGGCGGCCACCCAGGCAATGATCGCGAGCACCTCGCGGGTCACGCCGCGCACGGCGGCGAGCAGCGCCGAGACGAGCACGATGCCGAGCACCACGAGGTCGAGGACGGAAAACGGCATCGCAGGATATGGTTCGCTGGGGCGGAACGAGGCAGCCTTGCCCGGACGACGACGGCTCCCCCGGGCCGCGCATCCGCTGTGGTCCTTAACCATATACCCCGGCGAACCTCGGCCGTCACCTTCGGGCCGGCGCTCCGTGCGGGCGCCGCCGAGCCGCCCGCGCCGCCTTCCCCATTCCCGCATCGGCAGGGGTGCCGGGCTTCCTCCCGGGATCGGCCGTCCCGGCCGCAGATCCGATCCATCAAAGAAAATCGGCCGGTGAGAGCGAAATCCCTCGTCGTCACGATGGCGTGCGCATAATGTTTTCTGATCGCTTCGAAAGAGGAAATCATCTTCCAAGCAACCTCGGCTATAACCGAAGTATTCAATATCCGGACGGGGTGAGGGTTATGGCCGGTACGATCGACAGGCGTGGCTTCCTGCGGGGCTCCGCACTCTTCGCGGCCGGTGCCGCCGCCGGGTTCTCCTGTATCGAGATCGCGAATGCCGCCCCGATCACGGTGCCGACGGTCGATAAGCTGTCCCTGCGCGTCCTGATCGATTCGGCCCACGACCAGTTCCTGAAGCCCGCGACCGTGCAGGGCGTGCTGCATCAGCCGCCGGGCAACGGGCGCGGCAGCGATTACCGCAAGGTGCTGCACAATCAGTGGGGCCTGTCGCTCTTCGCCGAATCCTGGCGGGCGGAGGAGGCCCGTACGATCCTGCTCGATTTCGGCTACAGCCCCGAGGCCCTGCTCAACAATATCGAGATCCTCAAGGTCGATCCCACCAAGATCGATGCGCTGATCGTCAGCCACGGCCACCACGACCATTACGGCGGCCTGACCGGGTTCCTCGACACGTACAGGAGCGCGCTCGCGCCCGACCTGAAGCTCTATGCCGGCGGCGAGGACAATTTCTGCCACCGCCACAGCCCGAGCGGCGTCCCCGGCCAGTTCACCGATTTCGGCCAGCTCGACCGGCGCGAACTGACGGCGCAGAAAATCTCGACCGTGCTCTGCGAGACGCCCACCGTGGTCGCCGGCCACGCCTTCACCACGGGGCAGATCAAGCGCGCCTCCATCGAGCGCATCCTGCCCAACACCTTCGTCGAGCGCGGCATCACCGACGGGCTGGGCTGCGATGCCAGCCACTATTCGCCCGCCGAACTCCAGGGAAAGATCATCCCCGACGAGCACGTCCACGAGCACGCCACCTGCTTCAACGTGAAGGGCAAGGGCCTCGTGGTGATCTCGTCCTGCGGCCATGTCGGCATCGTCAACTCCGTGCGCCAGGCGCAGGAGGTCTCCGGCATCGAACGCGTCCACGCCATCGTCGGCGGGTTCCATCTCGGACCCGCGCCGAAGGACTACCTGACCCAGGTCGTGGCCGAGATCAAAAAGCTCCAGCCCGATGTCGTCGTGCCGATGCATTGCAGCGGCCTGAACTTCGCCCTCGAGGCGCAGGCGCAGATGCCGGAGAACGTGATCGTTCCGACCACCGGCAGCCGGCTCGTCTTCAGTGCGTAGCCGGACATTCGCGGCCGCTCTGCTCTGCGCGCTCGCCGCCGTCGTCCCCGCCTGCGGCGAGACCCCGCCCCGCCGCTCGGCCGCCGAGCTGATGGACGTGCTGATGTGGAACCGCGAGCCGGTCGGCGGCCCGTTCGCGCTGATCGATCAGAAGGGCCGGCCCCGGACGGAGGCCGATTTTCGCGGCCGTCTCCTTCTGGTCTATTTCGGCTACACCGCCTGCCCGGATGTCTGCCCCACGGACCTCATGGAGATCGGGCGGGCCCTCACGCTGCTGGGCGAGGCCGGCGACGCCGTCCAGCCGGTCTTCATCACGCTCGACCCCGAGCACGACACGGCCGCGCTTCTGGCGGAGTACCTGCCGAACTTCCATCCGCGTCTGGTCGGCTTGACGGGCAGCGAGGCGGCGGTCCGCCGCGCCGCCGACGCCTACAAGGTCTATTACGAGACGAGCCTGCGCCCCGGGGGCGGCCGCGCCGTCGAGCATTCCGCCTTCGTCTACTTGATGGATCGCTCGGGCGCCTATCTCGGCTTCTTTCCGCCCGGCACCTCGGCCGAGCGGATGCTGACGATCCTGCAGCCGCATCTCGCGCCGGAATAGGCCGCGCTACATCTCCTCCTCGAAGCGCACGGCCCGCGGGCGGCCCCCGCCCTTCCGCGGCGCGCCCGAGGCGATGCCGGCGACGAGGTCGGCGATGTGGCGCAGCGCATCCGTCGGCAGCGCCCGGTCCCCGGCCTCGCCGCGCCCTTGCGGGGTGATCGCTTTGCCAAAGCCGAGCTTCAACGCCTCCTTCAGCCGGGCCGGCGCCTGCGAGACCGGCCGCACCGCCCCCGACAGGCCGAGTTCGCCGAAATAGACCGAGTCGGAGGGCAGAGCCGCGCCCGAGAGCGACGAGACGAGCGCGGCGGCGACCGCGAGATCCGCGGCGGGCTCGGTGATGCGCAGGCCGCCGGCGACGTTGAGGTAGACGTCGTGGCCGCCGAGCCGGATGCCGCCATGGGCCTCCAGCACGGCCAGCACCATCGACAGGCGGTTGGGGTCCCAGCCGACCACGGCCCGGCGCGGCATGCCGAGCGAGGAGGGGGCGACGAGCGCCTGGATCTCGACCAGCAGCGGGCGCGTGCCCTCCATCCCGGCAAAGACGGCGGTGCCCGGCGCGGCGTGGTCGCGGCCCGCTAGGAACAGGGCGGAGGGATTGGGCACCTCGGCGAGCCCGGCATCGGTCATCTCGAACACGCCGATCTCGTCGGTCGGTCCGAAGCGGTTTTTGACCGCCCGCAGGATGCGGAAATGGTGGCCCTGGTCGCCCTCGAACGAGGCGACGGCATCGACCATGTGCTCGACCACGCGGGGGCCCGCGATCTGCCCGTCCTTGGTGACGTGGCCGACGAGGATGACGGCCGTGCCCGTGGTCTTGGCGAAGCGGATCAGGGCCTGGGCGGAGCTGCGCACCTGCGTCACGGTGCCGGGCGCCGATTCCACGGTCTCGGTCCACATGGTCTGGATCGAGTCGATGATGACGAGCGCGGGCGGGTGGCCCTGCGACAGCGTCTCGACGATGTCCTCGACATTGGTCTGCGCCGCCAGCTCCACCGGATACTTGGTCAGCCCGAGGCGTTCGGCGCGCAGGCGCACCTGCCCCACCGCCTCCTCGCCGGAGATGTAGGCGACGCGCTCCCCGCTCCTGGCCATCGCGGCGGAGGCCTGCATCAGCAGGGTCGACTTGCCGATGCCGGGGTCGCCTCCGAGCAGGATCACCGAGCCGCGCACGAAGCCGCCGCCGGTGACGCGGTCGAGCTCGTTGATGCCCGACGGCGTGCGCGGCGCCTCCTTGGCCTCGCCGGTCAGGCCTTCCAGGGGGAAGACGCGGCCCCGTGCCCGCGAGGGCCGGGTCGCGGCCGGGCCCGATTGCGGGCCGGCCGAGGCGACCTCCTCCTGGATCGTGTTCCAGCCGTTGCAGGCCTCGCAGCGCCCGCGCCAGCGGTTGTAGACCGCCCCGCAGGACTGGCAGACGAAGGTCTGTTGGATCTTGGCCATGGGGAGACGGCTCAGGGCAGGGATCTGTCGAACCTCCCACCCAGCCCCCTCATCCTGAGATGCTGCAAAGCAGCCTCGAAGGAGGGCTCCCGCCGGCCACGCGATCCCTGGAGCCCTCCTTCGAGGGCGCCGCCTCGCGCCACCGCCTCAGGATGAGGGAAATGGGTGGGAAAGATCGGTCACTCTACATAGTTGCGAACATAACGGGAACCCAGCCCCGTCAGGATCTCGTAGCCGATGGTGCCGGCGGCGCGGCCCACCGTGTCGATGTCGAGCCTATCGCCGATCAGCGTGGCTTTGCCGCCGCGCCGCGCCTCGGGAGCACCGGTGACGTCGAGGATGATGAGATCCATCGAGATCAGGCCGACGATCGGGCAGGGCACGCCGCCGACCAGCGCGTAACCGTGATTGCTGGCCGAGCGGGGATAACCGTCGGCGTAGCCGAGCGAGAGCGTAGCCAGCCGGCGCGGGGCAGGGGCCTGCCAGCGGCCGTTGTAGCCGCAGGTCGCGCCGGCCTCGACGTCGCGGACCTGCAGGATCGTCGCCTCCAGCCGCACCACCGGCCGCATCGAGTTCGGCTGTCCGGGCTCCGGGTTGCCGCCGAAGAGCGCATAGCCCGGCCGCAGCAGGTCGTGGCGGGCGTCGTGCGCGAGGCAGGTGCCCGAGGAATTGGCGAGCGAAGCGCGCATCTGCGGAAAGGCCGCCCTCACACGGGCGAAATCGGCGGCTTGGCGCGCGTTGAGCGGATCGCCGGGCAATTCCGCGCTGACGAGATGGCTCATCACGAGGTCGATGCCGGCGCGCGCGATCCGCGGATCACCGGCCAGCGCCAGAGCCTCCGCGACGGAAAGGCCGAGCCGGTTCATGCCGGTATCGACGTGGAGCGCGGCCGGCCCCGCGCCCTGCATGGCCTCGGCCCACTCGGCGAGTTCCTGCGCGTCCCCCAGGACCGGGCGCAGGCGGTGGGCGCGAAACGCCTCCGCGTGGCCCAGCGGCAGACCGTTGAGCACGTAGAGCGCGGCCTCCGGCAGGATTTTCCGCGCGGCGATGCCCTCGGAGAGGTGCGCCACGAAGAACGTCCGGCAGCCCGCCCGCCACAGGGCCGGTGCCACCGCCGAGAGGCCGCAGCCATAGGCGTCCGCCTTCACCACGGCGCCGCACTCGGCCCGCGGCGCGCACGCGCCGAGCGCCCGCCAGTTCGCCACCACGGCGGAGAGATCGACCGTCAGGCGGGCGCCGTGGCCGCTCGGGGGGGCGGGGTCCTGGGGCGCTATGACGAACTCCTGCGGGGCGCGTCCCCGACCGGGACGATGAGCGAGGGGTCGAAAGCGGCGTTGCCGGGCCGTCCTGCCTCGACGTAGCCGCGCGGGTTGGCCAACACCCGCGTGTTGCCGACACGATAGTCGCAACTTGCATGCACGTGGCCGTGAATCCAGAGGGCCGGGGCATGGGGGCCTTGCAGGATCGATGACAGATCGGAAGTGTCGGCGGCATCAAGGACGGCTGTCCAGGCACCCGCCGCGAGCGATCGTGGATGCGGTGCGTGGTGGGTGATCACGACGGTCGATCCCGAAAAGAATGCGGCGAGCGCCGCCTCGATCGCCGCCCGCTGCGCGGCATGGATGCGCGCCGCCAAGCCTGGGCGGAAGGCGTTGATGCCGCCCGCGACCACCGCCTTGATCCGGCGATGATCGTTCATGCCGGTCGTGCGGTCTTGGGCCGCGTTCATCGCATGCGCCCGCGCCTCGGGCTTCAGCGCATAGTCGGTCCAGAGCGTTGCGCCGATGAAGCGAGTGTCGCCGAACACGACACTCTCGCCCTCGGCGAGGAGATGCAGCCCGAGATCCGCCGCCACCGCCCGTGCCGCGACGATCTCGCGCTGGAGCGTCGTCCGGTAGAAGTCGTGGTTGCCTGGCACATAGAGCACGGGTTGCGGCCCCGGAAAGGTCGCCCGCAGCCAGGGTAGCACCCGCGCGGCGAGTCGCTCGCCGACATCGCCCGCAACGACAACCACATCGTGGTCCGGAGGCGGCGAGGGCTGTATCCAGGCTCCGAACTCGACATGCAGGTCCGAGAGAACCCAAAGGCGCATCGGCGAAAGTCCTCCCCGGTGGAGACGACTTTGCCGCTACATCTGCTCGGGCATCCGGTCGCTCTGTGCCAAGTTCGAGAACCGGGTGATGTTGGCGTCGAACTGCAGCTCCACCGTGCCGGTCGGGCCGTGGCGCTGCTTGCCCAGAATGACTTCGGCCTTGCCGTGGACGCGCTGCATCTCGGCCTCCCAGGCGAAGAACTCCTCCGTGCCCTCGCGCGGCTTCTTGTTGCCGACGTAGTACTCCTCGCGGAACACGAACATCACCACGTCGGCGTCCTGCTCGATCGAGCCGGATTCGCGCAGGTCCGAGAGTTGGGGCCGCTTGTCGTCGCGGTTCTCGACCTGACGCGAGAGCTGCGACAGGCCGATGATCGGCACCGCCAGTTCCTTGGCCAACGCCTTCATGCCGGTGGTGATCTCGGTCATCTCCTGCACGCGGTTGTCGCTCTTCTTGCCGGAGCCCGAGAGGAGCTGGAGATAGTCGATGATGAGGAGGTCGAGGCCCTTCTGGCGCTTGAGGCGGCGGGCGCGCGCGGCGAGCTGGGCGATCGAGATGCCGCCGGTCTGGTCGATGTAGAACGGGATCGTCTGCATGTCCCGGGCGGCGTCTGTGATCTTGTAGAAGTCCTCCGGGCGGATGTCGCCGCGGCGGATCTTGTAGGAGGGCACGCCGGACTGCTCGGCGATGATGCGGGTCGCCAATTGCTCGGCCGACATTTCGAGGGAGAAGAAGCCGACGATGCCGCCGTTGACGGTCTGCATGGTGCCGTCGGGCTGCTTCTCGCCGCGATAGGCCTTGGCGATGTTGAAGGCGATGTTGGTCACGAGCGAGGTCTTGCCCATGGCCGGGCGCCCCGCGAGGATGATGAGGTCGGAGGGCTGCAGGCCGCCCATCTTGGCGTCGAGGTCGGTGAGCCCCGTGGAGATGCCCGAGAGCTTGCCGTCGCGCTGGTAGGCTTTGGCCGCCATGTCGATGGCCGCGGTCAGCGCGTCGGAGAATTTCTGGAAGCCGCCGTCGTACTTGCCGGATTCGGCCAGTTCGTAAAGCCGGCGCTCGGTCGCCTCGATCTGGTCGCGCGGCCTCGACTCGACGGGCGCCTCGTAGGCGCCGTTGACCAGATCCTCGCCGATGGTGATGAGGCGGCGGCGGATCGCCAGATCGTAGATGGTGCGGCCGTACTCGCCCGCGTTGATGACGGTGGTCGCCTCCGCCGCGAGCCGGGCGAGGTACTGCATCGGCGTGACGCCGCCGAGATCGATGTCGCCGAGATAGGTCTTGAGCGTGATCGGCGTGGCGAGCTTGCCCGCCTTGATCAGCGAGACCGACACCTCGAAGATCTGGCGGTGGACCGCCTCCATGAAGTGCTCGGGCAGAAGGAAGTCCGAGACGCGGTAATAGGCGTCGTTGTTGACCATGATCGCGCCGAGCAGGGCCTGCTCCGCGTCGATGTTGTGCGGCGGCACCCGGTATTCGGGCTGCACCGTCTCGAGATTGGCCGTGAGGGCGTTGGGCAGGGCCATGGCGCTTGTCCGTCGCTCCGATGTCGGGCGGCTTGGCCGCCCCGTTTCATGCCCGCCGGACCTTGCCTCGGGATGGTGAAGCCTTCCTTAGCCGACCCGGCTCGGAAGGGCTGCAACACGCACGCCACGGGCCCCGAAACGCGAGACGCCCGCGGCTCCCGGGTCACGGGAATCGCGGGCGTCATGCTGGAACGAATTGGGAACAAGTCAACGCCGGAGGCCGGCGCGTCCCCGTTCTCCACCGCTTATGCGGCTCGAGTCAGAGGTTTCGAAAGGACGGGTCCTTTCGCGGGTCCAGGGCGGAGCCCTGGAGAAAACCCGGACTTAGCCGCGGTCGTCGGCGCCCTCGCCGGCATCGGCCAGGGCCTGGCCGACTTCGAGGCCGAGGTCGTCGAGGTTGAACTGCTCGCGCTCGGTCACCGACTCGCCGCGGGCCTGACGCTCGGCCTCTTCCGGCGAACGGGCGATGTTGACGGTCACCTTGACCTCGACCTCGGGGTGCAGGGTCACCGGCACGGTGTGCAGGCCGAGCGTCTTGATCGGCTGGTTGAGCACGAACTGGCCGCGCTCGACGCTGAAGCCCTCCTTGGTGACGACCTCGGCGAGGTCGCGGGTCGAGACCGAGCCGTAGAGCACGCCGGTCTCGCCGGACTGGCGGATCAGCACGAAGCTCTGGCCGTCGAGCTTCTCGGCCACCGCCTGGGCCTCGTTGCGGCGCTCGAGGTTGCGGGCCTCGAGCTGGGCGCGCTGGGCCTCGAAATGCTTCTTGTTGTTTTCGGTGGCGCGCAGGGCCTTGCCGCGGGCGAGCAGGAAGTTGCGGGCGTAGCCGGGACGTACGTTCACGGTCTCGCCCATCTGGCCGAGCTTGGCGACGCGTTCGAGCAGGATGACTTCCATGGGGCTTCTCCTTGAGGTTGCTTGGAAGCGGGTGCGATCAGGCGTCGCCGCGGGGTTGCGGGCGGCGCCGGTCGAGGGCGGTATCGGCAATGCCGAACAGGATCAGGGCGAGCATGGCCACGCCCTGGGTGAGGAACAGCAGCACGTAGAGGCCGGCGAGCAGGGCGAAGCGCCCCGGCCGGCCACGGCTGCGGTCGTGGAAGGCGGCGAGCCCCTGGAGGGCGAAGGCCGCGCTGAAGGCGCCGATCAGGGCGATGCCGAGCGCGCCGGGATAGCCGGGCACCATCGCCAGCGTCAGGGCGGCGGCGAAGACCAGCAGCGTGGAGCGCGGCATCATCGTGGAGGGCAGGTCGGGCCAGGGCCGGAGCAGGCGCCCCGAGATCTGCACGATGCGGGCGGCGGCCCAGAGGTAGAAGGTGAACAGGATCGTAAGACCCTGGGCGACGAACGCCGGGAAGACGAGGGTCAGAGCTTCCACGAGCTGCTCCGCCCGACCATCGAGCCTCACCTCGCCCGGTGTCCTTGATCCAGACGCCCCGTCGGGAGAAGGCTGGGACGGGCCATCCTTCGGTTCGGTCTGCTCCGGGGACGCCGCGAGCGGCGGAAGCCGACCGCGCTGGACTTGAAACTGTACGACGGCGCGGCTGAATGTCGACGACACGTGGCTGTTGAACGCGTCGTAGCTCGGCGATGTGACGGCGGCAGGGCCCACGAAGGCAAGTGCGGCCGTGCCCGCTACCCAGGCGAGCAGACGGCCGGTGGGGTACCATTCCTGAGTGCCGTTCGCGTCCGTTCGGCCAAGCAGGGCGAGATAGGCGAGCCATCCGGCCGGCAGAGCCAGAAAGCCGGTGAAGACCAGTCCGAAATAGGGAGAGAGAAGGAGCGCGAGTACAAGCGCGCCCGTAACGACGGCGGCAATGGCCGCGCGGTAGCTCCAGCCCAGCCCGACGATCAGGATCGGGAGCGGAACGAGCAGGGAAAGAAAAAAAGCGACAACGCTGCCCTTGAGCAGTACGCCGAACAGCAAAGCCGCCACGAGGCCGGCACCGGCGCCGACAGGAATGTCCTTGGTCATGAAGTCCGCTGTCCCGCTGTCCCGTGATGGGCAGGGTTAGGGGCGGGAAACGATTGCCCCAACGATCGGACGGCCCCTTTGCGGAGGGCCGCCCTCACGGTGTCGATCGGCCCGCGGTAAGCGGGCCGGAAGACGCTCTACTTGATGACGTAGGGCAGCAGGCCGAGGAAGCGCGAGCGCTTGATCGCCTGAGCGAGTTCGCGCTGCTTCTTGGCCGAGACCGCCGTGATGCGCGAGGGAACGATCTTGCCGCGCTCCGAGACGTAGCGGGAGAGCAGCTTCACGTCCTTGTAGTCGATCTTGGGAGCGTTCTCGCCCGAGAACGGGCAGCTCTTGCGACGACGGAAGAACGGACGACGGCCACCGCCGCCGCCACCAGCACCGAATGCCATGATCAGTTCTCCCCGCCGAAGTTGCGCTCGGGACGATCGCCGCGGTCGCCGCGATCACCACGGTCGCCGCCACCGAAGTCGTCGTCGCGGCGGCGCGGACGGTCACCGCGGTCGCGGTCCTTCCGGTCGTCGCGGTCGCGCTTCTGCATCATCGCGGAAGGCTCGGCCTCCAGCTGCTCGACGCGAACGGTCATGAAGCGCAGCACGTCCTCGGAGATCTGCATCTGGCGCTCCATCTCGGCCAGGGCGGCCGGGGGGGCGGAGATGTTGAGGAGCGTGAAATGCGCCTTGCGGTTCTTCTTGATACGGTAAGCGAGGGACTTGACGCCCCAGGACTCGATCTTCTCGATCGTGCCGCCGCCCGTCTCGATGACGCCCTTGTAGGTCTCGACCATGGTCTCGACCTGCTGGGCCGTCACGTCCTGGCGCGCCAGGAAGACGTGCTCGTAGAGAGGCATTCTTGGGCCTTTCCTTGCCATAAGGAAGCCCGCCCGCGCGTCGCGGGTTAGTCGGGCCGGTTCGTCTCGCATTCTCTCGGCGCCAAGCCCTTCGAGCCGTGATGATGGCCCGAGCGGTTGATCGAAGGCGGAGACACCGGACGACGGGTTCTTTGGAAAAACCCTGTGCCGAGAGAGGTCGTCTCTTGCGGCACCGTCCGTTCAGCCCCCGGCCGGAGCGAACGCGAAGGCCGGGCCTTTAGAGGGATTCGCTCCTTATGGCAAGGGCAGGGCGCCGACGGGCAGGTCGCAATGCAGGACTTCCTCGCGGGTGCCGAGCCGGTCGAAGAGCGCGCGCCGGGCCGTCGCCGGGATCGCCCTGAACGACGATGACCCCGGCGCCCCGGCATGGGCCTGAAGCTGCCGATCAGCGCCGTGGCGCCGCGGGTCTCGGGCTCGGCGAAGGCGCGTCCGAACACGACGTTGAGGCGCGCATCGACGGGATGTTGCCGGGGCCGAGGCGCCGGACCGTGAAGCCCGGCTCGGACCCATCCTTCGAAGACTCGACCTTCGACGTCATGGCGGAGGTCCAAAGCATCGTCCTGGATCCCAGATCCAGGACGATGCTTGAGGCTCTTGTCTTCGCATCATCTTTTTTCCGAAAGCCGGCAATCACCTTTCGGAATGATGCTCTATTTCAAGGAGCCGGCGATAGCCTGCTGAATCCCCAGGATGTCGGCGCCGCGCTTGAGCGTGCGCTGGATCGGGTCGGGCCGCCCCGAAACCCAGATCTTCAGCTCCGAATCCATGTCGAAGCTGCCCGCGGTCTCCACCGAGAACGAGGTGATCGCGCGGTAGGGCACGGTCAGACACTCGACCTTGCGGCCGGTCATGCCCTGGCGATCGACCAGGATCAGGCGGCGGTCGGTGAAGACCATCAGGTCGCGGATCACCTTGAAGGCGACGCGCACGCTCTCGCCCGGCGCCAGCACCCCGGCGAGCTGCCGGTCCACCTCGTCCGCGGAGAGGTCGCTGCCATGCCCGAGCAGCCCGTCGAGTAAGCCCATCACGCGTCTCCTGCTTCGTCTCCGGCAGGATGTGGGGACGGCCCCGCTCGCGCGCGAGGGAGGTTCTGCGCTCAGCGGTGGCGGCGCTTGCGCGGCTTCTGTCCCTTGCGCGGATGGGCCTTGCGCTGGGTTCGGTCCATGCAGCTCGCCCAGATGCGGCGGCCGATCTCGCGCAGGCCGAGATTGAGCGGGTCCGGGGCGGAGAAGACCTGCGCCCGCGCCTCGCTGCGGCAGAACGCGTCCTCTGCGCTGCGGATCGGCGGCTCGCTCTGCGCCGCGGCGGGAGACGGCCCGAGGCCGGTTCCGAGAAGCGTGGCGAGAAGCAAGCCGGCCGCGGTCAGACCGCGCCGGGCCGG
This sequence comes from Methylobacterium sp. AMS5, assembly GCF_001542815.1. Classification (GTDB taxonomy): domain Bacteria; phylum Pseudomonadota; class Alphaproteobacteria; order Rhizobiales; family Beijerinckiaceae; genus Methylobacterium. Next base: position 4,231,661 of record NZ_CP006992.1, read on the forward strand.
CGGACCGAAGTGATTGCCCAGGACACGCAATGCTCGGCCCTCCCTGTTCGGCCCCGGCGCTCGCCGCCGGTGCGGCGTGCATCCGCGGTGATCGAGGCATCTCTCACAAAACGCCCGCCGCTCGCTCGTCACCGGGGCGAGAGCGGTCCGTGACCGGGTGTTGTGTGAAGCACTCTAACGTCGTCGGAGACGGGCTTGCCAAGCGTTGCCGGTCAATCGCGGCCACGAACTGCGTAATCTGCCCACAGAGAATGCCGCCGGTCGTCCGGCCGGGTGCCGTCGAGCGGTCTCGCATTGCGTCATGACGAGGCTGAGGGGCAAAAGAAAACGCGCCGGGCTCGAAGCGTCCGGCGCGCAGGGTCGTGTCGAAAACAGCCGATCGGTTTGGCGGACCGGCTTTGCGGCGCTCCCGGAGGACCGGGAGCATCCGCGGGAGGCTCAGCGACGAATCTTGACGTTGGCCTTGCGGGCGGCATAGCGCGCGTCGCGGGCCGCCTTCTTCTCCGCGGCCTCGGCAGCCTTGCGTTCGGCCAAAGCGGCGGCCTCGGCAGCCTCGCGGGCGAGCTGAGCGGCGAGCTCGGCTTCCTCACGCAGGCGCTTCTCCTCCGCAGCCTTCCGCTCGGTTTCGATGCGGATGCGCTCGCGCTCGCGGGCGCGCGCGTCGCGGGCGCGGGCAACCTCGGCACGCGCCTGGGCCTTCGCACGCATCTCCGGATCGTCAAGCGGTGTCCGGGCCTTGAACTTCTCGAGCAATGCCGCCTTGGCGGCCTGGGAGTTCTGACGGCGGTCTTCGAAATTCCTGAAGTCGAATGCGCTCATATGACCTTTCTCATGCATTGACACGGCCGGATGCCGGATCAGTCACAGTCCGGGCAGCCTGGACTCGGATCGGGCCATTTATAGAACCGGCGCAGTCGATGCACGAGTGCGCCGCAACACGCAACAGATGTCGCCCCGGTTCGGGGCGGCTCCGGTAACATTTTCGGACCTGTTGCGGGATGGAATCAGGTTTTAGGGCAGGGCCCTCAAGCGTCCAGCGTATCCGGCCTCAGCCGGCCTGCAGGTTGACCGCGGCCGGCTTGCCGCTGCGGCGGTCGTTCTCGACGTCGAAGCTGACCTTCTGCCCCTCGACGAGGCCGCGCAGGCCTGCCTGCTGGACGGCGGAGATATGCACGAACACGTCCTTGCCACCGGTATCGGGCTGGATGAACCCGTAGCCCTTGATCTCATCGAACCATTTCACGGTACCAGTCTGCATCCGGGTTCCTCCTCCGCTCGCCGCGGCACCCCGTATGAAATGCGTCCCGCCCTCGGCCGAAAAGGCCGTCCCGTTCGTCGAAGCGAGCGAGCAAACAAGCCGGCGCCGCGTCCCTTCCGGGGGGGCATCGAAGGCCTTGCCAAAGGCGGCCACCGATCGACGGTGCATGGTTAAATTCGATGCGCTAACCGTGCAAGCGGCGCAAAGGTTTCCGCCAAGCACTGCTCTTCGCGCAAAGCGGAAATTCGAGGAAGAAACTTGGCCATTCGGAGCAAGTGCGCTGGTCTCACGTCGCGTGTGACCGATTTGGCGCCGCGTAACATTGTTGTGACGACAACATTTGTTGGGAGATTGCCGAATGCCGTCGCCGCTGCTGATTCGAACCGCACGGCCATCGTTGACGTATCCCAAAGACGCGCAGCCGGCATGACGTTATGTCGGGGGCTCGGGAGACGATGGGCGTTGTGCTCCGGGCACGAAAAAGGGCCGGTCGCCCGGCCCCATTCCGTCGTCTCGTCATGGCGACCGCATCCCGACCGCGATTGATCGAGGCAAAACTCCTGAAGCTGAGGGGCTCGCGCCCGATCAGTAATCGTAGCCGCGCCGGTCGTAACCGCGGCGCTCGTACCGGTCGCGATCCCGGAAGCGCTGCTCGCGGTAATACTCGTCCCGGTCGCGCCTGCGCATCTCGCGGCCGTCGTCGCGATCGCGTTGCGCCCGGGACCGGAGATCGAGCCCCGGCCGTCCGTCCGGACCAATGGTGATCGACTGTGCGGAGGCCGGCACCGCGGCGATCATGGTCGCCGCGACGATTGTGCCGGCGAGCAGGGTCGTCATGGTCTTCATGAGGAAGAACTCCTTTGTTGGTTGAGACGACAATGCATCGTCCCCGGAGCGGTTCCAGTATCTTGCCATCGGCGGGTCCATCGCATCTGGACTTTCCGGATGAGGAGGAGACGCAATTCGCCGAACATCAATCTTCACGTCCGGACGCCTCCGGAGGCCGTTGTCGTCCTTCGATGGGCAGCGTCGCGGATTGGGATGTGGGCGGAATCCCTGGAGCGAAATCCGGGTCCTGTTCCTCCCAATACATTCCTGCGAGCGGGCCCGTCCTGTCGATGATCCGACTTTGGCGGGGCTGGCCGCCCGCTCCCCCCCATACGCCGCGGCGTGCAGATCCTCGACGGCACGCCGAGCCGGAGGGTCGCGGCTTGACTCGATCTCAAGGCTGCATCTCAAGACGGCGCGCGCATCGGGCCCGCTGCCCTGTTGCCAGCCCCCGGAACCTGCTTGCATGCCCGTCCGCCCGCTGATCCTCTATCCCGATGCGCGTCTGCACCGGGCGGCCGAACCCGTCTCCGCGACCGGCGAGGCCTTGACCGGTGAATCCTTGCATGCGCTCGCCGAGGACGTGCTCGACACCCTCGGCGCCGTCTCGGCGATGGGGCTGACCGCGATCCATATCGGGCGTCCGGAGCGGGTGGTGGTGATCCGGCTTCAGCCGGACGAGCCGCACGCGGTCTACATCGATCCCGTCGTCGCCTGGGCCTCGCCCGAGCGGGCCGCGCATCCGGAGGGAAGCGTCTCGATGCCGGGCGTGGTCGAGCCGGTGGAGCGGCCGGCCCGGGTCCGGGTACGCTACCGCGACCTCGACGGCGCCGAGCACGAGGAGGAAGCCGAGGGACTGCGTGCCGCTTGCCTGCAGCACGAGATCGATCAGCTCGCAGGCATCTTCTGGATCGACCGGCTGACCCGGCTGCGCCGCGAGCGGGTTCTCAAGCGCTACGCCAAGCTGCGGGCGCAGCAGGCGCGCGCGGGATCGTGAGGCATCACCCCGGACGCGCCAGGCTCGGTCCGGGGCGTCGGGCATGGTATGCCGGGCCTCGGCGTCTCGTCCCGAAAAACGGCAACCGCCGTTCGGGATCAGGCTCCACCGTCCGAGACCGATCCATGTCCCGCCTGCCGCACGTCGCTCACCGCGCCCTCGCCGCCTCGGCTGTCCTTGTCCTGGCCGCCGTCACCCTCGCGCTGTCCGCGCCGGGCGCTGCCGCGCAAGGGACAGGGCAAGGGACGGGGCAAGGGACAGGGCAGGGAACGGGCGGCCGGGCCGGCGATCAGAAGGCACCGGCCCGGCCCACTTCCGTGGTCGGCTGCACCTCCCTGGCCAACCTGCGCGGCCTCCTGCGCAGCACGGGCGAGGACCGCGCCGCCGCGCTCGCGGTTGCGACCGATCCGAAATCCGATCTCGGCTGCAGCCCGGTGGACCGCGCCACGGTCACGGGGCTCGCCGATCACGTCGCCCTGAACGGCCGCGCCTACGACTGCCTCACCCTCAAGGGCACGGCGGTGTGCCACTGGACGGTGGCGGGCGCCGTCACGCCGCCCGAGCGGCCGGCGGCAAAGCCGGCCCGCGGCAAGTAGGGGTGGGAGCGAGGCGCTGCCTTCAGAACCGTGCCGTCAGGAACAGACGGAGGTTGCGGCCCGGCAGCAGGATCTCGTCCTTCTTGAACGAGGCCGAGTTGCGGATGTCGTCGTCGAGCAGGTTGCGGCCCTGGAGGCCGAGCGTCACCTCCGTGGCGCCGTAGACCGCGGGGTCGAGCGCCTGGGTGTAGGCGAGTTCGGCGCGCAGGTCGTTCCAGCCCGGGGTCGTCGTCTCGAACGGGGCGATCTCGGTGTGGTCGAAGGCGTGGAGCAGGTTGATCCGCGCGAACCAGCCGTTGGCCCGCACGAAGGCGCCGCCGCCGAGCCGGTGCGGCGGGATGCGCGGCACGAAGCTGCCGTCGTCGAACTGGGCCCGGACGAAGTCGTACTGCGCCTCGATTCCGGCCCAGCCGTCGCCGACGGGGAAGAGATCGAGCTGCGCGCCGATCTCGGCGCCGTAGAAGCTGGCATTGGCCTGCGAGTAGACGACCTGGCGCAACTCGTCGCCGGAGCCGCAGGAGCCGAAATCGTCGTCGCAGCGGTTGCCGGTGTCGCGCTTGAAGATGAAGCCGGTATAGCGGGTGACGTAGCCGGTGGCGTCGAGGCGCAACGGCCCCTCTGCCCGGCGCAGCGAGATCTCGACTGTGCGGGCGCGTTCCAGCCGCAGGGTCGGGTCGCCGATCTCGAAGGTCGCGGTGGCGTCGTGCGGCCCCTGCGAGAACAGCTCGTAGCCCGTCGGCGCACGCTCGACATAGGAGCCGTTGAGGCTCGCCACGAAGCCGTAGGGCAGGTCCTGCAGGGCGCCGATGCTGGCGCTCTTCGGGGCGAAGCGGCGGGTCAGGGCAAAGCTCGCCGGGTCGGTGCCGTCGGGCAGGTAATCGCCGGGAAACCGCGTGGCGATGCTGTTGAGCCGGTCGCCCTCGATCCGGCCCGCCGCCTGGAAGCGCAGCCCGCCGCCCACCGCCAGTTCCTCGAACAGGTAGCCGGCCAGCATCCGCGACTCGGTCGGCGGCAGGAAGCTCTCGAGCTGCGAGTTCAGCACGCGCCGGCCTGCCTGCACGCCGACCGCGCCGGTCAGCGTGCCGAACGGGGTGATGATCGGGACGTGCTGCGCCTCGAAGCGGGCCTCGACCTCGCGGTTCTTGAAGATCGCCTGGACCCCGTCGGCCCCGTCCTCGCCGAGGCCGATCTCCTCGTGCCGGTAGACCGATCCGCCGGCCCAGAAGCGCAGCACCTCGAACGGCCCGTTCAGCGGCCGGTACTCGCCGCGGGCGAGCAGGCGGTCCTGGTTCGGGGTCAGGCGGGTGCGCGCCTCCTCGGCCTCGCCGCCGGGGATCTGGTAGAGCGCGTCGTAGTGGCTGAACGCGACGCCGACGAAGCCGCGGTCGCCGATCGCCGAGATGCCGACCGAGCCGCCCTGCGATTCGGTGGCGGAGTTGCGCTGGATGCCGCCGGGGATCGCGTAGGAATCGGTGGCGGTCTTGAACCCGTCGGCATGGACCGCGATGCCGTCGGCGCCGGCATCGACGCTGGCCGCTCCGGTCCGGCCGTTGTCGACGGTGGTGTATCCGGTCGTGACCTGCCCGGTGACGCCGCGGGCGGGAATGAAGGTCGGCACTTGGTTGTTCTCGGCCGAGACCACGCCGCCGATGGCGCCCGAGCCGTAGCGCAGGGTCGCGGGGCCGCGGATCACCTCGATCCGGCTGGCGTTGAGCGGGTTGACCGGGACCGCGTGGTCCTCGCCGAGATCCGACACGCCGCCGTTGACGATGCCGTTCTCCTGGATGCGCACCCGGGCGTTGTCGAGGCCGCGGATGATCGGCCGCGAGGCCGCCCCCGGCGCGTAGGTCGAGGCGGAGATGCCGGGCCGGTCGAACAGCGCATCGCCGAGCGTGCGCGGCTGGTCGCGGGCGATCCGCTCCTGCGGCACCACCGTGACCGGCGAGAAGGTGTTCGTCGCCACCGGCAGCACCTCGGCCGCCCGCGCGAACGGCGCGGCGGGGGAGGGCGCCGCCGGGGCGGCGGGCCGGCCCTGGATCGGGCTCACCGAAGTCACGCTGATCTCCTCCAGCGTGGCCGCCTCCTGCGCCTGCGCCGACAGCACGGTTCCGGGCAGGCCCGTCAGCACCGCCCCCGCCGCCAGCAGCATCCGTCCCGACCGTCCGCCCCGCATTCCCGTCGATCCAACCTTGTCACGTTACAATGTTTCATCGCGAGGATGTTACAATGTTGCAAGACTTATCTGCCGCGCATCCGGTCGGGGGAGGGCGTGTGTGGCCGGCCTGCATCAGGCGGCTTTCCGGTGCGCGGCCGCACGGTGCGCGCACTGTCACCCGGCGCGCGGCGTCGCAGGTGCTTGTGCCGCGCGGAGCCGGACGTGACATTGGGGACCCCGGAGATGGTGCCGCCTGTCCGGATTGATCTTTTCCGGAATTCGATGCCCGCCGACGTGCTTCTGCCCGCCCTTCGCTTCCTCCTTCTCGGCCTCGGCCTCCTCATCCTTCTCTTCCTCGTTCCGCTCGCGACCCACGCCCTGTGGTGGACCGCGAAGGGCGGACGCGCGGAGAACTGGTCGACGGCGGATTGGTCGAGCGCCGGGCTGCTCCCGCCGGCCGCCACCGTGCCGGGGGCGATGGTGCGGGTCTACGCCGCCCGGGTCGGACGCTGGCGGGGCATCTTCGCCCACCACAGCTGGGTGGTGGTCAAGGAAGCCGGGGCGCCTCGCTACACCCGCTACGACGTGGTCGGCTGGGGCAGACCCGTGCGCACCGACGCCTACGCGCCGGACGGGCGCTGGTTCGGCAACGAGCCGGAGATCGTGCTCGGGCTCGACGGCGAGGGGGCGGCGCGGGCGATTCCGGAAATCCGCGCGGCGGTGGCGGACTATCCCCACCGCAGCCAGGGCTCCTATCAGGCATGGCCGGGGCCGAACTCGAACACCTTCGCCGCCCATGTCGTCGCGCGCATCCCCGACAACGACGTGCCGCTGCCGCCGACCGCCCTCGGCAAGGACTGGACGCCGTCGGGCCGCTTCGCCGAGATCACCCCGAGCGGCACCGGCCTGCGCCTGTCCTGGCGCGGCTATGTCGGCCTCACCGTCGGCTGGGTCGACGGGCTGGAACTCAACCTGCTCGGCGCGGTGGCCGGCCTCGATTGGCGCCGCCCGGCCCTGAAGCTACCGGGCTGGGGCCGGATCGCGCTGATTCCCGACGGCGACGCGGACAGGGCGGCGCCGACGACGGAGCCGGAGCGCCGCCCGGCCCCCGGCTCCGTCTCCGGCTGAGTCTCTTCCGCGAAACGCCCGCTCGCCGCCGGCCCGGAGGAAACGGTGGACGGGTGACCTGTGAGGCACCCCGCGACACGCCGGGGGCTGGCCTCAGCGCTTCGACGACCTCTGGCCCGGCAGCGTCACCTCGCCCTGCCACTGGCCGGCGAATTCGGTCTTCGAGGTGTAGGCGAGCGAGAAAGTGCCCTTGCCCTTCACGCCGGCGAATTCGCCGGTGGCCGCGCTGTCCCGGTAGGTGCCCGTCGCCGTGACGCGGCCCTGCGCGTCGGTCGCGACCGTGCCCCGGTAGAGGCTCGAGGTCGAGCCGGCGGGCGTCGTGAAGGTGATCGTGCCTTCCACCGGCCCCTGGCCGTTCTTGAGCGTGACGGTCTGCACCCATTGCACCCGGGCGCCGTCGAGCGGGGTGCCGGGGCCGGTATTGATCCCGGAGGCCGTCTGCTGGATCTTCACCGCGTCGGGGCCGAGCACCTGCGGCGCCTCGCTCTCGACGCGGCCGGTATAGCTTCCACCCATCGGCATCGCGACGGCCGCGGCCGGAAGAACCGGCACGAGCGACACTGCGACGGCAAGGATCGTCGATCTCCGATACATCGCGTTTGCTCCCTCGGACAGGTCGTTGTGCGACCGCGGGCGCGACCGCCGCGGAGCCTAGATTTGGAAGAATCCTGTCGTCAATGCCGGGTCAGGGCCGGAAGAATGCGCCGATACTCGTGGTTTTCCAGGGATTTGGAGAAATATCCGTCTCTTGGCGGGCGGGGCATCGTCCCGATGGGGCGGCCTCCTACGCCGAAAGATCCGCCCCGTCGCGTCCCTGATCCCGGCTTCATCCGATCCATGCTACCAGCGCGTGAATCGGCCCCGACCGCCGGCACCCGTCAACGGACACGATGAGCGACCTCACCATCCGCCCCGCCCAAGGCCGTGATCACGACGCGATCTGGTCGCTCCTGGAGCCGATCCTGCGGGAGGGCGCGGCCTATGCCCTGCCGCGGGACTGGGACCGTGAGCGGGCGCTCGCCTACTGGTTCTCCCCGGCCCACCATGTCTTCGTCGCGGAGAGCGCCGGCGCGGTGCTCGGCAGCTACTACGTGCGGCCCAACCAACTCGGCCCCGGCGACCACGTCGCCAACGGCGCCTACGCCACGCATCCGGCCGCGCGGGGCAGGGGGGTCGCCCGCGCCATGGGCCTGCACTCCTTCGGGACCGCCCGGGCGCTGGGCTTTTCCGCGATGCAGTTCAATCTGGTCGTTTCCACCAACACCCACGCCGTCGCCCTCTGGACGAGCCTCGGCTTCAGCGAGGTCGGCCGCCTGCCGGGCGTGTTCCGCCATCCCGAACGCGGGCCGGTCGACGCGCTGGTGATGCACCGGAGCCTGTAACCGCCGCTCCATTGAACACGCTCACGCTTCGGGCAAGGTGAGCGCCGCGCACCGCGTGAGAGAATCGGTGCGGGGGAGGGCGCGTCCTTGAGCTTCCTGATCTGCCTCGCGGCGCTCTTCTTCCTGATGGGAATCGCCTATCGCGGCTTCTCGGTGATCCTGTTCGCGCCGGTGGCCGCCATGGGCGCGGTGCTGCTGACCGATCCGGCCGCCGTGCCGACGCTGTTCTCCGGGTTGTTCATGGAGAAGCTGGTCGGCTTCCTGAAGCTGTACTTCCCCGTCTTCCTGCTCGGCGCGGTGTTCGGCAAGCTCATCGAGATCTCGGGCTTTGCCCGCTCCATCGTCGGCGCCGTCACCGGGCTCTTGGGCGAGGGCAGGGCGATCGTCGCGATCGTGCTGGTGGGCGCGATCCTCACCTATGGCGGCGTCTCGCTGTTCGTGGCGGTGTTTGCGGTCTACCCCTTCGCCGCCGAGCTTTTTCGCCGCTCGAACATTCCGAAGCGTCTGATCCCGGGGACGATCGCGCTCGGCGCCTTCACCTTCACCATGGACACCCTGCCGGGCACCCCGCAGATCCAGAACATCATCCCGGCCTCCTTCTTCAAGACCGACGCCTACGCCGCCCCGTGGCTCGGCGTCATCGGTGCGCTCTTCGTGTTCGCGGTCGGCGTCGCCTATCTCGAATGGCGCCGCCGCCGGGCCGGAAACGAGGGCTACGGCGAGGGCCACACCAACGAGCCGCAGGCGGTCGAGGACAAGGTCGTGATCCATCCAGGCGTCGCGATCCTGCCGCTCCTCGTCGTCGGGATCGGCAACAAGCTCTTGCTCGCCTGGATCACCGCCTCCTACGGCGAGCAGGCGAGCGCCGCGCTCACGCCAGAGATGGCGGCCCATCCCGTGACCGTACAGGTCAAGACCGTGGCGGCGATCTGGGCGGTCCAGGGCGCGCTGCTTCTCGGCATCCTCGCCACCGTGATTCTCGGCTATCGCAACCTCGCGGAGCGTTTTTCCGATGGCTCGAAGGCGGCGGTGGCGGGCTCGCTGCTCGCCGGCATGAACACCGCCACCGAGTACGGCTTCGGCGCGGTCATCGCCGCGCTCCCCGGCTTCAAGGCGATCTCGGACGTGCTCTCCGCGATCCCGAATCCGCTGGTCAACGAGGCGGTGACGGTCAACGTGCTGGCCGGCGTCACCGGCTCGGCCTCGGGCGGGCTCTCGATCGCGCTCGGGGCGCTCTCCGGCCGCTTCGTCGAGGCGGCGCAGGCGGCGGGCATCCCGCTGGAGGTGATGCACCGGGTCGCCTCCATGGCAAGCGGCGGCATGGACACCCTGCCGCACAACGGTGCCGTCATCACCCTGCTCGCCGTTACCGGGCTCACCCACCGCCAGTCCTACGGCGACATCTTCGCCATCACGATCATCAAGACCGTGGCCGTCTTCTTCGTGATCGGGGTCTACTACCTGACCGGATTGGTCTAGGGGTATACCCGCCCACGTTGTGCGAAGGGCCGATGGAGGCCGCGCGCAAGCGTTTTTCCGTCGGGGCGAAGGCCGTTCGGCGCAACGGGGCGTGCGAAAACCGCCGGGAGGAGTCCGTCCGAATGAGCACTGCCGCCACCCTGCCGACCGAGCGGGCCCCGCTCCACAAGTCCCTGTTCGTGCAGGTGATCGCCGGCCTCCTGGCCGGCATCCTCGTCGGCGTGCTGGCGCCCGGCTTCGCCGGGGAGCTGAAGGTCCTGAGCGACGCCTTCCTCCGGCTGATCGCGATGATCGTGGGGCCGATCGTGTTCTGCGTCGTCGTGCACGGCATCGCCGGGGCGGGCGACCTCGGCAAGGTCGGGCGGGTCGGCGTGAAGGCGCTGATCTACTTCGAGGCGATGACGAGCGTGGCCCTCGTGCTCGGGCTCGTGCTCGCCTACCTCGTCGGGCCGGGCCACGGCATGAACATCGATGTGGCCAACCTCGATGCCGGCGCTCTCGGCGGCTACGCCGATTCCGCGCAGAAGCTGCAAGGCGGCGGCATCGCGCATTTCCTCCTCGCCATCATCCCTAAGACCGCCTTCGACGCCTTCGCCCGCAACGACGTCCTGCAGGTGCTGTTCTTCGCCGTGCTGTTCGGGGTGAGCCTCGCGCTGGTCGGCGGCGAGAAGGCCCGGGCGGTCTCGGACCTGATCGACGCTCTGTCCACGGTGCTGTTCAAGGCCATGGGGCTGATCGTGCGGGTGGCCCCGCTCGGGGTGTTCGGCGCCGTCGCCTACACGGTCGGCCGCTACGGCATCGGCTCGCTGGCGCAGCTCCTCTCGCTCGTGGCCCTGTTCTACCTCGCGGTGGCCTTGTTCGTGTTCGTGATCCTCGGCGCGGTGATGCGGCTCGCGGGCCTCAGCCTCGTCAAGCTCCTGATCTATCTGCGCGAGGAGCTGACCATCGTGCTCGGCACCGGCTCCTCCGACGCGGTGCTGCCGCAGATCATGCGCAAGCTCGTGCATCTCGGGGTGAAGGATTCCACCGTCGGCCTCGTGGTGCCCACGGGCTATTCCTTCAACCTCGACGCCTTCTCGATCTACCTGACGCTCGCCGTCGTCTTCATCGCGCAGGCGACCAACACGCCGCTCTCCTTCAGCGACCTGATGCTGGTGCTCGGCGTCTCGCTGGTCACCTCGAAGGGCGCCCACGGCGTGCCGGGCTCGGCCATCGTGATCCTGGCCGCGACCCTGAACGCCGTCCCCTCGATTCCCGCCATCGGCCTCGTGCTGGTGCTCTCGGTCGATTGGTTCGTCGGCATCGCCCGGGCGCTGGGCAACCTGATCGGCAATTGCGTCGCCACCGTCGTCGTCGCCGCCTGGGAGGGCGACCTCGACCGGGAGCGTGCCGAGCGTGTGCTCGACGGCCGGGAGAGTGTGGAGCCCACCGCCGGTTAGGGCGAAGGCCGGATACGGGATCGAACGCATCCGCTCCAGGCCGGTTTCCGACAGGCAGGCGCCGCACCGATCGTGACGGGGCCGAGGACGGGACCGGAGACGGGTATGACGGGAACGGCACTGATCGCGGGCGTGGGCGGCATCGTCGGCAACAACCTCGCCCGGCATCTGGTGGCGCAGGGCTGGACGGTGGAGGGGCTCGCGCGGCGCCCGCCCGAGATCGCCGGCGTCACGCCGCTGCCCGCCGACCTGCTCGAGCCGGAGGCGCTCGCCCGAACGCTCCGGGAGCGGGAGCCGAGCCACGTCTTCATCACCACGTGGCTGCGCCAGCCGACGGAGGCCGAGAACATCCGCGTCAACGCCGCGATGGTGAAGAACCTCCTCGACGCCCTGCGTCCGGGGGCGAGCGTCCGCCACGTGGCACTGGTGACGGGCCTCAAGCACTATCTCGGGCCGTTCGAGAGCTACGGGCAGGGCAGCCTGCCGCCGACGCCCTTCCGCGAGGACCAGCCGCGGCTGCCGGTCGAGAACTTCTACTACGCGCAGGAGGACGAGGTCTTCGCCGCGGCCGCGCGCGACGGCTTCACCTGGAGCGTCCACCGCCCGCACACCATCGTCGGCTACGCGCTCGGCAACGCCATGAACATGGGCGTGACGCTGGCCGTCTACGCCACGCTCTGCCGGGAGACCGGTCGTCCCTTCCGCTTCCCCGGCTCGGCGACGCAATGGAACGGACTCACCGACGTGACCGACGCGCGATTGCTCGCCCGCCACCTCGAATGGGCGGCGCTGACGGAGGCCGCGCACAACGAGGCCTTCAACGTCGTCAACGGCGACGTCTTCCGCTGGCAATGGATGTGGGGCCGGCTCGCCCAATGGTTCGGGCTCACGCCGGCGCCCTTCGACGGCGAGGTCAACCCGCTCGAACACCAGCTGTCGGGCGCGGCGCCGCTCTGGGCGGAGATCGCCCAGTCCCACGGCCTGATCGAGCCCGACCTGAACCGCCTCGTCTCCGCGTGGCACACCGATGCCGATCTCGGCCGTCCGATCGAGGTCGTCACCGACATGAGCAAGAGCCGGCGCCTCGGCTTTCTCGACTACCAGCCCTCCGACGACGCCTTCTTCGCGCTGTTCGAGCGGCTGCGGGCGGCGCGGGTCATCCCGTGAGCGGGGCGGACCGCACGCCTCAGAGGATCATCCCACCGTTCCGGCCTTCTGCCGCCGGGTCGGATGGGTCATGGCCTCCAGTTCGAGCAATTCGTTGAGCTGGGCCTCGGTCAGAAGGCCCTCCTCCAGCACCAGCTCGGCGACCGTCCGGTTCTCCCGCAGCGCCCGGCGGGCGATGCGGGAGCTCGCCTCGTAGCCGAGCGTCGGCGCGAGCGCCGTGACGAGGCCGATCGAGCCCTGGACGAGGCTGCGGCAGCGTTCGCGGTCGGCCTCGATGCCCTCGATGCAGCGCTTGGTCAGGGTGTCGATGGCCGCCGTCAGCATGCGCAGGCTGCTCAGCACGCAGTAGCCGATGGTGGGCTCGAAGGCGTTGAGCTGGAGCTGGCCGCCCTCGGCGCAGAGCGTCACGGTGAGGTCGTGGCCGATGACCATGTAGGCGACTTGGTTGACCACCTCAGGGATCACCGGGTTGACCTTGCCCGGCATGATCGAGGAGCCCGCCTGCACCGCCGGCAGACGGATTTCGCCGAAACCGGTGCGGGGACCGGACGAGAGCAGGCGCAGGTCGTTGCAGATCTTGGACAGCTTGACCGCCACGCGCTTCAGGACGCCGGAGAACAGCACGAAGGCGCCGAGATCCGAGGTCGCCTCGATCAGGTTGGAAGCCAGCACCATCGGCTGGCCGGCGAGCCGCGACAGTTCCTCCACGGCGAGCGCGGCGTAGCGCGGGTCTGCGTTGAGGCCGGTGCCGATTGCGGTCGCGCCGAGATTCACTTCGCGGAACAGGCCGACGATCTCGGTCAATCGCGCCACGTCCTCCTTGATCGTGGCGTGGAAGCCGTCGAACTCCTGGCCGAGCGTCATCGGCACCGCGTCCTGGAGTTGGGTCCGGCCCATCTTCAGGACGTCGGCGAACTCCACCGCCTTGCTCTTGAAGGCGTAGGCGAGGTCGTCGAGCGCCTTCACCAGTGGTTGCGTGGCGAAGATCACCGCGAGCCGCAGCGCCGTCGGATAGGCGTCGTTGGTCGATTGCGCCATGTTGATGTCGTCGTTGGGATGCAGCGCGGCGTAGTCGCCCGGTGCCCGGCCCATCAGCCTCAGGCCGACATTGGCGATCACCTCGTTGGCGTTCATGTTGGTCGAGGTGCCGGCCCCGCCCTGGATCGCGTCGACCACGAAGGCTTCGGCGTAGGCCGGGTCGGTCGCGACGAGGGTGCAGGCCTCGTCGATGATCTTGGCCTTCCCCTTGGGCAGGTAGCCGAGCCGGTGGTTGGCCCGCGCCGCGGCCTGCTTCACCAAGGCCAGCGCCCGCACGAGTTCCGGGTAATGGCCCACCGGCACGCCGGTGATCGGGAAGTTCGCCACCGCCCGCTTGGTGTGGATGCCCCACAGTGCATCGGACGGCACCTCGCCATCCCCGAGCAGATCGTGTTCCGAGCGGGTCTTGGCCCCTTCCATCGCCACCTTGCGCACGGTGGCGACGGCGAGATCCTCCTCCTGGGGCGGTTTCTCCGCCGTGGCGCTTGCCACCGTGGCCTTTGCCACCGTCCCGAATGCGTCCGGGCGGGCGGCCGTCTCGGCCGCCGCGATGGCCGCAGCCTTCGTCTCGGCTTTGGCTGCCTTCTTTCCCGTGCCGCCTATGCCCTTGGCCTTCCTGGCCGCAGCCTTGGACTTCTTGACCTCACCCTGGCCTCCGGCCGCATCCTTCGCGCCGTGCTTGGCCTTGGTGTCAGATGCCGTCTTCGCCACGGAAGTCTCCCCGATGCGTCGAATGATCCGGCCGAATCCACGATTTCAGCGGCGGTCACCGTTGGGTCGGTGTTCAGATCTTCGCGTGCCGGACTGTCAATCGCTTGCAGTCTAGGTGACGTGTCAACGGCCCCGCTGCGTCAGCTTATGCGCGGACGCAGCGGGGCCGGCAGAGGATCAAGAGATGAGAATCAGAAGAACAGCGTCGTGTTGAGATAGCCGTAGAAAGTGTCGCCGGTATCGGGCGCGTTGGGCGCGTTGCGCAGGAAGTCGCCCTTGGCGAGATAGGCCAGCCCGGTATCGAGGATCATCTCGTTGGGGATGATCCAGTAGCGCAGGCGCCCCTCGATCTGGTGGCCGGCGAAGGTGCCGGAGCGGCCGGTGCGGTCGCGGATCAGGGTCGCGGCGAAGGTGTCGGTGGCGCTCTCCAGCCAGAGCGGGCGGTAGGCGATGAAGGCGTCCCAGACCGGGCTCGGGGTGATCTCGGCGCGGATCGAGGGCGAGATCAGGTTGGCGCGCTGCACCGGGCCGTAGAGGCCGGTCGGGCCGTACTCGAAGCGCCGGGCACCGAACAGCGTGTCGAAGCGGGTGAACTTGCCGTCGTTGTTCCGGTCGCCGCTGGCATGGTCGTAGTGCAACGAGAACCGCGGCTTCCACGCGTGATCGAGGGTGTAGCCGACCTCGGCGTGGACGAAGTAGGCCGAGACGGTCAGGTCGCGCAGGTCGGCGGCGGCGGCCGTCTCGCGAGCCAGCCCGGTCTGGTAGATCCCCTCGAAATCGTAGTCGAACTCGCCGACCCGCGGCTGGCGGGCCAGACGCAGGCCGGGGGTGAACAGGCGCCGGTCGCGGGTCTGGACCGAGCGCAGGCCGGTGCCCGAATCCTGCTCGTAGAGGCCGTAGCCGTAGAGTTCGAACGTGCCGCCGAAGATGCCCGCGAAGGTGTAGGAGGCGCCGAAGAGCTGTAGGTCCAGGCTCTCGCGGTCGAACTCGATGCCGTTGTCGAGGATGCCGTTCAGGTCGTCGGGCAGACGCGTGTGCGGCATCACCCACAGCGCCGTGAACTTGTCCTTGCCCACACCCTGCCAGTCGAAGCTCACGCCGGTATAGGCGTTGATGGTGTTGCGGAATTGCTGGCGCGAGACGAGGCGGCGCGAGCCGATGTTCTTGGTGAAGCGGCCGACCGTGAGGTTGCTCTTGGAGCCCTCGTCACCGAGATCGCCGGTGTCGAAGTTGAGATAGGCCTGGCCCGGTTCGAGGGCGTTGATCTCCGTGGTGAAGGCGGAGGAGTTGCGCTGCTGGAAGTAGCCGCGGCTGTCGAACAGCTCGACCCCGATGCGGACCGGGCCCTTGATCCCGTACTCCGCGTGCAGCGTGGTGAGGTACGAGTTCAGGATGTCGTTGGAAGCGAAGGTCGGGACCGGGCGGAACTGGTTGGCGATGCCCTCCACCCGCGGCCGGAACGAGCCGCTGATGCGCCAGTTCTCCGGCTCACCGAACCCCTTGTAGAGGAAGTTCGGCGGCTTGGACGGCTGGGCCGCGAAGTAGGGGCCGTCCTGCTTCTTGCGGGACGCGGCGATCCCCGCCTGCATCGTGGCGGTCGCGGCCTCCGTGGCCGTGACGGGCCGTGTTTCCAGGGGGCCGGCAAAGGGGCCGCTCTGGGCCAGCACCGGACCGATGAAGAGGGGAATGGAGGCGCCGGCAAGTAACGACGCGCAGAGAACCGACCGCTTCACCACACCGCTCCTGTTCTTTCGCAGAGTTCGCTCGGGGCCGGCTAGAGATCGCCTAGACTGGTATACCAGTGCAAGGACCCCTGCTTTGATCGATGCATTTTGTCGGCGGAGCCGTGAATCCGCCGCTCTTGCGTCGACGGGTTTTCCACATGGCGGCACGAGGCCAAAACGGAGCGAAATCAGGGATTTGAACTGCGTATTTCAGTCGCTGGAATGCCTTCGCCCTTTGTCCCCCGCCTGCAACGGCCCGGACGAAACCTCGTGATGACCTGATTTTTTCGGGATTAAATCAAATCTTTTTCTTGGCCCGTCCGGCGAGGCAGGCCTCTCAACTCCTCCGTGCAGGGGCGCGTCTCGGCTGAGCCCGCGCGGTCCGGCTCCCCTGCGCCGGGCTGTCCCTCGCCACGATCGGATCATCCGTTTCCTCCCGACCGGCCGCGTCGAGGGGGCGGGGTGCAGCTGAAAAGTCACAGGCAGGCGCCGATCTGCGGCAATGTGCGATTGTGCGTGACGGGTCAACTACAGGGTTCTAGTATTCAAGTATTGATTCCAAGTTTTACAAGAATCTCTGAAGATGGGCCGTGTCTGCGCAGTCTGCACAAGCGTTATGCAAGTCGTGCCCTCGGCCGTCGTCATGTCTCCTCAGGGGGCGGTATGGCGGGCGACTCGGCGCCGTGAGGGGGCGGGGCTGATGGCGGAGGTCCGGCGGATGGGGTGGGTTGCAACCACAGGTCTGGCGGGAGCCGCGATCGCGGTCACGGCCGTGATGGCCGTCGACGCCGCCCGGGCGGCTGACCTGCCTATCAGGAAGGCGGTCCCGATCGAGTTCGTCCGGGTCTGCAGCGCGAGCGGTGCAGGCTTCTTCTATATCCCCGGTACCGACACCTGCCTGCGCGTTTCGGGCCGCGCCCGCTTCGAGGCCGGGTACATCCCGGTCCAGAACCGCACCAACAGTGCGGGCGACCTGTCGCAGTACCGTGGGCTGATGCGCATGAACGTCGATGCGCGCACGCAGACCGGCTACGGGACACTGCGCGCTTTCCTGCGCTTGGAGGCTGCGAGCCGTACCGGCGTGACCATGGCGTCGGGCACGCAGCAACGCATCGGCAACGCCTTTCCGGCGACCGGCCAGGACGCGCTCGGCCGGGTCCAGAACTATGTCGTGGCCGACAAGGCCTTCGTTCAGTTCGCCGGGCTGACAGCGGGCCGCGCCTCCTCGTTCTTCGACTTCTACGCCCACGATTACGAGCTGATCGGCTCGACGGCGGGGTCGGACATGCCCTCCACCAACCTCCTGGCCTACACGTCCAAGATGGGGGAGGGCTGGTCGGCGACGCTGTCGATGGAGGATCCGAACCTCCGCAAGAACCCGTTCTACGCCGCCTCGGCCGCCCCCACCGGGACCATCCCCGGACAGAGCGGCGTGAACAACGTCTTCGTCACCGCGCCGAGCCCCGTCATCCTCGGCACCAATGCCAACGGTACCGCCAGCACGGCCGTCTTCGTCGACGCGGTGCAGCGCTCGCGCATGCCGGACTTCGTCGGGGCGCTGCGCTACGATGCGGGCTGGGGCTCGGTCCAGCTCTCGGCCGCCGTCAAGGACGTCAATATCGGCGGCTTCATCGCCAATTCCGGCATCTCCACCCTGACCGCCGCGCCGGGTTCCGCGACGGGGCCGGTGGGCGCCGGCACCGCCGCAGCCCTGCTCGCCACCCGCGGCATCACATCGGGATCACAGACCGATCACGGTTGGGCGGTGCAGGGCGGCCTCAAGCTCAACCTGCCCTGGATCGCCGCGGGTGACGGGCTCTACCTGCAGGGCGCCTACGGCGAGGGCGCGCTGATTTATACCGGCTTCTCGTTCTTCACCGGCAACTATAGCAGCCAGCTCACCCCGGTGCAGGGCGGCCCCTTCGTACAGGCCCTGGCCGACGCGGTGATCAACCCGCTGACCGGCCGGATCGACCTGTCGAAGAGCTTCACGGCGACCGCCTCCCTCCTGCATTACTGGGCGCCCGAATGGCGCTCCGCCGTCTTCGGGAGCTATGGCGAGGTCGGGTTTCGGCGCGGCACCCGCGAGGCGTTCAGTCTCGTCAACGTCCTCGTCGGCTCCTCCGCGCCGCCGACCGGCGCGGCCTTCGCATCCAACCCGATCCTGCGGGACAACTACCAGATCATCGCCGGCGCGAGCCTGATCTGGTCGCCGGTCAAGGATCTCGATATCGGCATCGAGGGAACCTATATCGGCACCGGCCTGCTCGGCGGGCGCGATGCCGACGCGACCCGCCCCGTCACCGTGAACGGCCTGCCGGCCTATACCGAGAAGCACTACGACACGACGCAGATCCGCATCCGTGTCCAGCGCGACTTCTGATGGTCCGCCCCGGACGCACCCGCCGGCGGGCCCTGGGGAGTGGCGCTTCGCACCGATGGTATGGGCTTTGCCTCAGCGAGCTTGTCCGGATCGGATGACAAGCGCTTCTCTCAGCATCACTATGCGTTTCAAATCGCGGGCCCGTCCCGCGGTTCGTCCCGGCTGCAACGAGGCGGTCGTCGTCAGAAAATAGGTCCGCCGTATGCACCTGAGTCATGCGCTTTTCCTCGCCGCCGTCGCGATTTCGGCGGCCACGGCACCGGTCGGCGCGCAGGAGTTGAGCGGAACCCTCAAGAAGGTGAAGGACACGGGCGCCATCACCATCGGCTATCGCGACGCCTCGGTGCCGTTCTCCTATCTCGACGGCAATCAGAAGCCGGTGGGCTACGCCTTCGAGATCTGTCTCAAGGTCGCCGCCGCGGTCAAAGCGCATCTGAAGCTCGACACGCTGGAGGTGCGGCTCAATCCGGTCACCTCCGCCACCCGCATCCCGCTGATCGCCAACGGGACGATCGACCTCGAATGCGGCTCGACCACCAACAACGCCGACCGGCAGCGGCAGGCGGCCTTCACCAACACCCATTTCCTCACCGCGACGCGCTTCGTCGCCAAGCGGGAGAAGGGGCTCGACAAGACCGACGACCTCAAGGGCCGCACCGTGGTCTCGACCTCGGGCACCACCAACATCCGCCAGATCAACGAGATCAACACCGCCCGGGGCCTCGGCATGCGGATCCTGCCCGCCAAGGACCACGCCGAGGCCTTCCTGATGGTCGAGACCGGCCGCGCCGACGCCTTCGTGATGGACGACGTGCTGCTCGCCGCCCTCGTCGCCGGATCGAAGACGCCGGACGCCTACGCGATCTCCTCGGAGGCGCAGTCGCGCCCCGAGCCCTACGGCATCATGCTGCGCAAGGACGACCCGGCCTTCAAGGCCGTGGTCGATGCCGCCACCGCCGCCCTCTACAAGAGCCCGGAGGGGACGGCGCTCTACGACAAGTGGTTCACGCAAGCCATCCCGCCGCGGGGCATCAACCTGAAGCTCCCGATGAGCGAGGCGATGCGGAAGACCTTGGCCAACCCCAGCGACAGCCCGGATCCGGCGGCCTACTGACCATGCCGGCGCGGATGCGGCCGAGCGACCTGCGATGATGGGCGCCCGATGAACTACACCTGGAACTGGGGCATCTTCCTGGAGCCGTCCCCTGAGGGCGCCGGCACCTATGCCGACATGCTGCTCTCCGGGCTGGCCTGGACGGTGGTCACCGCCCTCTGCTCGTGGGTCATCGCTTTCACCCTCGGCTCGGTGGTCGGCGTGATGCGCACGCTGCCCTCGCGGACCGCCAACGCCATCGGCGCGGCCTATGTCGAGGGGTTCCGCAACGTGCCGCTGCTGGTGCAGATGTTCCTCTGGTACTTCGTGCTGCCGGAACTCCTGCCCGCGCGTCTCGGCTCGGCCGTCAAGCAGATGCCGGACGCGCCGTTCTACACGGCGGTTCTGTGCCTCGGCTTCTTCACCGCCGCGCGGGTGGCCGAGCAGGTGCGGGCGGGCATCCGCGCCCTGCCGCGGGGGCAGGCGCAGGCGGGCTTGGCGCTCGGCCTCACCTGGGCGCAGACCTACCGCGCCGTGCTCCTGCCCAACGCCTACCGGATCATCCTGCCGCCGCTCACCTCGGAATTCCTGAACAACCTCAAGAACACCTCGGTCGCGCTCACCATCGGCCTGCTCGAACTCACGGCGCGGGCCCGCTCGATGCAGGAATTCTCGTTCCAGGTGTTCGAGGCCTTCACCGCAGCGACCCTGCTCTACGTCGCACTCAACCTCGTGGTGATCGCGGGCGCGACCCTGCTGGAGCGGCGCGTGGCCGTGCCGGGAGGGCGCTGATGTTCGGGCATTTCGACCTCTCCGTCGTCGCCGATTCGCTGCCTTACCTGTTCGGCGAGGGGATGGTGTTCACGCTGACGCTCACCGCGCTCGCGGCGGGCGGCGGCCTCGTGCTCGGCACCGGGCTGGCGCTGCTGCGGCTCTCGGGCGTGCCGGGCCTGACGCATGCGGCCAAGCTCTATGTCGAGCTGATGCGGTCCCTGCCGCTCGTGCTGGTGATCTTCTGGTTCTACTTCCTCGTGCCCTATCTCGGCGCCTGGGCGATCGGCGCGGACACGCCGATCCGGGTCGGGGCGTTTGCCAGCGCGCTCGTCACCTTCACCCTGTTCGAGGCGGCCTACTTCTCCGAGATCGTGCGGGCCGGCATCCAATCGATCCCGAAGGGCCAGAGCGCGGCGGCCCGGGCGCTCGGCATGAGCTACGCGCAAGTCATGCGGCTCGTGGTGCTCCCGCAGGCGTTCCGCAACATGGTGCCGCTGCTGCTGACGCAGACGATCGTGCTCTTTCAGGACACCTCGCTCGTCTACGTGCTCTCGCTCACCGATTTCCTCGGCGCCGCCTCCAAGGTGGCGCAACGCGACGGGCGGCTGGTGGAGATGTACCTGTTCGCCGCGCTGGTCTACTTCGCCGTCTGCTTTGCGGCCTCGCTGCTGGTGCGCCGGCTCCAGGCCCGCACGGCGATCGTCCGGTGAGGGATAACAGGATGAGGGTGGGCCGATGACCGCGCCGCTGACATCGCCGCAGCCGCCCGCCGCGTGCGGGCCGATGATCGCCATCGAGGCGGTGTCGAAGTGGTACGGCGAGGTCCGCGTCCTGTCGGGCTGCTCCACCGCGGTGACGCGCGGCGAGGTGGTGGTGGTGTGCGGCCCCTCGGGCTCGGGCAAGTCGACGCTGCTGAAATGCGTCAACGCCCTGGAGCCGTTCCAGGAGGGGCAGATCACCGTCGACGGCACGCGGGTGCGGGACAAGGCCACCAACCTGCCGCGGCTGCGCGCGCGGGTCGGCATGGTGTTCCAGCATTTCGAGCTGTTCCCGCATCTCAGCGTCATCGACAATCTGACGCTCGCCCCGCGCAAGGTGCTCGGGCGTTCGAAGGCGGAGGCGGCCCGGCGCGGTCTCGATCTGCTGGCCCGCGTCGGCCTCTCCGATCACGCACAAAAACATCCGGGCCAGCTCTCGGGCGGGCAGCAGCAGCGGGTGGCGATCGCCCGGGCGCTCGCCATGGACCCGGTGGTGATGCTGTTCGACGAGCCGACCTCGGCGCTCGATCCCGAGATGGTCGGCGAGGTGCTCGACGTGATGGTGGAGCTGGCCCGCGACGGCATGACCATGATGGTCGTGACCCACGAGATGGGCTTCGCCCGCAAGGTGGCCGACCGGGTGGTGTTCATGGATCGCGGGCAGATCGTCGAGGACGTGGCGAAGGACGCCTTCTTCGACCGGCCCCGCAGCGAGCGGGCTCAGCAGTTTCTGTCGAAGATCCTCGCGCATTGACGCCGACAGGCCGCCCCCGGCTCTGCCCGTGAGGCGCTCCGGCCGTCGGGTGGCGGCGCGTGCGGCTGCATCGGCCGTCAGAACAGCGAGATGAGGACGATGCCGGCCACCATCAGGGCGGCCCCGCCCAGCCGCGATGCGCCGGCCCGCACCCGCTTCATGCCGACCCAGCCGAAATGGTCGAGCGCGACCGAGGTCAGCAGGTTGGCGGTGATCAGGAGGCCGTTGAAGGCGCCCGCGCCGACCTTGTCGACGAAGAGCAGGCCGGCGAACACGGCCACGGCGCCGGTGAGGCCGGCCAGCGGCATCCACCAGCGCACCCCCTCGATGTCGGCCCGCTGCGGCAGCGGCTTCGGCCGCAGCAGGAAGACCAGCACGAAGACGAACACCACCGGCAGGAACGAGACCATGGCCGCGAGCCACGGATTGACCAGGGCACCGCGCAGCTGCGCGTTCCAGACGACGCCGATCGCCTGCAGGGCACCCGCGACGACGATGAAGGGATAGAGCAGCCGCGGGTTGAGGCCGTGGCCGGTATCCTTGGCCTCGCCATCCGCCTCGCCCTTGTCGGGCGTGACCCGGGCGATGAACGTCACGCCGATGGCCATGAGCAGGCCGCCGAGCCAGGGCATCAGCTTAAATCCGCCGCCCTGCAATCCGAACAGGCCCAGCGAATCCATCGCCAGCGAGGTCAGGATGTTGGCCGTCAGCGTCAGGCCGTTGAAGGGGCCGGCGCCGACCTTGTCGACGAAGGCGAGGCCGCCGAACACCGCCACCGCGCCGGCCACGCCGCCGAGCGGCGCGTACCACGGCATCGTCGCGATGCTGTCGAGGCTCGGCAGCGGCGTCGGCATCACGAGGAACAGCGTCGCGAAGACGAAGACGATCGGCAGGAAGGAGACCGCCGCGGCGAGGAACGGGTTGACGAGGTGCCCGCGCAACTGCGCGTTCATGGAGTTGCCGAGCGCCTGGAGCGCGCCCGCCACGATGATGAAGGGATAGAGCAGGGCGGCACTCACGCGGGTCGGCCTCCGGATTGGCAAGAAGCTGGGACGAGGCTGGGATGGCAGTGGATCAGGCGAGGATCAGGCAAGAATCAGAGCCGCGAGGGCCAGCGCCAGCGCCGGGGGCATGACGAGGGCGCCGAGCTTCAGGAACGCCCAGGCGGAGACGTTTTGGCCCTCGCGGCGGATCGCGGTGAGCCAGAGGATCGTGGCGAGCGAGCCCGTGACCGAAAGGTTCGGCCCGAGATCGATGCCGATCAGGATCGCCCCCGCGACCGTTTCCGGCACATGGGCGGCCTGCACCGCCGCACCCGCCAGGAGACCCGCCGGCAGGTTGTTCACGAGGTTCGATCCGAACGCGACGAGCGCACCGCCGGCCCAGGCCGTCGCGGCGGGATCGCCCTGCGCGGCGCGGCCCAGGAGATCGGCGAGCTTTGCCAGGAGGCCGGTCTTCTCCAGGGACTCGACGAGGACGAAGAGCCCGGCGACCAGCGGCAGCACGCCCCAGGAGACGTCCCGAGCGACCGCGACCAGCCCGCCCCGATTGATCGCGAGCACGACGAGGGTGGTGGCGAGGCCGGCGATGAAGGTCGGCAGGCCGAGCTCGATCCCGGCGGCCGAGGCGCCGATCAGGGCCGCGCCGGTGGCGACGATGCCCCCGGCCGCGATCGTGCCGCCGAGCCCGAGGCCCGGAATCTCGACCTCGGTGGCGACCGTCTCATCCTTCAGCGACCGGTTCTGGGTCAGGCGCAGGACGAGATAGGTCGCGACGATGGCGAGCACGGAGGGCAGGGTGAAGGTCGCCAGCCACCGGCCGAGCGGCGGCATGTGCTCGGCGAAGACGACGAGATTGGCCGGGTTCGAGATCGGCAGCACGAAGCTCGCCGCGTTGGCGATGAAGGCGCAGATGAACAGGTAGGGCAGGGGCTGCTTGACCCCGGCGGCCTTGGTCGCGGCGAAGACGGCGGGCGTCAGCACCACCGCGCAGGCATCGTTCGAGAGGAAGACCGTGACCACCGTGCCGACGACGTAGATGAGCAGGAACAGCCGTGTCGCCGAGCCCCGTGCGGCCCGCACCGCGTGGGCGGCGAGCCAGTCGAACAGGCCTTCCTTGCGGGCGATCTCGGAGAGCAGCATCATCCCGACGAGGAAGAGGTAGACGTCGGTGCCCTTGGCCGCGCCCTCCAGGGCGGTCTGCCAGGGAATCAGGCCGAGGAGGACGAGGAGCGCCGCGCCGAGCACCGCCCAGATCGCTTCCGGCCAGGAGAACGGGCGCAGGATCACGCCGAGCGTCGCCAGCGCAGCGATGCCCCAGGTCGCCGCGTTCGGGTTCGGGATGAGCGCGCCCATCGGCGTCGGGCTTCCTTCTGTCGGGGAGGATCACGAGATTCGGAGCGGCGGGGCACCGCTGCGGTTCGCGCCAGCTTGAGCAGGATCGCGCATGGCCTTTCCGAGGCCTTGCCCCGACGGTCTGCGCATCGCCGCCGATCCGCCACTCAAGATTTCTCCTGCGCCGCCGTTCCTGTCTCATCCATCACAAGGGCGCGATTTTCGAGGGGGTCTGAGCCGGCGTGCTCCGGATGGCTTCGGAGGCGCATGATCCCGAGCCATGATCGAGCGGTGCGCTGCGATGCGATGGGGGCGAAGCGGGCAGGGCGGAACAGCGTCCCGGAGTGCTGGTTTCCCAGGGGCTATCACATCAACAAACAGGGAGATCCGCCATGAAGGTTCTGACCCTCGCCCTCGCGAGCACCCTCCTTCTCGCGCCCGCTGCCTTCGCCGCCGAGGGCTCGGGGGCGTCCGGCACCAGCCGCTCCGGCACGGCCGACAGCACGGGCGCCAACGATGCCGGTTCGGGGTCGTCCCCCGGGGCGGCCGGAAGTGGTCCGACTTCGGGCGACAAGAGCCGCTCCGGCACAGCCAACAGCACGGGCGCCAACGATGCCGGCTCCGGTTCCTCGCCCGGCGCCAGCGGCAAGGGCCACGAGGCCCGTTAGAGCGATTTCCGACGAAGTGGACGCCGGTTCGGTGAAAGAAAGCGCGTTCAAACAAAGACCTGGAGACGCCGGCCTGATGCAGTCAGGTCGGATACGGCTCTAGCCGGAGCGGAGGGCGCCGTCCCGAAAGGTGGTCGCCGGATTCGGGACGATGCCAAAAACGAGACGCCAGCCCTGCGCCGAAGGGGCCGGCTTGGCCGGTCATGCGCGGCTGAAGCGCGACGGCGCCGCCTCCGCGCCCCGCCTTCGAGAGCGTTTACCGGCACCCGTTCCCGGATGCCGGCGGTCACGACGATCGGGACGCTCCACCGGAGCGGCCATCCCGTGCGCCGCCCCTCCCGAAGCGGTGTCTCGGAGAAGGGCTGGCCGGGTTCCGTGCGGTTCCCGGCCGGGCTTTTGCGAACTCCGCTCGACCGCCGCTCCTGAGGAGGGCGGCTTTTCGTGTCTCTCACACAACGCCCCCTGCGCCGTCCTCGTCAGAGGGAGAGCGGTCAGGGATCGGGAGTTTTGCGAGGCACTCTTGAGCGGGATCAGTCGTTCTTCACCGTGCCGTCCGGGCCGACCTTGACCTCCTGCTCGCGATCGGTGAGCGCCAGCTTGATCTCGTACTCGACCGCATTGCCCTCGCGCTCGACCTCGGCCTCGTAGGCCTTGCTGCCGGGGTGCTTCTGCTCGGCCAGCGCGATCGCGTCCTTCAGCGAGACCTTGGCGTTCTGGAAGTCGCTCGCCTTCAGCCGGGTGAAGTAGCGCTCGATCGGCTGGTTCTCGCTCTTGTAGAGATCGCCCGTGTCGGCGTTGACGCCGTGTTCGACGAGCTTGCCGCTCGGGTACACGACCTTGATCGCGTAGCGCGCCGGGTTCTTGCTGTCGGCCTTCTCGAAGTCGGCGTCGATCGCCTTGCCGCCCTTCTCCTCGCCTTCGGCCTTGCCCTCGGCGGTGGCGATGGCCTGCGCGAGGCCGATCTTGGCCGACTTGGCGACCTGCCACTCCTTGAGGTCGCTGTTGGACTTGGTCGCCTCGGTGGCGCTCGGGGCGCGGCCGGTGTTCTCCGGGGTCTTGGTCAGGTCGGGGTTCTGGGCTGCGGCGAGGCCGGTCATCAGGGCCAGCAGGCTGGTGGCGGCGGTAAGGCGCAGGACGTTCGTCTTCATGTGGCGAGGTTTCCGTTTCTTGCGTTGGCGGCGCCTGGGGCGCTCGGGCTTGTTGCGGACCCTCTGAACGGTCCGAGCCGCCGCTTGGTTGCAGCGCGTCACGATGTTCCAGGCGTGCTGGTGCGCGCCGCCGATTGCCCGCCGTCAGCGACCGATAGGGCCGGAACAGCAGCCCGCGCTCGCCGTCTGCCTTGACATATATCCAATACAAAAATAACTAATATCCAAGTTGCGAATAACGAGGGTCGAGCGTGATCCCATGAGCCAAGCCGAGTCCGAAGCCGCCTTCCTGGCCCGCTACGATCCCGCCGACTATGCCCGGCCCGCCGTGGCCGTCGATCTGGTGCTGCTGGGTCTCTCCGGCGGTCGCCCGACCCTCCTGCTGCTGAAGCGCGACCGGCACCCGCATGCGGGGCGTCATGCGCTGCCGGGCGGCTTCGTCGGGATCGACGAGTCGTTGGATGACGCCGCCGCACGTGTCCTGCGCGAGAAGGCGGGCGGGGCGCGGGCGCATCTGGAGCAGCTCTACACCTTCGGCGCCGTGGAGCGCGATCCGCGCATGCGCATCATCACGGTCGCCTATCTCGCGCTCCTGACCGAGGCGGTCTTCGCCGAGGCGCGGATGCGGGCCCCGACCCTGCTTCCCGGCACCGTCGCGGCGTCCTCCGCGGAGGAGGGATCCGTGACGGTCCATGCCTCCGACGGCGCGGCTTTGCCGCTCGCCTTCGACCACGCCGAGATCGTCGCGCTGGCGATCCGGCGTCTGCGGGGCAAGCTCGACTATTCGGAGGTCGGCTTCGCCCTGCTGCCGGCGCTGTTCACCCTGCGCCAGCTTCAGGACGTGCACGAGGCGATCCTCGGCACGCCCCTCAACAAGCCCGCCTTCCGCCGCCGGATGCTCGACCGCGGCTGGCTCGACCCCACCGGCCGCTTCGAGACGGGCACCTCCTACCGCCCCGCCGAACTATACCGCCTTCGCCAAACCCCTTCGCAGACCCCCGCTCAAGGAGACTGACATGGCCACG
This sequence comes from Methylobacterium sp. AMS5, assembly GCF_001542815.1. Taxonomy (GTDB): domain Bacteria; phylum Pseudomonadota; class Alphaproteobacteria; order Rhizobiales; family Beijerinckiaceae; genus Methylobacterium. The sequence goes on from NZ_CP006992.1 coordinate 4,258,499, forward strand.
ATCCGCCGTTTCGGCGTTCTCTCTCAGCTTCGGAGCGAGGCCAGCCACTACGTCATCCGCTACCGCAACGGCCGCCCGCGCCAGAGCGGGCGCGGCCTCGTCTTCTGGTTCCGGCCGGAGACCGCGAGCATCAGCGAACTGCCGATGGACGACCGCGAGATGACGCTGTTCGTCCGCGGCCGAAGCCAGGATTTCCAGGCGGTCGCGGTGCAGGGCAGCATCGGCTGGCACGTCGCCGATCCCGAGCGGCTCGCCGCCCGCGTCGATTTCTCCCTCGATCTGCGCACCGGCCGGTTCCAGGGCGAGCCGGTCGAGCGGATCGAGGCGCGTATCGCCGGGCTGGCCAACCAGACCGTGCTGCAATTCCTCGGAACCGCGCCGGTGCGCGCCCTGCTCGATGCCGGGCCGGAAGCCCTGCGCGGGCAGGTGCAGGCGACGCTCGCCGCCGACCCGTCGCTGGCCGAGATCGGCGTCGCGGTGGTCTCGGTGCGGCTCACCAACCTCGCCCCGTCGAGCGAGTTGGAGCGCGCGCTCCAGACGCCGACCTACGAGGCGCTGCAGCAGAAGGCGGACGAGGCCACCTTCGCCCGCCGGGCGCTGGCGGTGGAGAAGGAGCGGGCGATCGCCGAGAACGAACTCGCCACCAAGACCGAGCTGGCCCGGCGCGAGAGCCTGCTGATCGCCGAGGAAGCGCAGAACGCCCGCAACCGGGCGCAAGCGCGGGCGGAGGCGGAAGGGATCGAGGCCGGCGCCGAGGCCGAACGCATCCGCATGGTCGAGGGGGCGCGGGCCGAGGCCGAGCGGGCGCGCGTCGCGATCTACCGCGACGTGGCGCCGGGCACCCTGCTCGGCCTCGCCGCCCAGGCGCTGGCGGGCAAGCTCGACACGATCGAGCACGTCACCATCAACCCGGACCTGCTTGCCACCCTGCTCGGCGAGGTCCGCCGGCCGGCCGGCCTCCCGGCCCGCTGAAGGAGGGGCTCATGGCCGCGCTCACCCCCCGGGCGGTCTTCGTCACCCGCGAGACCGATTACGAGCTGCTGATCGCCCGGCACGCCACGCGGGGACAGGCCCGCTTCTTCCTGGAGAGCCGCGGCCAGGGGCTCGCCGCGGTTGAGGCCCGCCACGAGCGCTTCCACGCGGTGCTGGCGCAGGCGCGGGCCGCGGTGCCCGGCGAGTGGCGTCAAGCGCTGGTGCGGCGGGCCGACCTCGACCGCTTCCTGTTCGCCGGGGACGACGTCGTCGTCGCCGTCGGGCAGGACGGGCTGATCGCCAACGTCGCCAAGTATCTCGGCGAGCAGCCGGTGATCGGGGTCAACCCGGCGCCGGACCTCTATGACGGCGTGCTGGCGCGCAACCCCGTCGAGCGGCTCCCCCGGCTGCTGCCGGCGAGCGTCGCCGGCGCGGCCGCGATCGAGCGGCGCACCATGGTCCAGGCGGTGATCGACGGGACTGAGCGCCTGTTCGCCCTCAACGAGATTTTCGTGGGCCACCGCAGCCACCAATCCGCCCGCTACCGGATCGAGGCCGGAAGCGAGGCCGAAGAGCAATCGTCCAGCGGCCTCATCGTCGCCTCCGGCACCGGGGCCACCGGCTGGGCCCGCTCGATCAGTGAGGCGACCCGGCTCGGCCTGTCGCTCGCGCCCGACGAGCGGGCGGTGGGCTACTGGGTGCGCGAGCCTTTCCCGAGCGTCGCCACCGCGACGCGGCTGCGGGCCGGCAAGCTCACCGATGCGTCCCTCCTCGTCACCTCGCGGATGAACGAGGGCGGCGTGATCTTCGCCGACGGGATCGAGCAGGACTTTCTGGGCTTCGGCTGGGGCCGGCAGGTGCGGATCGCGCCGGCCGATCGGGCCCTGCACCTCGTCACCGGGTGAGCCGGGCGGCGTCGCAGGCCCGAGGTGTTCGGGAAGACCGGTTTCCTGGCCGCCCATCCCGTATATGGAACGCGTGCGGGACATCCGGACGGGTCTCTCGGCCACAATCATCCGTATGGCGCGATCCTGTCGCAAAACCGCCAAGGGTGCCGATCATGGGGCGCGGGATCGCGCGCCGCCAGCGTCGGCGCGGGGTTCGACCGATCCGGGAATGGGCAGCACGTGGAATCGGCAGCAGAGCATCGGATGAGCGGTCTCGCCGAGGCGGGGCGCCACGACGACGGATCGGGCGGGCGCCTCGGCGGCCGCGCCGTCCTGCGGGGGCCCGCGCGGCCCGACCTGATCCGCCGGGAGACCCTGGCCGACCTGTTCCGGGCGAGCGCGAGGGAGCGGGCCGACGCACCCTGCCTGATCGACGCCGCCGAGCCCGGCACGGACGGGCGCCGTCCGGTCCTGACCTATTCGCAAGTCGATGCCCGCTCCGACGCCATCGCCGCCGGGCTTTTCGCCCGCGGCATCGGCCCGGGGGATGTGGTGGGGCTGTGGATGGCCCGCGGCACCGAGCTGCTGATCGCGCAGATCGGCATCACGAAATCCGGCGCCGCCTGGCTCCCGTTCGACGCCGAGGCGCCCGCCGACCGGGTCGCGGTGTGCCTGAACGATGCCGAGGCCAAGGCGCTCCTCGTCTCGGAGACCCTGCGGCCCCAGGCGCCGGAGGGCACGCCCGCCGTCACCACCGAAGCGCTTCTGCGGGCGGGGCAGGGAGCCTCCGCGCCCGACCTCGACGCTGCCGGCCTCGGACCGGGGCACCCGGCCTACCTGATCTACACCTCGGGCTCGACCGGCGTGCCCAAGGGCATCGTCATCAGCCACGCCAACATCTGCCACTTCCTGCGCTCGGGCAACGCGGTCTACGGCCTCTCCGCCGACGACGTCGTGTTCCAGGGCGCCTCCGTCGCCTTCGATCTCTCGATGGAGGAGATCTGGGTTCCCTATCTCGTCGGCGCCTGCTTGTTCGTGGCGAGCCCGGCCATGATGGGCGACGTCGAGGCCCTGCCCGCGATCATCGCCGAGGCCCGGATCACCGTGCTCGACACGGTGCCGACCCTGCTGGCCATGATCCCCGGCGACCTGCCCACCGTCCGCCTCGTGCTGCTCGGCGGCGAGGCCCTGCCCGAGCCGCTGGTGGCGCGCTGGGCGACCGGTGAGCGGCGCCTGTTCAACACCTATGGGCCGACCGAGGCCACCGTGGTGGCGACCGCCGCCGAGATGCGGCCGGGTCGGCCCGTCACCATCGGCGGCCCGATCCCGAACTACTCCGTCTACGTCGCCGACGAGGCGCTGAACCTGCTCGGCCCCGGCGAGCAGGGCGAATTGTTGATCGGCGGCCCCGGCGTCGCGGCGGGCTACCTCAAGCGCCCGGAGCTGACGGCGGAAAAGTTCGTGGCCAACCCCTACCCGTCCGACGGGACCGACCCGGTGCTCTACCGCTCGGGCGATGCCGTCTCGATGACGCCGGAGGGCGACATCGTCTTCCACGGCCGCATCGATGATCAGGTCAAGATCCGCGGTTTTCGCGTGGAGCTCGGCGAGATCGAGGCGCGCATCCGGGCGCAGGGCGGGATCAACCAGGCGGCGGTGGTCCTGCGGCGCGACGACGAGGTCGACCGCCTCGTCGCCTTCCTCGTGCCCGAGCGGAATGCCGACCTCGACCGCGCGGCGCTCCGAAAGAATCTCGCGGCGCAGATGCCGCCCTACATGGTGCCCGGCCATTTCGAGGAGGTCGAGACCCTGCCGCGGCTCACCTCCGGCAAGGTCGATCGCAAGGCGCTGCGGATCGCGCCGCTGACCGTGGCGGTGGCCGACGGCGAGCAGGAGGCCCCCGACAACGAGACCGAAGCCGCGCTTCTGGCCGCCGCCAAGAAGGTGTTCGGCGACGGGCCGATCGGGCTCGAGGCCGACTTCTTCTCCGAACTCGGCGGCCACTCGCTGCTCGCTGCCCGCTTCGTCGGCGCGGTGCGCGAGACGCCGGCGCTCGCCGGCATCACCCTTCAGGACGTCTATAACGGCCGCACCCTGCGGGTGATGGCCGCGAGTCTGATCGAGCGCACCGGCGGCGCGGGGGCGCAGACCGCGATCCGCGACCTGAGCTTTACCCCGCCGCCGCTGCTGCGCCGGGCGCTCTGCGGCGTGGCGCAGGGCGTGGTGCTCCCCTTCGTCATCGCGCTGGCCACCGCGCAATGGCTCGGCATCTTCGTCACCTACCTGCTGCTCACCGGCGGCGGGCTCGGCTTCTGGGGCGAACTCGGCGTCCTCCTGCTGGTCTATATCGGCATCAACGCGGTGACCGCGACGATCGCGATCGCCGCCAAGTGGCTGATCCTCGGGCGGACGAAGCCCGGCCGCTATCCCCTCTGGGGCGTCTATTATTACCGCTGGTGGCTGGCGCAGCGCCTGACGCCGCTGGTGCACATCAAGTGGCTCCAGGGCTCGCCCGTCATCGTCACCTATCTGCGCCTGCTCGGCGCGAAGATCGGCGACGACGTGCTGGTCTCCGACCTCGATGTCGGCGCGGCCGATCTGCTCACCATCGGCCGTGGTTCCTCGCTCGGCGGGCGGCTCGTCATCGCCAACGCGGAGGTCGTCGGCAACGAACTCGTCATCGGCTCCGTCGAGATCGGCGAGGATGTCGCCATCGGCACCTCCTGCGTCATCGGCCCCGGCACGGTGATCGGGGACCATGCCGAGATCGCGGATCTGACCACCGTGCCGGCCGGCACCGAGGTCGGCCCGGCCGAGGCCTGGGACGGCTCGCCGGGCCGCCGGGTCGGCACCGTCGATTTTTCCGCGCTGCCCGAGCCGGCCACCGCCTCGCCCGCCCGCCGGGCGGCCTTCGGCGCGGTCTACGCCTTCCTGCTCGCGGCGGTCCCGGCGGTCGGCCTGCTGCCGATCTTCCCGGCCTTCTACATCTTCGATCAGATCTCCGATAACCTCTCGGAACTCACCGACGTCGATTACCACGTCTACCTGCCGCTGCTGACCTGGCCCACGGCCATGCTGATGACGGCGGGCACGGTGCTGCTCATCGCCGCCATCCGCTGGGCGGTGCTGCCGCGGGTGACATCCGGCACCTTCTCGATCTGGTCGGGCTTCTACCTGCGCAAGTGGCTCGTCGCGCTCGCCTCCGAGGTGACGCTGGAGACGCTCTCCTCGCTGTTCGCCACCGTCTACATGCGGGCGTGGTACCGGCTGATGGGCGCGCGGATGGGAAGGGGCGCCGAGATCTCGACCAATCTCGGCTCGCGCCACGACCTCGTCGCGGTCGGCGCCAACAACTTCATCGCCGACGAGGTGGTGGTCGGCGAGGAGGAGATCCGCCGCGGCTGGATGCATCTCCATCCCGTCGAGACCGGCGCCCGCGTCTTCGTCGGCAATGACGGCGTGCTGCCGCCGGGCGCGAACATCCCCGACGACGTCCTGATCGGCATCAAGTCGAAGCCGCCGGCCAACGACAAGATGGGGCCGGGCGAGACGTGGTTCGGCTCGCCGCCGATCCGCCTGCCGGTGCGGCAGAAGGTCGATCTCGGCTCCAGCGCCCAGACCTTCGCGCCGAGCGTGTGGGCCAAGCTGCGGCGCGGCCTGTTCGAGGCCTTCGCCACCTCGTTCTCGCCGATGCTCTACATCTCGCTCGCCATCTGCGCGATCGACTGGGTGTTCTACCCCGAGATCCTCGAAGGCGACTGGCTCGGGCTCGCTGTGGCCTTCGTGCTCGCGAGCGTCGTCATCGCCCTGATCCAGACCACGAGCGTCATCTGTCTCAAATGGCTCCTGATGGGGCGCTACCGCCCCGGCATGCGGCCGATGTGGTCGTGGTGGGCGATGCGCACCGAGGCCATCGCGGTCGCCTATTGGGGCTTGGCCGGCAAGGTGCTGCTGGAGCACCTGATGGGCACGCCGTTCCTGCCCTGGATGCTGCGGCTCTTCGGCGTCAAGGTCGGCCGGGGCACCTGCCTGCTGATGACCGACATCACCGAGTTCGACTGCGTCGAGATCGGCGACTACGCGGCGATCAACCGGTCGGCGGCGCTCCAGACCCACCTCTACGAGGACCGCATCATGAAGGTCGGCCGCGTCGTGATCGGGCGCGGCGTCTCGGTGGGCGCCTTCTCCACCGTCCTCTACGACAGCCATGTCGGCGACTACGCCCGGCTGCGCCCGCTCACCATCGTGATGAAGGGCGAGTCGATCCCGGCCCACTCGGAATGGGAAGGCGCGCCCGCCGTGCCGGTGGTGCACGCGGCGGGCGAGGCTGTGGCGCGGGCGGCGTGAGGCCGGAGCCTCTCGCCGCCGCAGGCCTTTTCATGCGATGTTGCCGGTGTTGGACGTGCGGCTCCCGAGGACACTTCCATGCTCGATGCGAAGCCTGCGGCTTTCCAGGAACCTTGCAGCCTGATCGGCTCATGGCGGCGCTTCGGCTCGGCTGGGCCTGTCTATGAAATCGTCGGCGTGACGGAGCCGAAGGCGGCGGATCGCCCGCAGATGCGGATTCGCGTCTTGGAGACGGGTGAGGAACTCGACTACCCGCTCACAGACCTTCTCGAAGACCCTGCGGAAGGCTGATGTTCGCCATCGCCTTCGATCTGGTCGTCGTCGAGACGCAGACCCATCATCCGAAGGGCATCGCACAGGCCTACAGCGACATCCGGACGGTGCTCGCCCGGCAAGGATTCAACTGGGTTCAGGGGAGCCTTTACGTCAGCCGCGACGAGGATCTGGCGAAGTTGTTCGCAGCCATCACGGCACTGAAAGCCCTGTCGTGGTTCCCGGCCTGGGTGCGCGACCTGCGCGCCTTTCGCGTCGAGCAATGGTCCGACTTCACGGCGACCGTCAAAGGCTGACGGCCGCTGCGCTCTTCAGCCTCACGCCGCCTCGGTCTTCGCCCCGAGACGCTTGTCGAGATAGGTATCGACGGTCTGGGTCAGCTCGTCGACCCGGCCGTCGAAGAAGTGGTTGGCGCCCTCGACCATCTGGTGCTCGATGATGACGCCCTTCTGCGTCTTCACCTTCTCGATCACCGGGATCACCTCGCGGGCCGGCGCCACCCGATCTTCCGAGCCGTGCACGAACAGGCCGGAGGAGGGGCACGGCGCCAGGAAGGTGAAGTCGTAGCGGTTGGCCATGGCGGCGATCGAGATGAAGCCCTCGATCTCCGGGCGGCGCATCAGGAGCTGCATCCCGATCCACGAGCCGAACGAGACGCCCGCGATCCAGCAGGACTTCGCCTCCGGGTTGACCGACTGCACCCAGTCGAGGGCGGCGGCGGCGTCGGAGAGTTCACCCGAACCGTGATCGAAGGCGCCCTGGCTGCGTCCAACCCCGCGGAAATTGAAGCGCAGGGCTGCGAATCCACGATTGGCGAAGGTGTAGAAAAGATTGTACACAATTTGATTGTTCATCGTGCCCCCGAACTGGGGGTGCGGATGAAGCACGATCGCGATCGGCGCGCCCTTCTTCTTGGGGGCTTGGTAGCGGCCTTCCAGGCGGCCGGCAGGGCCGGAAAAGATAACTTCGGGCATGGTGGTCCTCGAGATGATCCGACCCTCACCCTTGATGCCCCCGCGAAGGCAGGGAGGCTGAGCCGGTCACGGCTTGACTCGTTGCGCGCGCCACCTACAAGCGCTCTTAGAATAATTCTAGGTCATTGGAATTATTCTAAACAGTTCGTCGGGCCTCGACCTGCGAAGCACACGGCGCGTTTCGCGCGGCTTAGCACGGGGGAGGGGGGCGAAATCAAGAAAATCAGGATCTGGCAGGACGATAAGGAGCGAAACGGCAGGATGACGTCGGGCGCGCGCAGCTATCTCGATCACAACGCGACTTCTCCGGTGCGTCCGGAGGTCGCGTCTGCGGTCGCGCGCGCGCTCACCTTGCCCGGCAATCCCTCCTCGATCCATCAAGAGGGCCGCGCCGCGCGCCATGCGCTGCAGACGGCGCGGGCGGGGCTCGCTGCCCTGCTCGGCGCGACGCTTGAGCGCGTCACCTTCACCAGCGGCGGCACGGAAGCGGCCAACACCGTGCTCTCCGGCGCGCTTCGGAAGGCGGGCCTCCCCGCCCCCACCCGGCTGATGGTCTCGGCGACCGAGCATCCGTGCGTCGCCGCGGGCCACCGATTCGCGCCGGACGCGGTCGAGGTGCTGCCGGTGGACCGGGCCGGCCTGCTGCGGCTCGACGTGCTCGCGGGCCGGCTCGAGGCCTGCCGGGACGAGGCCGTGCTGATCTCGGTCCATGCGGCCAACAACGAGACCGGGGTGGTGCAGCCGCTGGCCGAGATCGTACGGCTCGCCCGTGCCCACGGACGGGCCCTGGTCCACAGCGACGCGGTGCAAGCGGTCGGAAAGATCCCGCTCGACTTCGCTGCCCTCGGCCTCGACGCCCTGACCCTGTCGGGCCACAAATTCGCCGCGCCGAAGGGCGTCGGCGCGCTGGTGCTGGCCGAAGGGCTGGGCCTGGAGGCGGCCTTCCTGCGCGGTGGCGGCCAGGAGGCACGCCTGCGCTGCGGCACCGAGAACCTTCCGGGGATCGTCGGCATGGGCGAGGCGGCGGACATCGCCCGATCCACCCTGGAGGCCGAGGCGGTGCGGCTCGCGGGCTTGCGTGATGGCCTCCAAGCACGCTTGCGGGCGCTGGCACCCGATCTCGTCGTGTTCGGGGAGGGGGCCCCGCGCCTGCCCAACACCCTGAGCTTCGCCGTGCCGGGTCTGGAAGCGTCCACGGCGCTGATCGCCCTCGATCTCGCCGGCCTGTCCGTGTCGTCGGGGTCGGCCTGCGCCTCGGGCAAGGTGGCCCGTTCCCCCGTGCTCGCGGCGATGGGGGTGAGCCCTGCGCTCGCCGCGGGGGCGTTGCGCGTCAGTTTCGGCTGGAATTCGCGCCTGGAAGACCTCGAACGCTTCGCGGCGGGGTTCGAACGGGTCGTGTCGTCCCTATATCAGCGGCGAGGGCAGGCGGCCTGAGCGCCGCCCGCCCAAGCCATTCTTTCGGCGGCAAACCCGCCGTGTCGTTGGAAACCCCCGGTCCTTGACGCCGGAGTCGGTAGGAGACGCTGAATGCCTGCAGTGCAGGAGACCATTGATCGGGTCCGTTCAATCGACCTCGACCAGTACAAGTACGGTTTCGAGACCGTGATCGAGATGGAGAAGTCCGAGAAGGGCCTCTCCGAGGACGTGGTTCGCTTCATCTCGGCCAAGAAGAACGAGCCGGAATGGATGCTCGAATGGCGCCTCGACGCCTACAAGCGCTGGCTCACGATGAAGGAGCCGGAATGGGCGCGGGTCGAGTACGACCGGGTCGATTACAACAACATCTACTACTACGCCGCGCCGAAGCGTAAGGGCCCGGAATCGCTCGACGAGATCGATCCCGAGATCCTGAAGACCTACGAGAAACTCGGTATCCCGCTGCGCGAGGTCGAGGTGCTGGAAGGCATCGCGCCCGAGCGTCGCGTCGCGGTCGATGCCGTGTTCGATTCCGTCTCGGTGGCGACCACCTTCCGGAAGGAGCTCGAGAAGGCCGGCGTGATCTTCATGCCGATCTCCGAGGCCATCCGCGAGTACCCGGACCTCGTGAAGAAGTACCTCGGCTCGGTCGTGCCCGTGACCGACAATTTCTTCGCCACGCTCAACTCGGCGGTCTTCTCGGACGGCTCGTTCGTCTACATCCCGCCGGGCGTGCGCTGCCCGATGGAGCTGTCGACCTATTTCCGCATCAACGAGCGCGATACGGGGCAGTTCGAGCGGACCCTCATCATCGCCGACAAGGGTTCCTACGTCTCGTATCTCGAGGGCTGCACCGCCCCGAAGCGCGACGACAACCAGCTCCACGCCGCCGTGGTCGAGCTGGTGGCGCTGGACGATGCCGAGATCAAGTACTCGACCGTCCAGAACTGGTACCCCGGCGACAACGAGGGCCGGGGCGGCATCTACAACTTCGTGACGAAGCGCGGCGATTGCCGCGGCGCCCGTTCGAAGATCTCGTGGACGCAGGTCGAGACCGGCTCGGCGATCACTTGGAAGTACCCGTCCTGCATCCTGCGCGGTGACGATTCCCGCGGCGAGTTCTACTCGATCGCGGTGTCGAACGGCATGCAGCAGGTCGATTCCGGCACCAAGATGATCCATCTCGGCAAGAACACGACCAGCCGGATCATCTCGAAGGGCATCTCGGCGGGCCGTTCGCAGAACACCTACCGGGGGCTCGTTTCGGCCCACAAGAAGGCCAAGGGCGCGCGCAACTTCACCAACTGCGACAGCCTGCTGATCGGCGACCAGTGCGGGGCGCACACCGTGCCCTACATCGAGTCGAAGAACGCGTCGGCCGTCTTCGAGCACGAGGCCACCACCTCGAAGATCTCCGAGGACCAGAAGTTCTACTGCCTGCAGCGCGGCCTCTCCGAGGAGGAGGCGACCGCGCTGATCGTCAACGGCTTCGTCCGCGACGTGCTGCAGCAGTTGCCGATGGAGTTCGCGGTGGAGGCCCAGAAGCTGATCTCGATCAGCCTCGAAGGCTCGGTGGGCTGACGGCCTTCGATACGGACAGAACGAATGTCCCTCCCCCCTCTGAGGGGGAGGGTGCCTGCGAAGCAGGCGGGGAAGGGCAGCGCGACGCGGCAGGATGTGGCGCCCGGTAAAGCGACCTCTCCGGAACCGGCGCTCCCCTCTCCCGACCCTCGCTGACGCGAGGGCCCCCTTCCCCGCAGAGGGGGAAGGGAAGGTCATCGGAATTGAATTAGGACTATCGAACGATGCTTGAGATCAAAAACCTCGTCGTGCAGATCGAGGACAACCGCATCCTCAACGGCTTGAACCTGACCGTGAATGACGGCGAGGTCGCCGCGATCATGGGCCCGAACGGCTCGGGCAAGTCGACGCTCTCCTACGTCATCGCCGGCAAGGAGGACTACGAGGTTCTCGACGGCGAGATCCTGCTCGACGGGCATAACGTGCTGGAGATGGCGGCCGACGAGCGCGCCGCCGCCGGTATCTTCCTCGCCTTCCAGTACCCGCTGGAGATCCCAGGGGTCGGCACGATGACCTTCCTCAAGGCCTGCCTCAACGCGCAGCGCAAGGCCCGCGGCGAGGGCGAGCTCTCGACGCCCGACTTCATCCGCAAGGTGAACGCCGCCGCCGACAAGCTCGAGATCAACAAGGAGATGCTCAAGCGGGCCCTCAACGTCGGCTTCTCCGGCGGCGAGAAGAAGCGCATGGAGATCCTCCAGATGGCGCTGCTCGAGCCGAAGTTCTGCGTGCTCGACGAGACCGATTCCGGCCTCGACATCGATGCGCTGCGCATCGTCTCCGAGGGCGTGAACGCGCTGCGGGCGCAAGGCCGCTCGTTCCTCGTCATCACCCACTACCAGCGGCTGCTCAACCACATCGTGCCCGATACCGTGCACGTCATGTCGAAGGGCCAGATCGTGAAGACCGGCGGCAAGGAGCTGGCGCTCGAACTCGAAGCCTCCGGCTACGCCGAGTACCGCACGAGCGAGGCTGCGTGATGGCCGACGTCACCAATCTCCGCTCCCCCGCCGAGGCCGGCCTCTCCAAGCTGTTCGAGTCCGCGCGCAAAGGCTTCGCCAGCGAGCAGGCGATCAGCCGCGAGGAGGCGTTCCGCTTCTTCGAGGCGACCGGCCTGCCGAGCCGCCGGGTCGAGGCGTTCAAGTATACCGACCTGCGTGCCGCCATCACGGAAGCGGCCCCGCCCGCCGAGGCGCCGAGCGAGCAGGCGGCCCAGGCCGCCGTCGCCGGAACCACGGGCTTCAACGAGGTCGAGGCCGTCCGCCTCACCTTCGTCAACGGTCATCTCGTCGCGTCCCTGTCGGATCTCGACCGGGTGCCCGAGGGCGTGACGGTCACGCCCCTCAACGAGGCGATGGGCAAGGGCGACGCCCGCCTGAAGCTCCTCGCCCCTGTCGAGCAGGTGCGCGAGAACCCGATCTATCAGCTCAACACCGCCTTCCTGGCGGATGGCGCGCTGATCTCGGTCGCGCCCGGCGCCAAGCCGCAGACGCCGATCCACCTGCGCTTCGTCGGCACGGGGGAGGCCGCCTTCTCGACCGCGACCCGCGTTCTGGTCGATGTCGGCGCCGAGGCGGAGTTCTTCCTGCTGGAGAGCCACGAGGGACCGGCCGGGCTGGCCTATCAGCCCAACGACGCGCTCGACGTGCATATCGGCGCCGAGGCCGCCTTCCGCCACACCCGGCTCAACCGGGAAGGGGATGCGGCCGTCGCCCTCTCGACGCTCTCGGTGCGCCTCGACGCGCGGGCGCAGCTCGAGACCGTCAACCTCGTCACCGGCGCCAAGCTCTCGCGTCACCAGATCTACCTGCACATCGCGGGCGAGGACGCCAACGCCGTGGTCAACGGCGCGACGCTGCTCGGCCACGGCCAGCTCGCGGATTCCACCCTGCTCGCCGACCATGCGGCGACCGGGGGCGTCGGCCGCGAGATGTTCAAGACGGTGATCGACGGCGATTCCACCGGCGTGTTCCAGGGCAAGATCATCGTCCGCCAGGTCGCGCAGCAGACCGACGGCAAGATGAAGTCCGATTGCCTGCTCCTGACCGACGACGGTCAGATGATGAACAAGCCGGAGCTGGAAATCTTCGCCGACGACGTCGCCTGCGGCCATGGCGCCACCTGCGGCGCGCCGGACGAGGATCTCCTGTTCTACCTCATGGCCCGCGGCCTGCCGCGCGCCACCGCCGAGAGCCTGCTGGTCCAGGCCTTCGTCGGCGAGGCGGTCGAGACGGTCACGCATGAGGGCGCCCGCGCGGTGCTGATCGGCGGGATCGAGGCGTGGCTGGCGTCGAGAGGGTAGGGCACCGCCCACAACCCGACCCGCGGATCGCCGGCCGTCCGGGGATCCGCGGGTCCCTGCCCAGGTCGGGCACCCCCACCCTGCGTCTCATTCCGAGGGGGCCGCGTCAGCGGGCCCCGAAGGAGGGCTCAGGGGATACCGACGAAATCAGGAGGTCTCCTTCGAGGCCTCCGCTTCGCTCCGGCACCTCGGGATGAGGGGAGTGAAGGGAAAGACGGCTCCATGACGGGCCGCGCCGCTTCGAGGTCGAGACGATGAACGCACCCGTCCGTACCACTGCCCACGACTCGTCCTACGACGTCGAAGCGATCCGGAAGGAATTCCCGATCCTGTCGGAAAAGGTCTACGGCAAACCGCTGGTCTATCTCGACAACGCCGCCTCGACGCAGAAGCCGCGGGCCGTGATCGACGCGATGGTCTCCTGCATGGAGACCGGCTACGCCAACGTGCACCGTGGCCTGCACTACATGGCCAATGCCGCGACCGAGGGGTTCGAGGGCGCGCGCGAGACCACGCGCCAGTTCCTCAACGCGGCCTCGACCGACGAGATCATCTTCACCCGCAACGCGACCGAGGCCTACAACCTCGTGGCCTCCTCCATGGGCTGGGCCGGGCTGATTGGGGAGGGGGACGAGATCATCCTCTCGATCATGGAGCACCACTCCAACATCGTGCCCTGGCATTTCCTGCGCGAGCGGCGCGGCGCCGTCATCAAGTGGGCGCCGGTCGATGACGACGGCAACTTCCTGGTCGAGGAATACGAGAAGCTCTTCACGCCGCGCACCAAGATGGTGGCGATCACCCACATGTCGAACGTGCTCGGCACGGTGACGCCGGCCGAAGAGATCGTGCGCATCGCCCACGCCCACGGCGTGCCGGTGCTGCTCGACGGGGCGCAGAGCGCGGTGCACCGCCCGGTCGATGTGCGGGCGCTCGATTGCGACTTCTTCGTCTTCACCGGCCACAAGGTCTACGGGCCGACCGGCATCGGCGTGCTCTACGGCAAGAAGGAGTGGCTCGACCGGCTCCCGCCCTACCAGGGCGGCGGCGAGATGATCCGCACGGTGAGCCAGGACGCGATCACCTACAACGATCCGCCCCACCGCTTCGAGGCGGGCACGCCGGCGATCATCGAGGCGGTCGGACTCGGCGCGGCGCTGGAATTCATGATGAAGCTCGGCCGCGACAAGATCGCCGCGCACGAGGCGATGCTGACCGCCTACGCCCAGGAGCGGCTCGGCGCGATGAATTCGATCCGCCAGATCGGCAATTCCCGCGACAAGGGCGGCGTCATCGCCTTCGAGGTGAAGGGCGCGCACGCCCACGACATCGCCACCGTGATCGACCACCAGGGCGTGGCGGTGCGGGCCGGCACCCACTGCGCGATGCCGCTGCTGACGCGCTTCGGGGTCACCTCGACCTGTCGCGCCTCGTTCGGTCTGTATAATACGACGCAGGAAATCGATGTCCTGGCCGCGGCTCTGGCCAAGGCCGAGATGCTGTTCGCCTGATTCTTTTGGGAATTTCGGCCGTCGCGCGCGGCGGCCGAGGGAGAGACCCGATGAGCACCGACGCCACCATCACCGGCGGCACCAACACCCCCGCCCTCGCGGCCGCCTCCGCGATCCCGGCCGAGGAAATCGATCGCCTGACCGACGACATCGTCGTGGCGCTCAAGAGCGTCTACGACCCGGAGATCCCCGCCGATATCTACGAGCTCGGCCTGATCTACCGGGTGCAGATCGAGGACGACCGGCGCGTGCTGATCGACATGACGCTGACCGCCCCCGGCTGCCCGGTGGCCGGCGAGATGCCGGGCTGGGTCGAGAACGCGGTCTCGGCGGTTCAGGGCGTGCAATCCTGCTCCGTCACGATGGTGTTCGACCCGCCGTGGGACCAGAGCCGGATGTCCGACGAGGCCCGCGTCGCGCTGGACATGTGGTAGCGGCGCCGTAGAGCATCGTCCTGGATATCGGATCCAAGACGATGCTCTAACCTTTTGTTCTTGCATCATCTTTTTCCGAAAGCCGGCAACCACCTTTCGGGATGATGCTCTAGCGGACCGGCCGGCCCGGCTCGAAGGCCACGTCCTCGTAAATGTCGGTGAGCGCGAGCCGCGCTCCGATGGCGGGCAGGTCGATCACGGCGTCGAGCGTCTCGAAGCTTTCCTCGGTCCAGCCCTCCTCCTCCCGGCGGTAGAGCACCGCGCTCGGAAAGCGCGTCTCGACCAGAGGGATGTAGGCGAGGCTTGGGTGGCGCCGGTACTCGTCGAGCTTGCAAAAAAGCGATCGATGTTGGTGCTGGAGGGCGACAGCACCTCCACCACGAGGCGCGGGGCGCGGTTCTCGTAGATGATCGCGGACGAGGTCCCCGCACGCCACCGTCACGTCGGGCCGCCGGATCGTCGCGATGCCGGTGCGGCGCGCTAGGTGGTCGGTCGGCAGCCGGAGCCGCGCAACGGGGCGTGAAGCGTGGCGATGATGTTCACGGTAGCGCGGTCGTGTTGGGCACTCGCGCCGGTCATCATCTTGACGTGCGGCACCGGCACGCCGTCGACGAGTTCGTAGAGCCCGTCCTGGGCGGTCTGCCAAGCGAAGAACTCTTCCGGCGTCATCAGGCGCCGTGCAGGATCGGCCATCGCACCCTCCGTCACCGATTCAGCATAGCACGGCTGCAATCGTCCGGTGGGCCGGGTCTTGCGGTGGACCGGCGACGGGGGAGTGCTTATCTTCGTCAATGTACGAAAACCCCTCACCCGCCCGGGCCTTGAACCCGGCCGCAGGAGAGAGACCACGATGTCCAGTTTCAAGGTGATCACGCTGACCGACCGCGCAGCGGACCGGCTCAAGGCGATCATGGCCGATGCGGAGACGCCGATCGCCGGCTTGCGCGTCGGCGTGAAAAACGGCGGCTGCGCCGGCATGTCCTATACGATGGAATATGCCGAGGACCGGAAAGCCGGCGAGGATGTGATCGAGGACCGGGGCGTGACCGTGTTCATCGATCCCAAGGCGGTGCTGTTCCTGCTCGGCACCGAGATGGATTTCCAGACGACCAAGCTGTCGTCCCAGTTCGTGTTCAACAACCCGAACCAGACTTCGGCCTGCGGCTGCGGCGAATCCGTGGCGATTACGCCGGTCAATCCCGAGCGGCTCGCGGCCGGCGCGCCCGCCTGATCGGCGCCGGCGCGTCTCACAGGCCGGGCGAGGCTTGAGCCGATGGCTCTCTGCATCGTCCGGGAGGCCGGGGCCGCCTTTCGGGACGAGGCGTTCGTCCGTCTCAGGCGACGTCGCGCAGGTTCTCGACTTCGGTCTCGTCGAGGGTGCGGTTGCGGCCGGCGCGCTTGGCGGCGAACAGGCAGGCATCGGCCCGTTCCAGCAGGGACACCGCATTGTCGTCCTCGCGCTGGGTCGCGACGCCGAGCGAGACCGTGACCTTGCCGAGTGATTCGCCGGTGGAGCGCTTTACCAGTTCGCGGCCCGTGACGCCGGTGCGCACCCGCTCGGCGATGGCCCGCGCCTCGACCCGGTCCGTTTCCGGTAGGACGATGCCGAACTCCTCGCCGCCGAACCGGGCGAGGGTCGCGCTTTTCTGGCCGATATGCTCGCGCATCACGATGGCGACGAGGCGGAGCACCTGATCCCCGGTCAGGTGGCCGTAGAGGTCGTTGAAGCGCTTGAACGAATCGATGTCGATCACGATCAGGCTCGTCGGCTTGCCCTGCCGCGCCGAGGCGGACGGGACATCGACGGTTTTGCGGAGGGACTCCTCGAAATTCTTGCGGTTGCCCAACCCCGTCAGGGCGTCGGTCAGGCTCTCCAGGCGGGCGGCCTCCAGCGTCTCGCGCAAGGCCTCGATCTCGCTGCGGCTCTCGCGCATCCGCGCTTCGAGTGTGCGGTTGTTGGCGGTCACGTCGCGGGTGTTGGCGATGATCGTCGTCACGACCTCGCGCAGACGCGCCCGGCTCGTGGCCGTGTTGGAGATGTCGTGCGACAGGGCTTGAAGCGACTCGCCGTACTGGGCGGTTGAGCGGATCGAGACCTCGATCATCTCCATGATGCCCTCGACCTCGGCGATGAGGCTCGAATTCATCCGGTCCACTTCCACGGCCATGCGGCGGCCGTCGATGTAGGTGTCGTGGAGCCCCTCGATGTCGGCGCTGGTCAGCGTCCCGTTCTGCGTCGTGAGCCGTTTGACCGCATCGTTCATCAGCGGCTGCGTGCCGGAGACGTAGAGATACCACACGGCGTAGGCCCGCGGCGTCGCGCAGGCACAGTAGTCGCGCATCAACTCGAAGCTGCGCTGCGCGAGCACGAAACTGAGATCACGATCGGGATCGGGGCTCATCCGGTGACGTAGGCTCCTGCGGACGGGGCACGCCGCCCATATCGTCCGCTCCGCCGAAGTGTCGCCTCAGAATCTCGCCAGGACGTTAAGAGCGTCTCACAAAGTGCCCGAGCGCTGACCCTGCGCCGCTCCGGCTAAGCGTGCCTCGCAAAATTCCCGGTCACCGATCGTCTCCGTTCTGGGCACGGCGGCGCAGCGGGCGTCCTGATCAAGGCAGGGACCCTTATCGCCCCACCCGCGCGGCGCTTGAGGAGGGCACCCATCGCGCCAGAGCATCGTCCTGAAAGGTGGTTGCCGGCTTTCGGAGAAAAGGATGACGCGAAACCGAGAGCCTCAAGCATCGTCCCGGATCAGGTGTCCGGGACGATGCTTGAGCGCGATGGGATCAGCGGGATCTGGTAGGGGGAGCTACTTGCTCTTCCCGAACCCGGTCGGCTTCAGCAGGAAGGCCGGGACGTGCGAGCCGAGGCCGACCGGCGTCTCGCCGTCCTCGTCGCGACGCGGGGGACGACGCTCCCCGCGCGCGCGTTCGGGGGCGCTCCGGGCGGGCTCGCGGGCCAACTCGCGGGGAGGGGGAGGGGCCACCGAAACCGGTTCCGGCTCACGCACCGGGTCTCGCCGGGGCTCGTCGGCGCGGCTGCGCTCGGCGGCCGGACGGCGTCCTCCGCGGGAGCGGCTCTCGCTGCGGGGACTTTCGCTCGACGGGGCGGCACTCCTCTCGGTGCTGCGCCCGCCGCGCTTGGTTTCCTCGCTCCCCTTGGCCCGGCGGCTGCCGCGGCGGCGGCGCGGCTCGTCGCCCTCGACCTCGTCGGAGACGCTGGCAAGATCGCCGTCGAGCCAGGCGATCGGCTGACCGATCAGGCTCTCGATCGCCGAGAGCGAGCGCTCGTCGCTTCGGCTCGCGAGGGTGAAGGCTTGGCCCGAGCGCCCGGCGCGGCCGGTGCGTCCGATCCGGTGGACGTAGTCCTCCGGGTGGTGCGGCACATCGAAGTTGAAGACGTGGCTGACGGCGGGGATATCGAGGCCGCGCGCGGCGACGTCCGAGGCCACCAGCAGCGGAACCTCGCCGCTGCGGAAACCGTCGAGGGCGGCCGTGCGGGCGCGCTGGTCCATGTCGCCGTGGAGCGCCGCCGCGTTGAAGCCGTGGCTGGTCAGCGAGCGCTGAAGCTGGGCGACGTCGCGCTTGCGGTTGCAGAAGATGATGCCGTTCTGCAACTCGCTCGCCGAGCGGATGAGGTGGCGCAGCACCTTGCGCTTCTCATGGCCCTCCGCGCCCACCGCCACGAGGCGCTGCTCGATGGTCGTGGCGGTGGAGGCGGGACGCGCCACCTCGATCCGCTGCGGGTTGTGCAGGAACATGTCGGCCAGCCGCTCGATCTCCGGCGGCATGGTCGCGGAGAAGAACAGCGTCTGGCGCGTGAAGGGCACCATCTTCACGATACGCTCGATGTCGGGAATGAACCCCATGTCGAGCATCCGGTCGGCCTCGTCGATGACGAGAAGCTCGACTCCGGTCAGCAGCAGCTTGCCGCGCTCGAAATGGTCGAGCAGGCGCCCCGGCGTCGCGATCAGCACGTCGGTGCCGCGGGTGAGCTTGGCATCCTGGTCGGCGAAGGAGACGCCGCCGATGATGAGCGCCACGTTGAGCTTGTGGTTGGTGCCGTAGCGCTCGAAATTCTCCTCGACCTGCGCCGCGAGTTCGCGGGTCGGCTCCAGGATCAGCGTGCGCGGCATGCGGGCCCGGGCGCGGCCGGTCTCCAGCATGGTCAGCATCGGCAGGGTGAAGGCGGCGGTCTTGCCGGTGCCGGTCTGGGCGATGCCGAGCACGTCGCGCCGGGCGAGCACATGCGGGATCGCCTGGGCCTGGATCGGCGTCGGCTCGGTGTAGCCGGCCGTGGTGACGGCTTGGAGTACCTTGTCGCTCAGTCCAAGATCGGCGAAAGACATCGGGTAGGGAAAACCATTGTGCGCGTGAAGTGGGCCGATCAGGGGCTCGAAAGCTCGCGCCGGCGGCGGATCGCGAGAGCCGTGCGCGGTACGCCATCACGCGTCCGAACGCGCGCGACACTTAGACCCCTGTGCCTGCTTGTCAATCGACCGAGACGGCGCAGTCTCCTCCCGCGCGGGCGGGGTACGGTTGCGTCGCCGGCATCCCAAGACCATCCCGCCAAGACCATCCCGAGCCTGTGCTCGCCTAAGGCCGACATGTTCGGCCTTACCTTGGCGGTCGTCTCGAGCCATGCCGTGAAAGTCCGTGACAGTCAGTCGCGCGCGCCCGTGCCGAGGGCGCCGCGGAGCGTGCAGGGGTCGAGCCGCAGCGACTGCGCTCTGACGCCGATCGAGCCCGTCACCTCCGGGTCGCTCCCCCGGTGGGCCGGTTTGCCGACCGGTTGGGCGATGTGGTGGGCGAGGGCCGTGGCGCCGAGGCCGACGATCAGGGCGGTCTTGATCGACCATGCGAGGGGGCCGCGCGGTCTCGGCGAGCCGGAATCGAAGGACATGGGCAGCGCAATCCATCGGGCCGGCCGGATCCGGGATCGGGCGCCGGCGCGGGGAATGATCGCCCGAATGTGGTTAATGCGGCCTTGTGCGGCGGAAGAAACCAACCGTTAACCGTACTGTCGTCAGGCTTTGCTGAATGGTTTGACTGTTGCCGGTTTTCGACAAGACGAGGCAACGACGTGCGCAAAGACACGTCGGGCCTGATCAAGTGCTCACGGCTGGGTAAGCTTCACCTTTCGTTGACGGATTTGGGTGCATTCATCGCCTCATCGCTGGAGGGCGACGGATACCGGGGAGATCCCCGGGCCACTTCACACCAACACCGGCTCCCGCCAAATCAGGACACGACACGATGAAAATCCTGCTTCTTGCTTCGAGCGCGCTCGTTGCCGCCACTGTGGTCGCCTCGGCTGCCGACCTCCCGCGCCGCGCGGCTCCGCCGCCGGTGTTCCAGCCGGTGCCGGTGTTCACCTGGACGGGCTTCTACGCCGGTTTCAACGCCGGTTACGGCTTCGGCACCCAGGACGACCGCGTCCCGACCGTGATCGGCGTCGGCCCGGCCTCCCTACTCGTGCCCCCGGGCACCACCGCCGTGGTGGCCTTCAGCAACCGCGAGTCCAACGAAGGCTTCGTCGGCGGCGGTCAGATCGGCTACAACTACCAGTTCACCCCGGGCTCCGGTGTCGTGATCGGTGTCGAGGCCGACGCCCAGTACGCCGATTTCGGCCGTGACCGGAACCGCTTCCTCTCGACCAGCCCGCTGGCCGCCCAGCAGGTGTTCAACCCGGCCGGCCTCTCGGGCCTCGACTTCTTCGGCACCGTCCGCGGTCGCCTCGGCTACGCCTTCGACCGCACCCTCGTGTACGGCACCGGCGGCTTCGCCTACGGCTCCGGCGGCGGTCGTGAGTTCGGCACCGGCGTGTCGAGCAACGACTTCCAGACCGGCTGGGCCGCGGGTGGCGGTATCGAGTACGCTCTCCCGACCGACTCGTTCCTGAACTTCTTCAAGTCGTCGGCCGTGACGCTGAAGGTCGAAGGTCTGTACGTGAACCTCGACCGCGGCACCGGTGGCCGTGGCGCCTTCGCGACGGACAACCAGGGCCGCACGGTCTCCATCGGCAGCCCGGGCACCGTGCTCGTCAGCGGTGGTCAGCAGATCCGCGACACCGAGTTCGCCGTCGTCCGCGCCGGCCTGAACTACAAGTTCGGCTCCTACTAGGATCCGGATCGCCGGCGGTCCCTCACCGGACCGCCGGACCTCCCCCAGAAGAGCCCGGCCTCGCGCCGGGCTTTTTCGCGTGGGATGGCTCGCCTCGCATGGATGCCGCGGTTAAGGTCTTGTTGACCATCCCGGCCGATCCTGTTCGGCCCGGAAGCCCGCGATGCGGGAACCGGCGCCCGCAACCGCCATGGCGAGACCCGCGCATCCGCATGACAACCGGCATGACATCGGGCTGCACGGCACGAGGCGCCGCGCGGCGCAAGGCATCGGCACGTCCGGGCCGGTTCGCGCTCCTCGGCGCGGCCGTGTACGGGATGGCCCTGTGTGGGTCTCCGTACGGTCCGGTTTCCGCTGTCCGTGCGGAGGAGCCGCTCTACCTGCGGATCCGCGCGAACCCGGAAGCCCGGCTCGCCGGGACTTCGGCCTCCGGGAGTGCGGCCTCCGGGCCGACGACCGGGCCGGCCGCTGCAGGGACCTTGCGCGAATCCGTCTGGGAGCGCAGCGACCGGCGCGCCCGGATCGCGATCGCCTCGGTTTGCACCGGATGCCTTCCCGCGCGTTCCGACCTGATCGCGGTCAGGCCGTCTTCCGTGGCGGAGGCTGCGGTCGCCGACATGCCTTTGCCGCTTTCGTCACGCTCTCCATCGCCCTTTGCACCGACAGCAGGTGACCCATGACCCAGGCCCATCCGACCACCGGCGCGACCGTCGATCCGGAATGCCCGGTCTCCCTCGAACGGCTCGGCGAGGTCTACCGCGCCGACGACTACGATCTGCCCTACATCCTCGAGGAGATTCCGGCGCTGACCCGCGCCAAGCTCGCCGCCTACCTCTACGGCAAGAGCCACATGCACCAGCTCGGCCTGAAGGTGGCCCGCGCCTGCGAGCGCGACGACCTGGTCCAGGCCGTGGGCGAGATCGGCTCGGTGATCTACGGCCAGTCCCGGTTGAAGCCCGCCCAGGCGGCGCCGGAGGTCGAGGTGCCGGCCGGGCGCGGCAAGGGGGGGCAAGTGGCTCCACCGAAGAAGGTCAAGATCAGCCTGGGCGGTTCGGCTGCCAAGGGCCGCAGCTTCGATTGAACCGCGATGCCGTTCCCGGCCGCCCAGCCACCGGAGGCGGCCGGGAACGACTCTCGAACGTGTGTCTTTGCGCCGTTCCCGAGCCCGGCCATGCGCCGCTGCGGGCCGTCGTGACCTGATCCAATTCATCCGAGCGCGTTCTTGCGACGAAGCGGTCACCGCTTCGTCGCAAGAACGCGCGTCAAAACAAAGACCTAGAGCATCATCCCGAAAGGTGGCCTCCGGCTTTCGGAATAAAGGTGATGCGAAACCAAGAGCCTCAAGCATCGTCCTGGATCCGGTATCCAGGACGATGCTTGAGAGACGCCGACCTGATGCCATCACGTCGGATACGGCTCTGGATCGAATCGGTGTGACGGCGAGAGGGCAGGTTCGATGTACGCGACGTGGTGGAAGCTCGGCCTCGACACGACCCTGCTCGCCTTCGAGGCGCAATCGGTGATCGCCCTGCGGATGGCCAAGCTCGCGGCCGGGGGCAGCGGTGCGCAGGTGGAGGCGCAGCGCATGGTGAGCGAGAAGCTGTTCGCGGCCAGCGAGGCGGCGATGCAGCTCGCGACGGGCGCCTCGCACGGCGCGGTGGTGGCCGGCTATCGCCGCAAGGTGCGCGCGAACCACCGCCGTCTCTCCCGCAGCGCGGAACGCGGTTAACCGCTCCTTAACCATGCGCTTCCATCGTTCGAACTCACGTCGGACGATTTCGGGAGAGCGTTATGGTGCTGTGCGAGAACAGCGTGCGCGAGCGCGCCTACTACATCTGGGAAGGTGAAGGCCGGGTTTTCGGCCGGGCCGAGGCCCACTGGCTTCAGGCCGAGTCCGAGCTGCGGCAGGCCCCGGTTGCGGCGCTGATCGCAGCCGAGGCGTCCGCGGCGCCCGCCAAGGTTGCCAAGCCCCGCACCGCCCGCGCCAAGCCGGCGGTGCAAGCCCCCGCCGAGGCTCTGGCGAGCGTCGCCAAGGCGGCCAAGTCTGCTGCCAAAGCCAAAACACCTGCCAAGGCACTGGCCAAGAAGACGCCTGCCACGACGTCCGCGAAGGCTGCCGAGAAGCCCGCCGCCAAGGCGGTGAAGGCGGCACCCAGGGCCAAGCCGGCTGCCAGCCGCGCCGGAGCCGAGGCGCTCGTTCTCCACTGAGCCGCCCCGCAACACGGACGCGGTTCGAGAGCCCGCCGCCCTCCGGGGCCGGCGGGCTTCGCTTTTTAGGGCCCCTCCGTGGAAAGTCGGGGCAAGCGAGCCTGAGACCCCGGAACGCGGGTCGGGCTCGGCCGTTTCCTTTCGCGCTTCGTCGGCGGGGCGCTGCTACGATCGAGGATGACAAGCGATGCGCGCGTTGATCGGCCGAGGTGCTGCCGCTCTCTGCCTCGGCACGATGCTGGCGGCCGGCGCCGCAGCGGCGGGCCCCGTGCGGGCAGGGGGACTCGTTCTACACCGCCCCCGCCGTACCGGCGGTGAGCGGCCGGGCCCCGTGGAACGCGCCCTGGGAATACGATTCCGGCAGCGGCAACGACCGCCGCCCCGAACTGCCCTACTACCAGCAGGGCCGCGGCCAGCAGACCGGCGGGCCCGCCCGCAATCTCCTTCCCGATGACGGCCTTCAGCTGTTTCCGCGCTGAGAAGGCCTGATTCGATGTCCCCTCGCATCAAAGCCGTCGTCTTCGACATCGACGGCACCCTGCTCGACAGCGTCGATCTGCACGCCCGCGCCTGGGTCGAGGCCTTTGCGCATTTCGGGATCGAGACGGAGGAGGCGGACGTCCGCCGCCAGATCGGGAAGGGCGGCGACCAGCTCCTGCCTGTCTTCGTCGACGCGGATCGGCTCGCCCGCGAGGGCGAAGCGATCGAGGCTTACCGCTCCGATCTGTTCAAGCGGTCCTATCTCGCGCAGGCCAAGCCGTTTCCCGCGGTGAAGGAACTGCTCAGCCATGTGCGCGATGCAGGCCAGACCGTCGCGCTCGCGTCCTCCGGCAAGGCGGACGAGGTGGAAAACTACCAGAAAATCCTCGGCATCACCGATCTCGTCGACGTGGTCACGACCTCCGACGATGCCGATCGATCCAAGCCGCATCCCGACATCTTCGAAGCCGTGCTGAGGAAGCTTCCCGGTCTCCCCAAAGACGCGGTGATGGTGGTCGGGGATACCCCCTACGACGCACAAGCCGCTGCCGGCGCTGGCCTTTTCACGATCGGCGTCTTGTGCGGCGGCTTCCCGGAGGCCGCGCTGTCGGCGGCCGGATGCGTCGCGATCTACCGCGATCCGCAGGATCTGCTCGACGGCTACACGCGCTCGCCGCTCGCCTGACAAAGAGCCGGCTTCAAAAAGCTGTGAGGTGCGGCGCGGGATTTCGAAGGAACCGCTAACTGCAAGCCGGCAAACCTATGGCCTTGCGATTTGGAACCGTTTAAGAGCCCGCCCCGCGGGGGGCGAGCCCGTTTCCGGATGCGACTCATGCAGACCACGGCCGAGACGTTCATTGCGACCTCGAAATCGATCCAGCAGCAGGTTGCCGAGGCCATTGAGGACCGGGCTCTCCCGATCAGCCGGCTCCTGCGCCTGATGTGGGCCCTCGACGCCGACCGCAGCGCCGCCAACCAGAACCTGCGGGCTCAGCTCCGCGCCCGGATCGGCGCTCCGCTGAGCGCCTGATCTTTCTGTTTGCCGCGTCGCCTGACGCGACGCGCGAGCAGACGGCTTCAACACTCGACACGTGCTTGCCTTTCGGCGCCCGACCGGCACCGGAAGGCATCGTTTTTCCAGGCCCTGTCTACTTAGGCTTCTTGCGCCTCGGCCGGCGCTTCGATCCGGCCGGCGCGCAGGCGCACGGTGCGGTCGCACAGCCGGGCGAGGCCGGGATCGTGCGTCACCAGCACCAGGGTCGCGCCGCGGTCGCGCTTGAGCCCGAACAACAGGTCCACGATCTGCCGCCCCGTCGCCTCGTCGAGGTTTCCCGTCGGCTCGTCGGCCACCAGGATCGCCGGATCGGGCGCGAGCGCACGGGCGATCGCCACCCGCTGCTGCTCCCCGCCGGAGAGCTGCGCCGGGTAGTGCCGCAGCCGGTGCCCGAGCCCCACCGCCTCGAGTTCCGCCGCCGCCCGTCCGTGCGGATCGGATGCGTTGGCGAGTTCGAGCGGCAGCGCCACGTTCTCCAGCGCGGTCATGGTCGGCACGAGGTGGAAGGCCTGGAACACGATGCCGATGTTGCGGCCGCGGAAGCGCGCGAGCCCGTCCTCATCGAGCCCGCCGAGATCCGTGCCGGCGATGGTGACGCGGCCGGTATCGGGCCGCTCCAGCCCGGCCATGACGGTGAGCAGGGTCGATTTCCCTGAGCCTGAGGGGCCGACGAGCCCGACCGCCTCGCCGCGCTCGACATCGAGCGAGATGCCACGCAGGACATGCACCCGCGCGGGGCCGCGGCCGAGGCTCAGCTCGATCTGCGACAGGGAGACAGCCTTGTTCGACATCAGGCACCGACCGATCTTGGCGGGGAAGTTGGCGAGCAGCTTGGCAACCACCCGGACATGTCCGAGCGAAAGGATACGGTCTTGCACCACGCGAACGAAGCGGAAGCCGGACCCGGCAGGCTTGTGTCATGCTTGGGCGCCCGGCGCGAGGCGGACGAACCCGATGTGGGCCCGCGCCGCCTCCGGCGCAGGGTCGCGCTGATGCTCCTCTTCGCCGCAGCCACGCTCGTCGGTGCCGCAGGCCTGCGGCCCGGCTCGGCCCGGGCCGAGCCGGCGCCGCTCAAGCTCGTGGCCTTCGGCGACAGCCTCACCGCGGGCTACCGCCTGCCGGCCGATGCCGCCTTCCCGGCGGTTCTGGAGCGGGTGCTGAAGGCCAAGGGGTACCGGGTCGAGATCGCCAATGCCGGTGTATCGGGCGACACCAGCACCGGCGGGCTCGACCGGCTCGACTGGTCGGTGCCGGACGGCACGCAGGGCGTGATCCTCGAACTCGGCGCCAATGACATGCTGCGCGGCACCGATCCGGCGGTGACCCGCAAGGCGCTTGAGACGATCATCGTGCGGCTGAAGGAGCGCAACATCCCGGTGTTGCTCGCCGGCATGCTGGCCGCGCCGAACCTCGGAACGGAGTACCGCGCCCGCTTCGACGCGATCTATCCCGACTTGGCCAAGGCGCACGGCCTCGTGCTCTACCCGTTCTTTCTCGACGGCGTGACGGGCCAGCGCGCCAACACCATGGATGACGGGCTGCACCCCACCGCCAAGGGCGTCGAGCGGATCGTCGAGGGCATCCTGCCGAGCGTCGAGACCTTCCTGGGCCGCCTGGTCCAGAATCCGGAGAAGAAGGGGTAGCGAACCATGCCGCGCCTGTTCACCGGGCTCGAGATCCCGCCGGACATCGCCGAGCGGCTGTCGTTCTTCCGCGGCGGCCTGCCCGGCGCCCGCTGGATCGAGCCGGGCGACTACCACGTCACCCTGCGGTTCCTCGGCGAGATCGACGCCATGATTGCCGCCGATATCGATGCCGGCCTGCGGGAGGCGCGGGTGCGCGCGCCGCTCACCGTGACACTGGACGGGCTGGCGAGCTTCGGCGGCGACCGGCCGCGGGCGCTCTACGCCTCGGTCGTCCCCACCCCGGAGCTCATCGACCTACAGGAGGAGCACGAGCGCATCGCCCGCCGGGCCGGGGCCGCGCCGGAGCGGCGCAAGTTCACGCCGCACGTGACGCTGGCCCGCCTCAACCGCGAGGCCTCCCCGGAGGCCGTGGCGCGAAGGCTGGCCGAGGCGGGGGTGTTTGTCCGCCTGACCTTCACGGTGCGCCGCGCCGCCCTGTTCTCCGCCCGCACCTCGCGCGGCGGCGGGCCCTACCTCGTCGAGGCGGCCTATCCCTTCGCGGATGCGGATTTCGAGCTGGACGACGAATAGCGATGACTCTGCTTGCTGACGTCGTGCCCTTGCTTTGGGCCGCAGGTTGCGGCATGACGCGAGCCGCGCCGCGCGCGCCGTAGGAGTGTAGCTCAACTGGTCAGAGCACCGGTCTCCAAAACCGGGGGTTGGGGGTTCGAGTCCCTCCACTCCTGCCACGGCGCCCACCGAGCCCGACGCCGAGACGGACCTGGCATCCGACCGGCGGCACCCCTTCCCGAACCCATCGACAAGCCGGATCACTTGCGCTAGAGCGGGCGCATTCCGAGATCCTCAGATGCTGTCGGTGTGGGACGCGATTGTCCCCGCACCGCGATCGGTGGTTCCCGGAGCCCTGTCCGGTTTCAGTTGCGCCATGGCATCGAACGAAGCGACCAAGAAAGCCGACGCGGCCCGCGGACCCAAACGCGGCACGGCCCCCGTCGCGCCCCAGCGCCCGACCCCGCCCGCGCGCCCCGCGCCGAAGCGGGTGGGCCCGGTGGAGTTCCTGGGCGAGGTGCGCGACGAGGGCCGCAAGGTCACGTGGCCGACCCGCAAGGAAACCACCGTGACCACCATCATGGTGTTCATCATGGTCGTGGTCGCAAGCCTGTTCTTCGTCGCCGTCGATCAGGTGATGCGCTTCGCCGTCAGCCTGATCCTCGGGATCGGCGCCTGAGTCATCGCAGGCGTCTCACGGACGCCGAGGAGTTGAGAGACCCGTGTCGAAGCGCTGGTACATCGTCCACGCCTACTCGAACTTCGAGAATAAGGTCGCCCAGTCCATCAA
Organism: Methylobacterium sp. AMS5; assembly: GCF_001542815.1. Lineage (GTDB taxonomy): Bacteria > Pseudomonadota > Alphaproteobacteria > Rhizobiales > Beijerinckiaceae > Methylobacterium. The sequence continues at coordinate 4,286,043 of NZ_CP006992.1, forward strand.
GGATCAGGCGGCCCAGCGTGGGCTGACCGAACTGTTCGACGAGGTCATGGTGCCGACCGAGAAGGTCACCGAAGTGCGCCGCGGCCGCAAGGTCGATGCCGAGCGCAAGTTCTTTCCGGGCTACGTGCTCGTGAAGTGCGACCTGACCGACGAGGTCTATCACCTCATCAAGAACACCCCGAAGGTGACCGGCTTCCTGGGCGCCGACAAGGCCAAGCCCGTGCCGATCCCGGACGCCGAGGCCGAGCGCATCAAGGGGCAGGTGCAGGAGGGCGTGGATCGCCCCAAGCACACGGTCTCCTTCGAGATCGGCGAGACCGTGCGCGTCTCCGACGGCCCCTTCGCCTCCTTCAACGGCACCGTCGAGGAAATCGACGACGCCCGCTCGCGCCTCAAGGTGGCGGTGTCGATCTTCGGCCGTGCCACCCCGGTCGAGCTGGAATACGGTCAAGTCGAGAAGGTCTAGTCGGCCTGATCGACGCGGCCACCCTCCTCCACGCTTGGAATTGGTGCGCCGCCGAAATCAAAGCCGGCTCGTTTCTTCTGTGTCTCGGGCTGTTTTACGGGCGGCTGCTGAGCGGTCGAATGAGTTTGCGGGACTTCCACAAAACCTACGGGTGGTCGTCTCATCGAGATCCGGCTTCGCCGGATAAGTCCCTGCCTCGGTAGGGCATCATCCGCGGGAGATCCGCCCGGCTTCGCCTCCGGGAACCACGGATCGCACCGCGACCTGTCACTGCCCGTCCGTCCGTGCCTAGGCAGCCCGGCGATGGGCACTCATTGGGAGAAGTCCCATGGCGAAGAAGATCACGGGCTACGTGAAGCTTCAGGTCCCGGCCGGCGCCGCCAACCCGTCGCCGCCGATCGGCCCCGCGCTCGGTCAGCGCGGCCTCAACATCATGGAATTCTGCAAGGCCTTCAACGCGAAGACCGCGCAGATGGAGAAGGGCACCCCGATCCCGGTGATCATCACCGCGTATCAGGACCGCTCCTTCACCTTCGAGATGAAGCAGCCCCCGGTCACCTTCTTCCTGAAGAAGGCGGTGGGCCTGAAGATCGGCAAGAAGCCGGCCTCCGGCTCCAAGACCCCGGGCAAGGGCCCGACCGTCGGCAAGATCACCGAAGCCCAGCTTCGCGAGATCGCCGAGAAGAAGATGCCCGACCTGAACTGCGACTCCGTCGATGCGGCGGTCGCGATGATCCGTGGCTCCGCGCGAGCCATGGGCCTCGAAGTCGTCGCGTAAGGGAGGGCGATATGGCACGCGAAGGAAAGCGCATCCGCGCCGCCCGCGAGGGTCTGGAGCCGATGAAGCTCTACGCCATCGACGAGGCGATCAAGCTGGTGAAGTCGAAGGCTTCGGCCAAGTTCGACGAGACCGTCGAGATCTCGATGAATCTCGGCGTCGATCCGCGCCACGCCGACCAGATGGTCCGCGGCGTCTGCAACCTGCCGAACGGCTCCGGCCGGACGGTCCGCGTGGCGGTCTTCGCCCGCGGCGCCAAGGCGGACGACGCCCGCGCAGCGGGTGCCGATATCGTCGGCGCCGAGGATCTCCTCGAGATCGTCCAGGGCGGCAAGATCGAGTTCGATCGCTGCATCGCGACCCCGGACCTGATGCCGCTCGTCGGCCGTCTCGGTAAGGTGCTGGGCCCGCGCGGCCTGATGCCGAACCCGAAGGTCGGCACCGTCACCATGGACGTGAAGGGCGCCGTTGCCGCCGCCAAGGGCGGCGCGGTCGAGTTCCGCGTCGAGAAGGCCGGCATCATCCACGCCGGCATCGGCAAGGTGTCCTTCGATGAGCAGAAGCTCGTCGAGAACATCAAGGCCTTCGCCGACGCGGTCGCCAAGGCGAAGCCCACGGGCGCCAAGGGCACCTACATCCAGCGCATCGCCGTCACCTCGACGATGGGCCCGGGTGTGAAGGTCGAGCCGTCCACGGTTCTGACCGCGTAAGCGATCGTCCGCGGGGACGTTGTTTGGAGGAGCGCCCGGCCGAAAGGTCGGGCGCTTTTCTTTTGGCTGCGGCGTTTTTTTCGATGACCCGTCCGTCGCGTGCGCACCCCCCTCTCCGCGCGCGGGGAGAGGGGATCCCAGCGGCACTCGGGTGGAAGATCACTCCCCCGCCACCCCCTCCAACGCCAGCCTCAGGTGCCGCGGCCCCCGCAGCGAGGCGCCGGGCCGGTAGGGCGGCGGGTCCTCGGTCAGGGACACGCCCTTCAGGCGCCGCACGAGGCTGACCAGGGCCACCTCCGCCTCGATCCGCGCGAGCGGGGCGCCGACGCAGTAGTGCAGGCCGCCGCCGAAGCCGAGATGGCGGTTGTCGGGCCGGTCGGGATCGAAGCGGTCGGGGTCGGGAAAGCGGATCGGGTCGCGGTTGGCGGCGGCGAGCAGGAAAATCACCGGCGCATCCTTCGGGATCGTGATTCCGGCCACCGGAATGTCGGTGAGCGCCAGCCGGGTGCGGTAATGGACCGGCGGCTCGTAGCGCAGCAACTCCTCGATCAGGCGCGGCGCGGTCTCCGGCTCGGCGCGCAGGCGCTCGAGATGCTCGGGGAAGCGCAGCAGCGTCAGCATGCCGTTGGTGATCAGGTTCACCGTGGTCTCGTGGCCCGCCACCAGGAGCAGCACGGCGGTGGCGATCAGGTCGAAATCGTTCATCCCCTCCTTCTCGTTGGCGAGGTCGGAGAGGATGTCCTCTTGGCGGTCCTTGCGCTTCTCCTTGATCAGCCCCTGGAGGTAGTCGGCGATCTCGTTGAAGCAGACCTCGTTCTTGGCCTGATTCTCCTCGTCGCCGCGCTGGTTGGGCTCGAGTGCCGTGGCGAGCTGCGTCGCCCAGCCGTGGAACTGCGCCTCGTCCTCGGGAGGCACGCCGAGCAGCTCGCAGATCACGGTGACGGGGAGCGGATAGGAGAAGTCGTCGACGAGGTCGATGCGGGACTTGCCCTGCATCTTGCCGATCAGGTCGTCGGTGATCGCTTGTGTCTTCGCGCGCATGCCGCGCACCCGCTCGGGGGTGAAGCAGCGCATCACTTGGCCCCGCAGACGGTCGTGGTCGGGCGGGTCGCGGAAGATGAAGGGGCGATGCCGCTTGCGGATCTCGGCCCGCACCGGCCGCACCAGCAGGTCGGTGACGGGGTGCCCCGTCCAGCGGAATTTCTGCGGGTCGGGCAGGTCGTCCGAGCTGATGCGGGGATCGGAGATCAGCCGCGCCAGTTCGGCATGGGTGCTGACGACGTAGGTGCCGTCCGCCTGCCGCGCGACGGGGGCCTTTCGCAGCTCGGCGTAGAGCGGGTAGGGGTTCGCCCGGTTGGCGGGATCGAGGATCTGTTCGAACAGCGTGCTTCCGCTCACGGGACTATGGCTCCTGCACACGGATGCGGGGCTGATCGACGGCGTCCTCGATCGGCGGGAAGGGCGCGCGCTCGCGGATCGCGGCCTTGTAGGCGGGCAGCCAGCGGGCGCTGTCGATGGCGGCGGCGGCGACGGTGCGGCCCGCCTTGCCGAAGGCGGCCACGAGGCGCCGCTCCTCGAGCGAGCCGTGCACCACGGCGAGGGCGTCGGCGCCCTCGGTCAGGCCGACGAGCTTGATCGTCAGGCCGAATTGCTGCGACCAGAAATCCGGCAGGTGGTCGTGGCGGCGCATCGCCGATGCATCGCCCGCCAGCATGTTGGCGGCGGCGGTCTCGGCTTGCGCCCGGGCGTTGCCCCAGTGCTCGACCGCCACCAAGGCGTCGTCGTCGTACGGGTTCGGCCAGCGCGCCACGTCGCCCGCGGCGAACACGCCCTCGGCGACGCGGCCGTCATGGAGCAGGGCGCGGCAGAAGGCGTCGCAGCGCAGGCCCCCCGCGTCGGCTTCCAGCCCCGAGCCGTCGAGCCATTCGACGTTGCGCAGCGTGCCGATGGCGGCCACGAGGCAATCGGTCTCGATCCGCGCGCCGTCCTTCAGGGTCACGGCCGCGAGGCGGCCCGCTTGCCCCTCCATCCGCTCGATCTCGGATTCGAGGCGCAGATCGACACCCCTCTCGCGGGCGACCTCGCCGATCAGGCCGCCGAGGCGGGGGCCGAGCGCTGCAGCCAGCGGCACGGCATCGCGCACCAGCAGGGTGACCGGGATGTCGAGATCGCGGCAGGTCGAGGCCACCTCGAAGCCGATGAAGCCGCCGCCGACGAGGACGACGCGTTGCGGCTTGGTCCGCAGATGCGCGCCGAGCCGCTCGGCGTCGTCGCGGTCGCGCAGGGTGAAGACACCGGCGAGGCCCGCTTCCTCCGGGTTCGGCCAGGGCCGCGCCCGGGTTCCCGTGGCGATCAGCAGCCGATCGTAGGGCAGGCGGCTGCCGTCTTCGCATTCGACGGCGCGCCCGGTCAGGTCGAGCCGGGTCGCCGGGCGGCCGAGGCGGAACTCCGCGTTGAGGTCGGGATGACAGGGCAGGGTGGTGTCGGCGGAGTAGAGCCCGCGCAGCACCTGCTTGGAGAGCGGCGGCCGGTCATAGGGTCGATGACGCTCGGCGCCGACCAGGGTCAGGCTTCCGGCATAGCCCCGCTCACGCAGGGCATGGGCGGCAGCATGCCCCGCCAGCGAGGCGCCGACGATGACGATGCGTTCAGGGCGTGTCGTCACCGCGCCTCTCCGGCCGCCGCGTCGGCGGCATCGGGGTAGGCGGTGATCGCCCGCACCGGGCAGGCGTGGATGGCCCGCTCGATCTCGCCCCGTGCGGTCTCGTCCGGGGAGGGGTCGTAGACCAGCGCCTCCCTGCCATGCAGGGCGAAGTGCCCCGGCGCCGCGTAGATGCACTGCGCGTAGGCTTGGCAGCGGTTGAGATCCACGACGACCTTCATGGTGGGCGGCGATCCGGGCTTTCGGGGGGAGGAATGGGCCCGAGGATATGGACCCGGCTCCGTAGCTAGGGTGCGCAGGGCACCCCACCACGACGGCGTGACGACACGCCTCGAGCATCTCAAACGCATCGGAGGCGCGAGAAGATCAATTTCGTTTCACGGACCCGCAGGCTCAATGGTCCCCAGCGTGCGCCGCCCGAGTGCCCGCGCCTTGAGGCGCAGGGCCGGCTTCTCGACCGCGTACCAGGAGGCGGCGGCGACGAGCCCGGCGAGCAGGAGGGCCGGCGTCAGCAGGGCCAGGGCGGAGGCCGTGGGCCAGAGCGCGTGCAGGCTCTGCTGGATCGGCCAGCCGTAGAGATAGACCCCGTAGGAGAGGTCGGCCGGCGGATCGAGGGCGGGGCGGGCGAGCGGGGGCAGGAAGGCGAGCCAGATCGCCGCGTAGCTCTCGCCGAGGAAGAGCAGCGTCCGGGCGGGGGCGTAGCCCTGCAACAGGAGGCCCGCGGCCAGGACGAGCAGCGGCCAGGGCGTGAGGCGAAAGGAATCGCGCCAGAGGTAGAGGCAGGCCCCGGCGGCGAAGATCAGCGGCAGGCGCAGGGCCGTCTCGGTGCCCTTGGACATCTCGGGCCGGACCACTTCGAGCACCGCCAGCGACAGGGCCAGGGCCGCAGTGAGCGCCGGCACGGCCCAGCGCCGCCGCAGGAGCCCGAAAAGCCCGATGGCGAGGACGCCGGCGTAGCAGATCGTCTCGTATTTCAGGGTCCAGACCGTGCCGAGCGGGCTGCGGAAGGGGTTGGCCTCGAAGAGGCCGGGCAGGCTGGCGTTGCTCTTGAAGGACAGGAGCGTGCCGCGCACGAAGCGCCACAGTTCCGGTGAGGCGTAGTACTCGGTGAGCGGCAGCCGGGTGAGGGCGCCGCCGAGCAGCAGCGAGACCGCCAGGGTCGCGGCGACGAGGCCCGGCAGAATGCGCAAGCTCCGGGCGACGACGTAGTCGCGCCAGCCGCGCCGATCGTAGCTCATGGTGACGAGGAAGCCCGAGACGGCGAAGAAGCCGTTCACCGCGTGCTCGCCCAGCGAAAAGCCGGTGGCGCGGGCCAACGGCTCGTCGAGTGCGTGGCCGGAGACGACGCTGAAGGCGTGGCTGACCACCACCATCAGGGCCAGTGCCAGGCGCAGACCCGAGAAGGCGTTGTGCGGGCGCGCCAGTGCCTCCGCGATGGTGGGGCCGGACAGGACGCCGCTCACGGTGCCAATCCTTCGCGGGTCAGCGCACTCTGCCCGCGCAGGGCGGCGAGCGCGCCGGCCGCCGAGCCGCCGTAGCGTTCCAGCCCCGAGCGCCGGAAGGCGAGGGCGGAGAGCGCCGCCTTCGGCGCGTTCGTCGCCAGCATTCCGGGGCTCGGATCGGGCAGGCCGTATTTCCGCGAGACGTAGGCCCGCGACCACGCCTGATGCCAGCGCGTACGAAAAACCCGGCCCGGCGCCGGGGCCGAGGAGCGCCCTCGCCCGTGCAGCGCCACCGCGCCGTGGACGTGGATCAGGGCGCGCCCCGCATCGGCCACCCGGCGGCAGAGGTCGTCGTCCTCGTAGAACAGGAAGATGTTCTCATCAAAGCCGCCGAGGTCGAGGAAGAAGGCCCGCTCGATCATCAGGCAGGCGCCCGACAGGAACGGCGCGCAGGCGTCGCCCTCGGGGAGATCACGCCGGCCCTTCGGATTGGTGAGGTAGGGCGCGAGCAGCGAGCGCGGCTGGTAGAAGAAGCGCCCGTCCGGCTCATGGATGCGCGGCGCCAGGAGGCCGGCGTCAGACCAGGCCTGCGCCGCGGCCAGCAGGGCGGCGGCGGCGCCCGGTTGCAGCACGAGATCGGGATTGAGGATGAGAACGTGCCGGGCCCCCTCGGCGGCGCGCACGCCGATGTTGTTGGCCCGCCCGTAGCCCTCGTTGCGGGGATGGGCGATCACCCGCGCGCCGTCGGCCCGCGCCATCGCCACCGAGCCGTCGCGGCTGGCATTGTCGACCACGATCGCCGGGATGCTTTCGCGCGCGAGCGCCGCGAGGCAGGCGGGCAGGGCATCCGCGCTGTCGTGGCTGACGACGATGGCGGTGAGGGGAGTGGGATGGGGCGGCATCAGGTCCTGCGCGGCTTCCCTCCCCTTCGGTGGCGGGTGGCCCCGAAGGGGGCGGGCGAGGGGAGCGCCGCTTCCGACAAAGCGGAACCGGGCCCTCACCCGCCTGCTCCGCAGGCACCCTCCCCCGCGGCGGGAGAGGGTTTAGGCGCTACGCCTTCTTCTCGGGCAGGTTGAGCCGGATGTGCAGCTCGCGCAGCTGCTTGGCCGTCGCCTCGGCGGGCGCGCCCATCATCAGGTCTTCGGCGCGCTGGTTCATCGGGAACAGCACGACCTCGCGGATGTTCGGCTCCTCGCACAGCAGCATGACGATGCGGTCGACACCCGGCGCGATGCCGCCGTGCGGCGGGGCGCCGAGGCGCAGGGCGTTCAGCATGCCGCCGAACTTCTCCTCCAGCACGTCCTTGCCGTAGCCGGCGATGGCAAAGGCCTTCTCCATCACGTCGGGGCGATGGTTCCGGATCGCGCCCGAGGACAGCTCGATGCCGTTGCAGACGATGTCGTACTGGAACGCCTTGATCCCAAGGATTTCTTGGGAGTCTTCCTCGCCTAAGGCGAGGAATGCGTCGCGATCGTAGTTCGGCATCGAGAACGGGTTGTGGGAGAAGTCGATCTTCTTGTCTTCTTCGTTCCACTCGTACATCGGGAAATCGACGACCCAGCAGAAGGCGAACTGGTCCGTGTCGGAGAGCTTCAGCTCGTCGCCGATGCGGATGCGCGCCTTGCCCGCGAGCGCGGCCGCCTTCGCCTCGGTGCCGGCGGCGAAGAACACGGCGTCGCCCGCCTTGGCCCCGGCCTTCTCGGCGATCCGTGCCTGGATCGCGGCGGGGATGAACTTGGCGATCGGTCCCTTGCCGGTGAGCGCCCCGCCCTCTTCCTCGAACACGATGTAGCCGAGCCCCGGCGCGCCTTCCGAGCGGGCCCAGTCGTTCAGCTTGTCGAAGAACGAGCGCGGCTGACCAGCGGCGCCGGTGGCGGGGATGGCGCGCACCACGCCGCCCGACTTGATGACGCCCTTGAACGCCTTGAACTCCACCGCGTCGTCGGCGAATTCGTCGGTGACGTCGGCGATGATCAGCGGGTTGCGCAGGTCCGGCTTGTCGACGCCGTATTTGAGCATCGCGTCGGCGTAGGTGATGCGCGGGAATTCCCCCGTCACGCGCTTGCCGCCGGCGAACTCCTCGAACACGCCGCGCAGCACCGGCTCCACCGCCTGGAACACGTCCTCCTGCGTGACGAAGCTCATCTCGATGTCGAGCTGATAGAACTCGCCCGGCGAACGGTCGGCGCGGGCGTCCTCGTCGCGGAAGCAGGGGGCGATCTGGAAGTAGCGGTCGAAGCCCGCGATCATCGTGAGCTGCTTGAACTGCTGCGGCGCCTGCGGCAGCGCGTAGAACTTGCCCGGATGGACGCGGGACGGCACGAGGTAGTCGCGCGCGCCCTCCGGCGAGGAGGCGGTCAGGATCGGCGTCTGGAACTCGAAGAAACCGCCCTCGCGCATGCGGCGGCGGAGCGAATCCACGATCGCGCCGCGCTTCATGATGTTGGCGTGCAGCTTCTCCCGGCGCAGATCGAGGAAGCGGTACTTGAGCCGGGTCTCTTCCGGGTATTCCTGGTCGCCGAAGACGGGCAGCGGCAGCTCGCCCGCCGGCCCGAGCACTTCGAGGTCATCGATGTAGACCTCGACCGCGCCGGTCGGCAGTTCCGGGTTCTCGGTGCCGGCGGGCCGGGTGCGCACGCGGCCGTCGATGCGGATCACCCACTCGGAGCGGGCGGTCTCGGCGGCCTTGAAGGCCTTCGAGTCGGAATCGATCACGCACTGCGTCAGGCCGTAATGGTCGCGCAGGTCGATGAAGAGCACGCCGCCATGGTCGCGGATGCGGTGGCACCAGCCGGACAGGCGGACGGTCTGCCCGACATCGGACGGGCGGATCGCCCCGCAGGTATGGGTACGGTAACGGTGCATGGCGGGCTCTTGAGAATGAGCCGGCACCATTCACGGGAGGCGTTTCAAGTCAAGGTGAGGGCCGGCTTGCCGTGCCCCTTGCCGTGCCCCTACTCCGCGGCGGCCAGCGTCACCTCGGGCACCGGCACGCCGATGTCGCGCAGCAGCTCGGCGTCGGCATCCGCCTCGTTGTTGGCGGTGGTGAGCAGGCGCTCGCCGTAGAAGATCGAGTTGGCCCCGGCGAGGAAGCACAGGATCTGCGCCTCGCGGGTCAGGCTCTTGCGGCCGGCGCTGAGGCGCACGCGGGCCTTGGGCATGACGATGCGGGCGGTGGCGCACATCCGCACGAGGTCGAGCGGATCGATCGGCGGCCGGTCTTCCAGCGGCGTGCCCTCGACGGCGACGAGCGCGTTGATCGGCACGCTTTCCGGGTGCGGGGCGTGGTTGGCGAGCACGAGCAGCATCTCGGCCCGGTCGCGCACCTGCTCGCCCATCCCGACGATGCCGCCGCAGCAGACGCCGATGCCGGCCTGCCGGACATGCTCCAGGGTCTGGAGCCGGTCGTCGTAGGTGCGGGTCGAGATGATGTCGCCGTAGAATTCCGGGCCGGTGTCGAGGTTGTGGTTGTAGGAGGTGAGCCCCGCCTCCGCGAGGCGCTGGGCTTGGGCTTGGGTCAGCATGCCGAGCGTGACACAGGCCTCCATGCCGAGCCCGCGCACGCCGCGCACCATCTCCAGCACCGCGTCGAAGTCCGGCCCATCCTTGGGCTTGCGCCACGCCGCGCCCATGCAGAAGCGGTGCGCCCCGTTGGCCTTGGCCGCGGCGGCCTCCTTCAGCACGGCGTCCACCGGCATCAGCCGCTCGCGGGGCAGGTTCGCGCCCTTGTGATGGGCCGATTGCGGGCAATAGGCGCAATCCTCGGGGCAGCCGCCGGTCTTGATCGACAGAAGCGCCGCCCGCTGGATGTCGGCGGGGTCGTTGTGCGCCCGGTGCACGACGCCCGCCCGATGCACGAGATCGAGCAGCGGCATGTCGTGGATCGCCTGGATCTCGGCGAGCGTCCAATCATGCCGGATGGCGGCGGAAGCCGAGGAGGCCGAGGAGGCGGTGAGGGAGACTACGGTGTCGCTCATGCGCCTCTTTGAGAGCGAAGGCGGGGGAAAAATCAAGCCTTGCCGCGGGAGAGCCCGGTCGCGAAGCGCCCGGCAAGCGTAGCGCTCTGCCCTGTTTTCAGCAGGCATGGGCGTCGATCGCCGCGTAAGCTTGACCGCTATTGCATCCACAAGCAGCATCATCGAAGAAACGCAGGCTTTAAGCGAGTCCTCTGATGTTCCCGGCCGATCGTCTGATCCTCGCAACGGCACTCGCGCTGCTCTGCCCGTGGGCGGCGCAGGCCGAGTCGCTCTGCGAGCGCGCCGTGCTGCCATTCCGTGCCATGGTAGCGGCCCTCAAAGCAGAGCCGGGCGCCCAGGTGCTGCGGGACAACGGCTCGGTCATCGAGATCGAGGACCCGAAGCACTTTATCATCTGGACGCTCTTCGAGTCCCGCGGCGATCAACCGGACGCCTATATCTGCCGAAGGGTCGTGCAGGAGGGCGGGCAGGTGAAGATTCAGATGTCGGCCGCGTGCGCCGGACGGACCCTGAACTGCGACGGCCTGATCGGCCGCATCCTCTTGGAGCAAAACCGCGCGATGGCCCCGTTGCGCCGGTGACCGGTCCGCGGAGGGTGTCAAAGTGCCTCACAAAACTCCCGATCACCCATCGGCCCCCTCTGGGCACGGCGGCGCAGCGGAGTTTTGTTGAGAGGCACTCAGAACGGCACCCCGGCCCGCCGCATCCGGGCTGCGCGAAGAAGGCCCCATCCGCCTCAAAGCCCGTACGGCGCAACGGATCCGCGGCGGAGGCGACGGGCAGGCCGGGGCCGCCGAGGAAGACGACCGAGCCTTCTGCCGGGAGCAAGCCTCGTCGGGCCCCGTTGGAGAAGCCTGTGCCGTGCGTCAGTTCGTCGGTTCACCGGCGGCGACCTTGGCGGTCCAGTCGTCGAAGGCCACGACGCGCTGGCGCTGCTCGCCGAGGCCGTCGATGCGCAGCACCATCTCGTCGTCGCTCCTGAGGTAGCGCGGCGGCTTCATGCCGAGGCCGACGCCCGGCGGGGTGCCGGTGGTGATGACGTCGCCGGGCTCCAGCATCATGAAGTGCGAGACGTAGGCGACGATCTGCGCCACGTCGAAGATCATCGTCGCGGTCGAGCCCGTCTGCATCCGCCGGCCGTTGAGATCGAGGCTCATCGAGAGGTTCTTCAGGTCCGGGATCTCGTCGAGGGTGACGAGCCAGGGGCCGAGCGGGCCGAAGGTCGGGCAGCCCTTGCCCTTGGTCCAGGTGCCGCCGCGCTCCATCTGGAATTCGCGCTCGGACAGGTCGTTGCAGATGCACACGCCCGCCACGTAGCGCAGCGCCTCGTTGGCGTGGACATAGGAGGCGCGGACGCCGATCACCACGGCGAGTTCCACCTCCCAATCGGTCTTGGCCGAGGCTTTGGGCAGGATCACCGTGTCGTTGGGGCCGACGATGCAGGAGGGCGCCTTGTTGAAGATGATGGGCTCGGCCGGGATCGCGGCCCCGGTCTCGGCAGCGTGGTCGGCGTAGTTCAGGCCGATCGCCACGAAGTTGCGGGTGCCGCCGACGCAGGGGCCGAGGCGGGTGCCGGGCGGCAGCAGCGGCAGGCTTTCGGGGTCGATCCGCGCGAGCCGGTCGAGCGATTCCCGTGAGAGGCCCGGTCCGGCAATATCGCGCAGGGTTCCCGACAGGTCGCGCAAGCCTCCCTTCGCGTCCACGAGACCCGGCTTCTCGTCACCGCTCGCGCCGTGCCGGATCAACTTCATCGTCGGCGTCTCCGTCTTGCTCGAGGCTCTCCCAGGGGTGCGAGAGCATGGCCGCGACCGATCCGGGGTGCAAGCGGCACCGTGCCGCCGCATTCAACGCACGGGCACGGGGATGCCCCTGGTTCCGTGACATAAATTCATCAATTGATATATAACTCAGTTTTCGGTTTTCTCCCCTCTGGACCGAATGCGCGCGATCCTCTTCCATCACGGACGGGACTTGGGTCGCTAAGAAACCGCTTCGGAGAAGAGCAATGACAGGGGGGACGATCCGCGCGCTCGGGCTCGCGGGAGCCGTCGCGGCGGTTTCGATGACGGGCGCGGGCGGAGCGCAGGCCGGTGCCTTCGGCCTGCGCGAGCAGAGTGCACAGGGGTTGGGCCTCGCCTTCGCGGGTGCGGCGTCGGGCGGGGCGGGCGTCTCGTCGATCTTCTGGAACCCGGCGACGGTGACGATGCGGCCGGGCTTTGCCAGCGAGCAGAGCCTGAGCTTCATCAACCTGTCGGGGGAGATCACGCCGACGGTGGGGACCGCGCCGGGCCTGCTGCCCTTCGGCGCCTCCGGCGAGGTCGGGCAGGGCGCCGTGGTGCCCTCGGGCGCCACCTCCTACCAGCTCACCGACCGTCTCTGGGTCGGCATCCAGACCGGCGCGCCCTACGGCCTCGTCACCAAGCCGCGCCAGGATTGGGCCGGCTCGGTCTATTCCCGCTCCTCGCGGATCTTCTCGCTGGCCTTCAACCCGGTGGTCGGCTTCAAGGTCAACGACTGGCTGTCCGTCGCCGCCGGCCCGAGCATCGAGTATTTCCGCCTGACCCTGCGCGCGGCCGTGCCGGTGTCCGGCACCTTCCCGGGCCTCTACCCGTCGGGCTTCGTCAAGGGCGAGTCCTGGGGCGTGGGCTTCACCGCCGGTGTCCTGGTCACCCCCGCCGCCGGCACGGCGATCGGCGTCGGCTACCGCTCCTCGGTCCACCACGACATCGAGGGCTCGATCGGCTTCCCCGACCCGCGGCAGGCCATCGCCCTGGGGCAGGTGCGGGCCAACCTCAATACGCCCGAGAAGGTCAGCGTCGGCCTGACCCAGGCGATCAACCCGGTCACCCGGATCAATCTCGGCTTCGAGTGGGACAACTGGTCGAGGCTCGGCGACGTCGGCATCGTCTCGCGGGCGCTGGGCGTGACGGTCAACCACCTGCCGCTCAACTTCAAGGACTCGTTCTTCTACTCGATCGGTGCCGAGTACGACTGGTCGCCGAACCTGACCCTGCGGGCCGGCTTCGGCTACGACAACGGGCCGATCGACTTCTCGAACCGCTCGGCGCGCCTGCCCGACAGCGACCGCTACGTCGTCTCGATCGGCGGCAGCTATCGCTGGAGCGACACGGTGCTGCTGACGGCCAGCTACGCCCACGCCTTCTTCGACCGCGGCCTTCTCCTGGCGGGCCCCGGCCGCGACTACAACATCGGCAACATCCCGCTCGCGGCCTCGACCGACATCAGCGCCGACGTCGTCTCGGTCGGGTTCCGCTACCAGTGGGATGCCCCCGCTGCCGTCGCCCCGACCCCGCTGGTGCGCAAGTTCTGATCGCCTGAGCGCCTGATCGGCCACGACACGCCCCACGCCAGACTGGCGCGGGGCGTTCCGATTCTAGAGCATCGTCCCGAAAGGTGGCCTCCGGCTTTCGAAAAAATGATGCGAAAACAAGAGGCTAGAGCATCGTCCTGGATTTGATTTCCAGCACGATGCTCTCAGAGGCGAGCCGGACCGGCTCTGCGGGAGCCGCCTCCCGTTCGACACGATCAAGGTCGATCGGTCCTTCCTGCGCCGCCTCGGGCAGCGCGCGGACGCCCCGACGATCGTGCGCGCGCTCACCCCTCTCGGGCACGATCTCGGCCTCAGGGTCACGGTCGAAGGTGTGGAGACGCAAGAGCCGCTCGCGGTTCTGCGCGAGCTCGGCTGCGACCAGAGGCAGGGCTACCTGTTCGCCCGGCCCGCTCCGATGACGAGCCTGTCGGAGACCGGCCGCTCGGATCGGGAACGGGCGTGGCTGCGGGCCTTGTTCTCGGACGAGGCCGCCCGGGCCTGCGCGTGACGGATGGGCGGACACGCGGTCCGCCCATTCGATCGGGGCTTTGCCTCGGGAGGCGAGGACGAGGGCCCCCTGCCGGAAGGCCCCGGAAACGCTCAGGCCGCTTCCCGCTCCGGCGCCAAGCGGCGGCGGGCGTTCTCCCACCAGCTCCGTTCGCGCTGCGCCTCCGCTTCCGCCGCCTTGGCGGCGTAGAAGGAAGCGTTGTGCTCGCCGCGCAGCGCCTCACGGGTGAAGCGGATCAGGTGATGGGCGACGAAGCCCATGTTGAACACCGCTTCGATCTGCCCGCGCTTCAGCGCGTGGCCCGCCGCCCGCCAGAACGGCCGGCGGTAATCGGAGAACAGCCCCACCCGCGTGATGATGTTGAAGCCGAGGATCAGGCCCCGGCGCAGGTTGGTGACCGTGAGCTTGCCCTTCGTCGGGGTGACGATGCGGTTGCCGTAGGTCACGTCGCACTGGTGCTTGAAGCGCTCGAACAGGTGCTCGGGGGCGTAGGCATGGGCGATGGCCCGGCGCCAGGAACTCACCACCGTGTCGTGCGGGCGCTTGAACAGCACGTTCGATTCCAGGCTCGCATCGTGCAGGAGCCGGCCCTCGCGTTGCAGCCGGTCCCAGAGCGGCGTCTTGGGCAGTGCCTGGAGTAGGTTGATCGTCAGCACCGGGATCGCGGACTTGTCGATGAAGTCGATCAGGTTCTGCTCGGACTTGTCTGAATCCGAGTCGAGGCCGAGGATGATGCCCGAGGTCACCTCCAGCCCGTAGCTGTTGAGCGTCTCGATCGCCTCGTACATCGGGACGGCGGCGTTGTGGGTCTTGTCGATGCCCTTGAGCGCGTCGGCCTCCGGCGTCTCGATGCCGACGAACACCGTCATGAAGTTGGCCTGCCGCATCAGCTCGAGGATCTCGGGCTGCTTGGCCATGTTCAGCGTCGCCTCGCAGGCGAACTGGAGCGGGTAGTTGTTCTTCTTCTGCCATTCCACGAGATGCGGCAGCATCTCGCGGGTCGCCTTGCGGTTGGCGATGAAGTTGTCGTCGACGAAGTAGACCACCGCCGGGTGGCCCGGCTGGCTGATGATCGCGTCGAGTTCGGCGCACATCTGCTCCGGGCTCTTCAACCGCGGCTGGCGGCCGTAGAGCTGCGGGATGTCGCAGAACTCGCAGCGATAGGGGCAGCCCGAGGAGAACTGGAGCGAGCCGATCAGATAGCGCTTGAGCGGCGCGGCCTCGTAGGCCGGGGCCGGGAAGTCGGACAGGGCCAGCCGCTCCGTGGTGTCGAGCACGACCTGCGCCGCCGGCCGCGACAGGTCGCGGTCGAGGATCGCGATGAGGCGGTCGGTGGCGTCGCCGATCTCGCCGACATGCAGATAGTCGAAGTCCGGGTACTTCTCCGGGGCGCCCGACACCGAGGGTCCGCCGAGCGCCGCGACCTTGCCGGCGGCATGCGCCCGCCGGCCAATATCGTGGATCTGGCCCTCCTGGATATGCATGCCCGAGACGAACACGGCATCGGCCCAGGCAAAGTCCTTGGCCGAGGCGGGCCGGATGTTCTCGTCAACGAAGCGGCATTCCCAGGTCTCGGGCATGTAGGCCGCGATCAGCAGGAGCCCCTGGGGCGGCATGAACGCCTTCACGCCGCCCATCAGCGGGTAGGCGTGGGAGAACGTCCCGAAGGACGGCGTGTAGGCGGGGAAGACGCACAGGATGCGCCGACGGGAGGAGATGGGAAGAGAACAACGCATGATGCCTATCTAGCACAGCCCGCCGCGTTGGCGTCCCCTCTTTGACGCGACACGATGCATGTCGGCCCGTGCTTTCGGCCCCCGATAGGAGGCCCGGCCGCAGGACGGGCGCGTGTCCGCCGCGCCGGCCCCGCCTCCCGGTGACGAGATCCGGACGATGCGGCCTTCAGGACGCAGCCGGGCCATGAAGCGGCTCCGGCGGCGGCATGCAGCGGGTGCATGCGGAAGGCCGCTCGATCCCGTGGGGTCCGTGCCCGCCGACCCTTGCCCGTGACGATGCCGCCTCTCGCCGCCGCGATCGTGCGGCGCTCACGCAATCTGTCCTGGTAAACGGTCATCGAAAAGGCTGGTCAATCGCAGTGGCGCAATGATACAATAAACCACAACATGACGTCACTTTTATGACAGAATAAACTTGCAAATATAGGGATTATACGGAGGATTCGGACGTAATATAAGTAATGCGTCTGATATATCCTCACGTTTTGTCGAGAATTACTTTTAATCCTTCCAGTCCGGTGCTATCGGCCAAGCATGGCTGTGGGACGCGCCGCCAGGATCGCTAAGCGATTGAGCCGACTAACGACTTCGCCGGCTTCCACGCCTTCCCGGGCGTGCAGGGCGAGGACGGCCTGTTCGGCTGACGGGGACGCGTGCCGCGCTTGACGATGTGTCACCGAAGGCTGCGCGCATTCCGGCACAACACGGCGACCGTCATCGCGCCGGCCCGGATTGCGGCATAGGGGTTCGAGAGATGAAAAGACGTCTTCTGGCCGCGCTGCTCTTATCGAGTGCCCTGGTGCTGCCGGGCGCGCAGGCTCAGGCTCAGACCGTCGCGGAGCTGCAGCGGCAGATCAACGAGCTCAAGGCGATGATCAAGGCGCAGGCGGAGGCGCAGGGCAGGGGCCCCCGGCGCGGCGCGGCCGTCGCCACGCGGCCGGCGAACGCCCGCACCACCGATGCTGGCACCTTCCCCGCCGCCGGCCGGCCGATCGAATCCGCCGTGGCGCAGCCGGCCGCGCCCGGCCCGGTTCCGCACCGCTTCGCCATCGACGAGCCGGAGACGTGGTACGACGCGCTGGTGCCGCCCTCGCCCGAGCTGCTCGCGGATGATCCCCGCCACGCGGGCCGGCCCAAGACCTGGTTCGAGCGCCTGTCGCTGCGCGGCTACACGCAGTTGCGCGGCAACGAGTTCCTGTCCGGCGACGACACCGCGCCGGCCGGCATCTCGCGCCTGCGCTCGGTCCACGACAGCGGCATCACCGACCGCAACAACTTCACCTTCCGCCGGGTGCGCCTGATCCTCCAGGGCGACATCCACGAGCGGGTGTTCCTCTACATCCAGCCCGACTTCGCGGTGAACGTCGGGAACCAGGCCGGCACCGAGTCGCGCCAGCACTTCACCCAGCTGCGCGACGCCTATGCCGACGTCTTCCTCGACGACGAGCGCCGCACCCGCCTGCGCTTCGGCCAGCAGAAGGTGCCCTATGGCTGGGAAAACCTGCAATCCTCGCAGAACCGCCTGACGCTCGACCGCTCCGACGCGATCAACAGCGCCGTGCCGGGCGAGCGCGACATCGGCATCACCTACTACTACACGCCCTGGCACGTGCAGCGCATCTGGGACCGGCTCGCCAAGGGCGGCCAGAAGCTGTTCGGCAATTACGGCGCTTTCGGCGTCGGCATCTACAACGGCCAGACCATCAACCGGGTCGAGGCCAACAACGACCTGATGACGGTGGTGATGGCGACCTGGCCGTTCGAACTCGACGGGCTCGGCGAGGTGTTCAAGGGGCAGGTGCTGGAGGTCGGCGGCTCGGCCTACCGCAACCGCTTCCGGCCTGAAACGACCTTCGGCACCACCACCACTTTGGGCAACTCCTTCGACGACGAGCGCGTCGGCCTGCACGCGATCCTGTACCCGCAGCCCTTCGGCCTCCAGGGCGAGTGGAACTGGGGCCGTGGCCCCGAATGGGATCCCGTCACCCGGGCCGTGCAGACCAAGGCGCTGCAGGGCGGCTACGTCCAGGCGATGTACAAGGTCGACCATTCGCCGGTCGGCCCGTTCATGCCCTACATCCGCTGGCAGACCTACGACGGCGGCTGGAAGGTCGGGACGAACGCGCCGCGCCTCGACACCGACGAACTGGAGCTCGGCATCGAGTTCCAGCCGATCAAGTCGGTGGAGCTCACCCTGGCCTACGCCAACATGAAGCGCCGCGAGGCCAGCAGCAGCCGCGTCGGCCGGGCCGAGGGCGACCTGTTCCGCGGACAGCTCCAGATCAACTACTGATCCCGGAGCGGGGCTCGAGCGAGCCGTCCCGGGCGGTCCGAGGCTCAGGCCTCGGACCGCTTCGACAGCAGCGAAGCGCGGCTTGCGCCCTTCCCGCCCTCGCTGTCCGGGTTGCGCAGCTCGCGCATCCCGGGCAGGTGGCCGTCCACGAGGAACACGAACACCACCAGAGCCAACAACACCTTCGAGGCCATCGCCCGCGAGATCCCCTGCTTTTGTGCGCTGCGGTGTAAGGCCGCCGCGCTGGGGCCGGGATGCGCTGGCGCACATGGGCTCCGCGCCGCGGCGGACGCGGCGGGGGCAGAGTCAAGGATCGGTTAAGGCGGGGGCGTGCCTCCGGTCGGGGCCCATGCCCGCCCGCGCTCGCTCGTGCCTCGTCTGCATCCTTCGTCTGCATCCTTGCCTGCGACGGAAAAGTCGCATTGCGGGACTTGGCAGGCGGCTTGCACGCCGCTATAGACCGCGCTCCACGATTTCAACCATTGAAAGGGATCGGCCAATCGGTCGGTTTCCATTCGAGATGCCGTTCGGGCAACCGGACGGTGATGGCCGGGATGGTCTTGGAGCTTCTGCTCCGAGCGCCGTTTCCGGCTATGTCCTGTCCGAGACTGCAGGCGCCGGGCGACCGGCTTAATCGGCGACAGCCTGCACAGACGGGGAAGACCGAATTTCTCTACGTCTTCCTCCGGGGCCGTCAGGCGCCGGCGGGAGACCTCGGTTTGAACCAATCTCACCCGCGAGGGGCCCCTGCGGCGCTTCAAAGGGACAGGGCCGTGAGACGTCGTCCGCGACGGTTCCGGCTTCTACGCCGAGATCCGTTCCGGGCGGCAAGTGCAACCGGCGGGCCTGTCTCAGGTTCCGCCAACCGGAGAGAGCACAGTGGACCGGACAGCTAAAGCTGATCTCGTCTCGACGCTCAACGGCGTGTTCAACGCGAACGCCGTCGTCGTCGTGGCCCACTACAAAGGCCTCACGGTCGCCGACATGCAGAAGCTGCGCTCGCAGATGAAGCAGGCCGGCGCCACCGTGAAGGTCGCCAAGAACCGGCTCGCCAGCATCGCTCTCGATGGCACGGACGTCGCCTCCATCAAGCCCCTCCTGAAGGGCCCGACCCTGCTCGCTTATTCCAGCGATCCGGTTGCGGCCGCCAAGGTTGCGGTGGACTTCGCCAAGACGAACGACAAGCTCGTGATTCTCGGCGGCGCCATGGGAACGACTGCCCTGAACCCGGACGGCGTGAAGGCGCTCGCCTCGCTCCCGTCCCTCGACGAACTGCGCGCCAAGCTCGTGGGCCTCATCCAGGCTCCCGCGACCAAGGTCGCCCAGGTCGTCAACGCGCCGGCGGCCAAGCTCGCCCGCGTGTTCGGGGCCTATGCCAAGAAGGACGAGGCGGCCTGAGCCGTTTCTCCCCCATAAACCGACCCGTTCAAACCGATACACCAAAGGAACACGCACATGGCTGATCTCGCCAAGATCGTCGAGGACCTCTCCTCGCTGACCGTTCTCGAGGCCGCCGAGCTCGCCAAGCTCCTCGAAGAGAAGTGGGGCGTCTCGGCTGCCGCCGCCGTCGCCGTCGCCGCTGGCCCGGCCGCCGGTGCTGGCGCTGCCGCCGTCGAAGAGCAGACCGAGTTCACGGTCGTTCTCGCCGGCGCCGGCGACAAGAAGATCGAGGTCATCAAGGAGGTCCGCGCGATCACCGGCCTCGGCCTCAAGGAAGCCAAGGACCTCGTCGAGGGCGCGCCCAAGCCCGTCAAGGAAGGCGCGACCAAGGACGAGGCCGAGAAGCTCAAGGCCCAGCTCGAGAAGGCCGGCGCCAAGGTCGAGCTCAAGTAAGCCGCCGATGGGCCGGGACCGGCCCATCGCATCCGGCGCACGCTCCTCGGGGCTGCGCCGGCCAGACGCCCGCGGGCTCCGGCTCGCGGGCTAACGCTGCTTCGGGCGGCCGTCGTTCCTGAAGGCAGGAATGGGCGGCGAACGGAGACGAATTCGGTTCGGGTGGGCTGATCGTCCGGCGGGACGGCCCTTCGGGCCCGGTGATGGGAGGCGGTCCGCCTTCCCCGGGCACCCTACGCTGAGGTGGTGGAGCGAGGTCTCATGGCCAATACGCTGGTCGGTCGCAAGCGCATTCGCAAGTTCTTCGGTAAGATCCGGGAAGTCGCCGAGATGCCGAACCTCATCGAGGTTCAAAAGGCGTCCTACGACCAGTTCCTGATGGTGGACGAGCCCGAGGGCGGGCGGGCCGACGAGGGCCTGCAGAGCGTCTTCAAGTCGGTCTTCCCGATCTCCGACTTCGCCTCGACGGCGCTGCTCGAGTTCGTGCGGTACACCTTCGAACAGCCGAAATACGACGTCGACGAGTGCCGCCAGCGCGGCATCACCTTCGCGGCCCCGCTCAAGGTGACGCTGCGGCTCATCGTGTTCGATGTGGACCCCGATACCGGCGCCAAGTCCGTCAAGGACATCAAGGAGCAGGATGTCTACATGGGCGACATGCCGCTCATGACGGATAACGGCACCTTCATCGTCAACGGCACCGAGCGCGTCATCGTCTCGCAGATGCACCGCTCCCCGGGCGTGTTCTTCGACCACGACAAGGGCAAGACGCACTCGTCCGGCAAGCTGCTGTTTGCCGCCCGCATCATCCCCTACCGGGGCTCCTGGCTCGACGTCGAGTTCGACGCCAAGGACATCGTGCACGTCCGCATCGACCGCAAGCGCAAGCTGCCGGTCACCTCGCTGCTGTTTGCGCTCGGCCTCGACGGCGAAGAGATCCTCTCGACCTTCTACAACCGTGTCGCCTACCAGCGTGACGGGGCGGATTGGCGCGTGCCGTTCGACGCCGAGCGCCTCAAGGGCTTCAAGGCCTCGGTCGATCTCGTCGACGCCGATTCCGGCGAGGTCGTGCTGGAGGCGGGCAAGAAGCTCAACGCCCGCAACGCGCGTCTGATCGGCGAGAAGGGCACCAAGTTCCTGCGCGCCGCGGACGAGGATCTGATCGGCCAGTACATCGCCGAAGACCTCGTCAACATGAAGACGGGCGAGATCTGGGCCGAGGCCGGCGACGAGATCTCCGAAAAGCTCCTCAAGAGCCTCGACGATGTCGGTGTCACCGAACTGCCCGTGCTCGACATCGATCACGTCAATGTCGGCCCCTACATCCGCAACACGCTTGCCGTGGACAAGAACTCCGCCCGCGAAGGCGCGCTGTTCGACATCTACCGCGTGATGCGCCCCGGCGAGCCGCCGACGCTCGACACGGCGGAAGCGATGTTCCACTCGCTGTTCTTCGATTCCGAGCGCTACGACCTCTCGGCGGTCGGCCGCGTGAAGATGAACATGCGCCTCGACCTCGACGCCGCCGACACCGTGCGGACGCTGCGGCGCGAGGACATGCTCGCGGTCGTCAAGGCGCTCGTGGATCTCCGCGACGGCAAGGGCGAGATCGACGACATCGACCACCTCGGCAACCGCCGTGTCCGCTCGGTCGGCGAGCTGATGGAGAACCAGTACCGTCTGGGCCTCCTGCGGATGGAGCGCGCCATCAAGGAGCGCATGTCCTCGGTCGATATCGACACGGTGATGCCGCAGGACCTCATCAACGCGAAGCCCGCCGCGGCGGCGGTGCGCGAGTTCTTCGGCTCGTCGCAGCTCTCGCAGTTCATGGACCAGACCAACCCGCTCTCGGAAGTGACGCACAAGCGCCGCCTCTCGGCGCTTGGCCCGGGCGGTCTGACCCGCGAGCGCGCCGGCTTCGAGGTGCGCGACGTGCATCCGACCCATTACGGCCGCATCTGCCCGATCGAGACCCCGGAAGGCCCGAATATCGGCCTGATCAACTCGCTGGCGACCTTCGCCCGCGTGAACAAGTACGGCTTCATCGAGACGCCGTTCCGCCGGGTGAAGGACGGTGTGGTGACCGACGAGGTCGCCTACCTCTCCGCCATGGAAGAGGCGAAGTACTACGTCGCCCAGGCCAATGCCGGCATGGACGAGGGCCGCAAGCTGACGGACGACCTCGTGGTCTGCCGCCGCGCGGGTGAAGTCATCGTGGTCGCCCCCGACCGCGTCGATCTCATGGACGTGTCGCCGAAGCAGCTTGTGTCGGTCGCCGCGGCGCTGATCCCGTTCCTCGAGAACGACGACGCCAACCGCGCGCTGATGGGCTCGAACATGCAGCGCCAGGCGGTGCCGCTGGTTCGCGCCGACGCGCCCTTCGTCGGCACCGGCATGGAGGCCGTGGTCGCCCGCGATTCCGGCGCCGCCATTGCCGCGCGCCGCTCCGGCATCGTCGATCAGGTGGACGCCACCCGTATCGTCATCCGCGCCTCGGAGGAGACCGACCCGACCAAGCCCGGCGTCGACATCTACCGCCTGCAGAAGTTCCAGCGCTCGAACCAGTCGACCTGCATCACGCAGAAGCCGCTGGTGCGCGTCGGCGAGCCGGTGAAGAAGGGCGAGATCATCGCCGACGGACCGTCCACCGAGTTCGGCGAGCTCGCGCTCGGCCGCAACGTGCTCGTCGCGTTCATGCCGTGGAACGGCTACAACTTCGAGGACTCGATCCTGCTCTCCGAGCGGATCGTGAAGGATGACGTGTTCACCTCGATCCACATCGAGGAATTCGAGGTGATGGCCCGCGACACCAAGCTGGGTCCGGAGGAGATCACCCGCGACATCCCGAACGTCTCGGAAGAGGCGCTCAAGAACCTCGACGAGGCCGGCATCGTCTATATCGGCGCCGAGGTGCATGCCGGCGACATCCTCGTCGGCAAGATCACGCCGAAGGGCGAGAGCCCGATGACGCCGGAGGAGAAGCTCCTGCGCGCCATCTTCGGCGAGAAGGCCTCGGACGTGCGCGACACCTCGCTCCGGGTTCCCCCGGGCGTGACCGGCACGATCGTCGAGGTTCGGGTGTTCAACCGCCACGGCGTCGACAAGGACGAGCGCGCCCAGGCGATCGAGCGCGAGGAGATCGAGCGTCTCGCCAAGGACCGCGACGACGAGCAGACGATCCTCGACCGCAACACCTATGCCCGCTTGGCCGAGGTGCTGATCGGTCAGTCGCCGATCGCCGGTCCGAAGGGCTTCCGCAAGGACACCACGCTGACCCGCGAGATCATCAGCGAGTATCCCCGCTCGCAATGGTGGCAGTTCGCCGTCGTCGACGACCGTCTGATGACGGAAATCGAGGCGATGCAGAAGCAGTACGACGAGTCGAAGAAGCGCCTCGAGCAGCGCTTCCTCGACAAGGTCGAGAAGCTGCAGCGCGGCGACGAGCTTCCGCCCGGCGTCATGAAGATGGTCAAGGTCTTCGTGGCGGTGAAGCGCAAGATCCAGCCCGGCGACAAGATGGCCGGCCGCCACGGCAACAAGGGTGTCGTGTCGCGCATCGTGCCGATCGAGGACATGCCGTTCCTCGAAGACGGCACGCATGCCGACATCGTGCTCAACCCGCTCGGCGTGCCCTCGCGCATGAATGTCGGCCAGATCCTGGAAACCCATCTGGGCTGGGCGGCTGCGGGCTTGGGTCGCAAGGTCGCCAAGGCGGTCGATGCCTATCTGAAGAATCAGGACATCGCGCCGCTGCGGGCCGAGATGGAAGCGATCTACTCGCCGTCCGAGATCGAGGGGCTGTCCGACGAGGCTCTGGCCGAGGCGGGCAACAACGTGCGCCGCGGCGTGCCGATGGCCACCCCGGTGTTCAACGGCGCCAAGGAAGCCGATATCGAGACGATGCTGGAGATGGCCGGGCTCGACCGCTCGGCGCAGTCGACCCTCTACGACGGTCGCACCGGCGAGCCCTTCGACCGCAAGGTCACCATGGGCTACATCTACATGCTGAAGCTGCACCACCTCGTGGACGACAAGATCCACGCGCGCTCGATCGGCCCGTACTCGCTCGTCACCCAGCAGCCGCTGGGCGGCAAGGCGCAGTTCGGCGGTCAGCGCTTCGGTGAGATGGAGGTCTGGGCGCTGGAGGCCTACGGCGCGGCCTACACGCTGCAGGAGATGCTCACGGTGAAGTCGGACGACGTGGCCGGCCGCACCAAGGTCTACGAGGCGATCGTCCGCGGCGACGACACCTTCGAGGCCGGCATCCCCGAGAGCTTCAACGTGCTCGTCAAGGAGATGCGCTCGCTCGGCCTCAACGTCGAGCTCACCTCCTCCAAGCAGCAGCAGGCGGCCAACGACCAGATCGAGCCGCCGGCCGACGCCGCCGAGTAACGACCGCCATCACCTCCCGCGGCGGTGCCTTTCCCGAGGCCCCGCCGCGGTCGAGCAGGAAGGGGTGGGGCCTTCCCAAGCACGACGACGGCCAGCGGCGCTCCGGACGAGCGCGGCGCCATGAGGATCAAGCCGTGACTGCCCAGGCGCGGGGCAGCCGGCGAGCAAGGAGCGGATCATGAACCAAGAGGTCATGAACCTTTTCAATCAGCAGGCCCAGCCGCAGAGCTTCGACCAGATCAAGATCTCGATCTCGTCGCCCGAGAAAATTCTGTCTTGGTCCTACGGCGAGATCAAGAAGCCCGAGACGATCAACTACCGTACCTTCAAGCCCGAGCGCGACGGCCTGTTCTGCGCGCGCATCTTCGGGCCGATCAAGGATTACGAGTGCTTGTGCGGCAAGTACAAGCGCATGAAGTACAAGGGCGTCATCTGCGAGAAGTGCGGCGTCGAGGTCACGCTCGCGCGCGTCCGTCGCGATCGCATGGGCCATATCGAGCTGGCGGCCCCCGTCGCCCATATCTGGTTCCTGAAGTCGCTGCCGAGCCGCATCGGCCTGCTGCTCGACATGGCGCTCAAGGAT
Organism: Methylobacterium sp. AMS5; assembly: GCF_001542815.1. Taxonomy (GTDB): domain Bacteria; phylum Pseudomonadota; class Alphaproteobacteria; order Rhizobiales; family Beijerinckiaceae; genus Methylobacterium. The sequence continues at coordinate 4,310,754 of NZ_CP006992.1, forward strand.
CTCGAGCGGATCCTGTACTTCGAGTCCTACGTCGTCATCGAGCCGGGCCTCACCCCCCTCAAGGAGCGTCAGCTCCTCTCGGAGGAAGAGTACCTGCGTGCGCAGGAGGAGTACGGCGAGGATTCGTTCACGGCGATGATCGGCGCCGAGGCGATCCGGCGCATCCTGATGGAACTCGACCTCGAGGGCATCGCGGCGTCGCTCAAGGAGGAGATCGCAACGACGACCTCCGAGCTGAAGCCCAAGAAGCTGATGAAGCGCCTCAAGATCATCGAGGCGTTCCAGCTCTCGGGCAACAAGCCCGAGTGGATGATCCTGACGGTCGTGCCCGTCATCCCGCCGGACCTGCGCCCGCTGGTCCCGCTGGACGGCGGCCGCTTCGCCACGTCGGATCTCAACGACCTCTATCGCCGCGTCATCAACCGCAACAACCGCCTCAAGCGGCTGATCGAGCTGCGCGCGCCGGACATCATCATCCGCAACGAGAAGCGCATGCTTCAGGAAGCGGTCGATGCGCTGTTCGACAACGGCCGCCGCGGCCGCGTCATCACGGGTGCCAACAAGCGTCCGCTGAAGTCGCTCGCCGACATGCTGAAGGGCAAGCAGGGCCGCTTCCGCCAGAACCTGCTCGGCAAGCGCGTCGATTACTCCGGCCGTTCGGTCATCGTGGTCGGTCCCGAGCTGAAGCTGCACCAGTGCGGCCTGCCGAAGAAGATGGCGCTCGAGCTGTTCAAGCCGTTCATCTACGCGCGCCTCGACGCCAAGGGTTTCTCCGCCACCGTCAAGCAGGCGAAGAAGCTCGTCGAGAAGGAGAAGCCCGAGGTTTGGGATATCCTGGATGAGGTCATCCGCGAGCATCCCGTCATGCTCAACCGCGCGCCGACGCTGCACCGCCTCGGCATCCAGGCGTTCGAGCCGAAGCTGATCGAGGGCAAGGCGATCCAGCTCCACCCGCTGGTCTGCGCCGCGTTCAACGCCGACTTCGACGGCGACCAGATGGCCGTGCACGTTCCCCTGAGCCTCGAGGCTCAGTTGGAGGCGCGCGTCCTGATGATGTCGACCAACAACATCCTGCACCCGGCCAACGGTCAGCCGATCATCGTGCCGAGCCAGGACATCGTGCTGGGCCTCTACTACCTCTCGATCGTCGCCGACGGCTCGGTCGGCGAGCACAAGGCCGACGACAAGAACAACCCGATGCAGGGTGTGTTCGGCGATATCGGTCAGCTCGAGCACGCGCTCGCGGCCAAGTCCGTCTCGCTGCACTCGAAGATCAAGTGGCGCTGGCGCGGCCTCGGCCCCGATGGCGAGCCGGTCTCCCGGATTTACGACACCACGCCGGGCCGCGTGATCCTGTCCGGCGTGCTGCCGATGCACCCGAAGGTGCCCTTCGACGTCGTCAACAAGCTGATGACGAAGAAGGAAATCTCGGCGATGATCGACACCGTCTACCGCCACTGCGGTCAGAAGGAGTCGGTGATCTTCTGCGACCGCATCATGGCGCTCGGCTTCAGCCACGCGTTCAAGGCCGGCATCTCGTTCGGCAAGGACGACATGGTCGTGCCGGAGAACAAGTGGTCGATCGTCGAGGACACCCGCACGCTCGTGAAGGATTACGAGCAGCAGTACAACGACGGCCTGATCACCCAGGGCGAGAAGTACAACAAGGTCGTCGATGCCTGGGCCAAGTGCTCGGACAAGCTCGCCGCCGAGATGATGGGCCGGATCTCCGCCGTCCAGAAGGACGAGAACGGGGCCGACAAGCAGGTCAACTCGATCTACATGATGAGCCACTCGGGCGCCCGTGGCTCGCCCGCGCAGATGAAGCAGCTCGCGGCGATGCGCGGCCTCATGGCCAAGCCGTCGGGTGAGATCATCGAGACGCCGATCATCTCGAACTTCAAGGAAGGCCTCGACGTTCTCGAGTACTTCAACTCCACCCACGGCGCCCGCAAGGGCCTCGCGGACACGGCGCTGAAGACCGCGAACTCGGGCTACCTGACGCGCCGTCTGGTCGACGTGGCGCAGGACGCGGTCATCCGTGAGGTCGATTGCGGCACGACCAACGGCATCAAGATGCGCGCCATCATCGATGCCGGCCAGGTCGTCGCTCCGCTCTCCATCCGTATCCTGGGCCGCGCCACGGCCGAGGATCTGGTGGCGCAGGACGGCACCGTCATCGTCAAGACGAACGAGACGATCGAGGAGCGTCACCTGCCGGCGATCAACGCCGCCGGCATCCAGGAGGTGAAGATCCGCTCGGTGCTGGTCTGCCAGACCAAGAGCGGCGTCTGCGCCACCTGCTACGGGCGCGATCTGGCCCGCGGCACGCCCGTCAACATGGGCGAGGCCGTCGGCGTCATCGCGGCGCAGTCGATCGGCGAGCCGGGCACCCAGCTCACCATGCGCACCTTCCACATCGGCGGTGCGGCGCAGATCGCGGATTCGTCCTTCGTCGAGTCGAGCTTCGAGGGCACGATCAAGATCCGCAACCGGTCGCTGGCCAAGAACTCGGACGGCGACCTCATCGCCACCGGCCGTTCGGTCGCGGTGGTGATCGTCGGGCCGGACGGGACCGAGCGGGCGGTGCACCGCCTGCAATACGGTGCCCGTGTGCGCGTGGACGAGGGTGACACGATCAAGCGCGGCCAGCGGATCGCCGAGTGGGATCCCTACACCCGTCCGATCGTCGCCGAGGTGGACGGCATCGTCGGCTACGAGGATCTCTATGATGGCCAGTCCATCACCGAGACCACCGACGAGTCGACCGGCATCGCCAAGCGCGTCGTCATCGACTGGCGCGGTTCGTCCCGCACCTCCGACCTGAAGCCGGCCATGCTCGTGCTGGATCAGGACGGCAAGCCGGTGAAGCTGGCCCGCGGTTCGGACGCCCGCTACTACCTGCCGGTCGATGCCATCATCGGTCTCGATCCGGGTGCGAAGGTGCGGGCCGGCGACGTGCTCGCCCGTGTCTCGACGGACTCGGCCAAGACCCGCGACATCACCGGCGGTCTGCCGCGGGTGGCGGAGCTGTTCGAGGCGCGTCGTCCGAAGGATGCGGCGATCATCGCCGAGAAGTCGGGCTCGATCGCCTTCGGCCGCGACTACAAGAACAAGCGTCGCCTGACGCTGACGCCGCACGACGGCTCCGATGCCGTCGAGTACCTGATCCCGAAGGGCAAGCACATCCACTTGCAGGACGGGGACGTGGTCGAACTCGGCGACTACATCGTCGACGGCAACCCGGCGCCGCACGACATCCTGGCGATCAAGGGCGTGGAGGAGCTTGCCGCCTACCTCGTCAACGAGATCCAGGAGGTCTACCGGCTCCAGGGCGTGTCGATCAACGACAAGCACATCGAGGTGATCGTCCGGCAGATGCTGCAGAAGGTGGAAATCACCGACGGCGGCGATTCCGACATCCTCACGGGCGATCAGATCGACCGCACCGAACTGGCCGACTTCAACGAGAAGCTCCTCGCCGAGGGCAAGAAGCCGATCCAGGGCGTGCCCGTCCTGCTCGGCATCACCAAGGCGTCGCTGCAGACGAAGTCGTTCATCTCGGCGGCCTCGTTCCAAGAGACCACCCGCGTCCTCACGGAGGCGGCGGTCAACGGCAAGGTCGATACCTTGGACGGCCTGAAGGAGAACGTCATCGTCGGCTCGCTCATCCCGGCCGGCACCGGCTCGCTCGCGGCGGACATCCGCTCCATCGCGCGCCGCCGCGACAACCTGATCCTTCAGCAGCGCTCCGCCGAGAACGCGGCCAACGCCGCCGGACTCAGCGAGCTGCCCCCGGCGGCGGCCGAGTAATCGGCCGCTCCTTTCCGGAGCCACGACATGAGAAAGGCCCCGGCTCATCAGAGCCGGGGCCTTTCTCGTTCGGCCGGGGTGCTGCCCCGCCCCCCGCCAAAGGGATGATCCCTTTGGGATCCCGAAGCCTGGGCTCTAGAGCGTTTTCGGTCTGAGCTGAATCGGGCAGGTGGGGTTCACGCGAAGCTGTTGGGCTGATTCACTGATCGCTCTTGAGAAGGAGCGAAGCATGGGCCGACCCTACAGCCAGGACCTGCGCGAGCGCGTGGTGAAGGCCGCGGCAACGACTTCGCGCCGCCAGGCGGCCGCGCGGTTTGGGGTCGGCATCGCGACCTCGATCCGCTGGATGGCCGCGCTCACGACGACTGGGACGGTGGCCGCTCGTCCGCAAGGGCGAGCGCGCCGCTCGAAGCTCGATCCGCACGAGGCCTTCTTGCGCGGACTGATCGACGGACAAGACGATATCACCCTTGAGGAGATGCGCGCCCGGCTCCGGGACGAGCACGCTCTCACGGTGGGGCTCGGCACCCTGTGGAGCTTCCTCGACGCCACGCGATCTCACCTACAAAAAAAGACAGCTCACGCCGCCGAGCAGGAACGCCCGGACGTGAAAGCGGCGCGCGAGGCCTGGTTCGAGGGCCAGCCCGATCTCGACCCTGCGCGCCTGGTTTTCCTCGACGAGACCTGGACCTCCACCAACATGGCTCGCACCCGTGGGCGTTCACCGCGCGGCGAGCGGCTGCGCTCGCCCATCCCGCACGGTCACTGGAAGACCACGACCCTGGTCGCCGGCCTGCGCCTGTCCGGGATCGCCGCGCCGTTCGTGCTCGATGGGCCGATCAACCGCGACGCCTTCCAGGCCTACGTCGATCAGGTTCTGGTGCCCGAACTCGGCCCCGGCGACATCGTCGTCATGGACAACCTTGGAAGCCACAAGCGGCCGGCCGTGCGTGCCGCGATCGCGGCAGCCGGCGCGCGGCTCTTGTTCCTCCCGCCCTACTCGCCCGACTTCAACCCCATCGAGATGGCGTTCTCGAAGCTGAAGGCGCTCCTGCGCAAAGCGGCCGAGCGAACCGTCGAGGGATTGTGGTCGGCCATCGGACGCCTCGTCGACACCGTCACGCCAGACGAGTGCGCCAACTTCTTCGCCGCAGCAGGATACGAACCAGATTAAACCGAAAACGCTCTAGAGCATCGACCTGGATACCTGATCCAAGACGATGCTCTAGAATCTTGTTTTTGCATCATCTTTTTTCGAAAGCCGGCAACCACCTCTCGGGACGATGCTCTCAGAGAGGGCGCTCAGCGGCCGGTGCGCACCCGCGTCCAGGCGCGCGTCACGAAGCGCTGGGTCGAGTCGTTCCAGGCGGTGTTGACCGAGAGCCGCTGCATCGTCGTCTCGTCGGGGTAGATGCCGGGATTGTTGAGAAGCTCCGGCTTTACGAGCTTGCGCGCGGCGAGGTTGCCGTTGGCGAAGGAGACGAAGTTGGTGTTGGCCGCCGCCACTTCGGGGCGCATCATGTAGTCGATGAAGGCGTGTGCCTCGGCCGGGTGGGCGGCATCCTTCGGGATCGCGAAGGCGTCGAACCACATCAGCGCGCCTTCCTTCGGGATGAAGTACGCGATCTCGATGCCGTTCTTCGATTCCTCGGCGCGCTTCTTCGCCTGCATCACGTCGCCGGAATAGCCGACCGCGAGGCAGACATCGCCGTTGGCAAGCCCGTTGACGTATTCCGAGGAGTGGAACTTCCGCACCGCGCCGCGGACCTTGTAGAGCGCGTCGGTCACCGTGGTGATGTCGTCCCAGCGCTTCGAATCCGACTTGAAGCCGTAGAAGGGCAGGATCGAGGGAATCAGATCCTCGGGGGAATCGAGGAGCATGACTCCGCAATCCTTCAGCTTCGCGATCGAGCCGGGATTGAGCACGAGGCTCCAGCTATTGAGGGGGGCGTTGGCGCCGAGGCGCTCGCGCACGGCGGTCACGTTCACGCCGATGCCGGTGGTGCCCCACATGTAATCGACGGCGAACGTGTTGCCCGGATCATAGGCCTGAAGCCGGGTGCCGATCTCGGGCCAGGCATGTTTGAGGTTCGGGATCTTCGCCTTGTCGAGCGGCAGGAACACGCCCGCCTTGATCAGGCGCTGAAGGAAGGGGCCGGAGGGCACGACGATGTCGTAGCCGGACTTGCCGGCCAGGAGCTTCGTTTCGAGGATCTCGTTGTTGTCGTAGGTGTCGTAGACGACCTTGATCCCCGTCTCCTTGGTGAAGTCGTCGAGCACCTTCGGGTCGATGTAGTCCGACCAGTTGTAGATGTTGACGACCCGCTCCTCGGCCTGCACCCTGCCGGCCGCGCAGAGGAGGAGGGGGAGGGCGGCGAGCCCTCCCAGCAGGAGCCGCCGGATCACGATTTGCCCCGGACGGCCGTGACCACGATCTCGACGAGGTATTCCGGCCCGGCGAGCCGCGCCTCGACGGTGGCGCGGGCAGGCGGGTTCCCCTTGTCGACCCAGGCGTCCCAGGCGGCGTTCATCTCGGCAAAGCTCTCGATATCGGCGAGATAGACGGTCGCCGAGAGGATGCGGGCCTTGTCGCTGCCCGTCGCCATCAGCAGCCGGTCGATCTGTTCCAGGATCTGCTGCGTCTGTGCGGTGACGCCGGTGCCGACCACGTCGGCGGCCACCTGACCCGCCAGGAACACGAGGTCGCCGTGGGCGACCGCCTGGGACATGCGCGGGCCGGTCTCGTAGCGTTCGATGGTCATGGTCGGGTCGCCGGTCTCGATTCGTGAAGGACGACTCCTTCTGCCGCCCGGAGCGGTACCCCGTAAAGGGGTTCGAGCGGCGCGCCGGAATGCCGGAGGAGGGGCCGGTCGCGCCGGCCCGGATTTTTTGGGCGGTCCCGCATTTCCCAAGGCAACCGGCGTCGTCGCTCGCGCGTTTGTCATGCGAATACGGCCAAGTCTTCCGGCCGGAGCTTCAGATCGACGACGACTTTCGGGGTTGGGACGACATGGAAATTCTCTGGACCATCATCATCGGCTTCGTAGCCGGCGTCATCGCCAAGTTCATCATGCCCGGTGACAAGGAGCCGTCCGGCTTCATCCTGACGACGATCCTCGGCATCGTTGGCGCCTTCCTCGCGACCTTCATCGGTCAGGCGATCGGCTGGTATGGGCCCAACGAAGGGGCGCGGTTCATCGGCTCGATCGTCGGCGCCTGCATCGTGCTCGCGATCTACGGCTTCATCGCCGGCCGGACCAGCAGCCGCTCGCTCTGACGAACGGACATTCGCTGACGTACGAAAAAAGGGCGCTCCGTGAGGAGCGCCCTTTTTTCGTCGGGCATCGCCCCCGGCGGTCGGTAGACGCCGGGGGAACGGGTTTTCGCTGGATCCGATCAGGCGGTGAGGTCGCGCCCGCCGCCCGCCACCGCCTTGACGGCGCAATGGCCGGTGGCCCCGCGCACGGCGAGGCCGACGCCCACCACCAGCACGGCGAGGCTCAGGAACTTGTTCGGCCGGGGCTGAGCCGCCGCGGCGGCGATGCCGAGCCCCAGCGCGACCGAGACCGCGCGCTCGGTCATGCTCAGGTTCGGCGCGCCGGAGAAAATGTCCTCGATCATCTCGTTCACGGAAATGGCTCCTTCTCGCCGCCCCTTGCGGCTTCGCGGGGCGAACGCGGGGCGGGCGGGGCCGTTCCGCCCCGCCACGGCTCACGGCGCTTTCTGCGCGTCGGCGAGAAGCCCGTCGTCGATTTCACGCGCGCGGACGGCCGCCGCGCGGGCGAGGTGGCGCCCGGCATAGGCCTCGAAGGCGGGCCGCTTCGGGATCGTGCCGAACTGCATGCCCCAGCCGAGATGCGCGGCGACATAGAGGTCGGCGGCGCTGAACCGATCGCCCGCCACGAATTCCGCGCCGGAGACGGCGCCTTCGAGCGTGTCGAGGGCCGTCTCCAGGCTGCCGTAGCCGACCATGCCCTGCATGCGCGGGTCGTCGGGGACGCTCACCTTGAGCACCCCGTTCGTCACCGCCGCCTCGAGGGGCCCGGCGCAGAAGAACAGCCAGCGGTAATAGGGGCCGCGGTCGCGGTGGCCCGGCTCAGGGGCGAGTCCGGCCTGCGGGAAAGCGTCGGCGAGATAGGCGAGGATCGCGGGGCACTCGGTCACCACCGTCTCGCCGTGGCGCAGCGCCGGCACCTTCCCCATCGGGTTGATCGCCCGGTAGGCCGGTGCCTTCATGGAGGCGCCGTAGCCGAGGATCTCGGTGCGGTAGGGGGCGCCGACCTCTTCCAGCATCCAGCGGACGATCCGGCCGCGGGACATCGGGTTGGTGTAGAAGACGAGATCGTCGGACATGGGGGCTCCGGGGCGAGGCACCCGCATGGCGGGCGTCGCCCCGGTGTTAGGGGAGGGCGCGCGGGCGAGGAAGCCTCGGGCGCCCTCCGCTGGTCAGAACCGCGCGATGAGCTGGAAGCGCACGGTGCGGGGCGCGCCGGGCAGGATGTTGTTGTTGTTGTGCGCGGAGATGACGTAGCGCCGGTCGAACAGATTCTCGATGTTGACCTGAGCGCGCATGCTCTCGCTGAACTCGTAGAACACGCCGGCATCGAAGCGCGAGAAGCTCGGCAGGCGCACCGTGTTGTCCGACGATGCGAAGCTGGCGTCCTGGTAGAGGTAGCCGACGCCGACGGAGAAGCGCTCGCCGATATCGAATTTATTCCACAGGCTGAAGGTGTTGAGCGGAACGCCGCCGACGAGGTTGCCGGCCCGGATCACGTCGCCGTCGTCATCGAGGTCGGCGACGATGCGCGGCTCGGTATAGGCGTAGCCGCCGGAGATCTGCCACCAATCGGTCGCGTAGCCGGTGAGGCCGATCTCGGCGCCCCTTGTGTTCGTCTTGCCCGGGCCGGCCGAGAATCCCGCCTCGGTGGATGACGGGATCGGCTGGTTGTCGCGATCGAGGTTGAACAGCGCGGCGGTGAGGATCAGGGCCGGCGTGATCTCGTATTTCACGCCGATTTCCGCGTTCTCGAACCGCTCGGGTGCGGACAGGGCGGTCGTCGGGTCCAGCACGCGGAACTGATCGCCCGCGCTCGGCAGGAAGGACACCGAATAGCTGCCGTAGAAGGCGAGATTCGGCAGCGGTTTCACCACGACGCCGACCCGTGGCGAGACGAGATTGTCGATGCGGCTGTTCGGTTGGGCAGGGAGGCCGGTCGCGGCGTCGGGACGGCGGTCGCGCGATTGGAAATCGAAGCGGTCGAAGCGTGCGCCGACGATGAACTGCAGATGCTCGTCGATCTCGATCTGGTCCTGGGCGAAGGCGGAGAACACGCCGAGCCGATAGGTGTTGTTGCGGCCCGAGGCGAGATTCCGGAGGGTTGCACCCTCGGTCGTGGTCGGCGCGAAGGGATTGACGGGGAGATTGCGGGTGCCGGTCGAATTCCAGATGAAATCGCGCCGGAAGTCGATCCCTTCCTGAAAGCCGAGTTCCAGGCCGGCCACCACGGTGTGGGCGAGGGGGCCGGTATTGAATTTGTAGGTGAAGTCGGTCTGGTTGAAGTAGTTGGTGCGGTCGGTCTGGCTGCCGTAGCCGCGCATCACGAACGAGGTCTCGTCGGCACTGACCGGACTGTTGGGGTAGGCGTTCTGATGGTACTTCGCGTAGTCGGCGATCCGCGTCTGGCTGCGCATCACGACGCCGCTCTCGAAGACGTGGTCGAGCTGCGCGTTGCCGATATGGGCATCGACGAAGCCGTTCGAGATGAAGGGCGCGCCGAACAGCGTGCTGGTGTTCTCGCGATAGCGCCAGGGGCGCCCGAACTGCGAGGGGATGCCGCGGTCGGCGATGCGGTTGTCGGAGAAGTACTCGTAGGAGAGGCGCAGCGTCGTCTGCGGCCCGAGCAGGAAGGTCATCGTCGGGTTTACGCCGTAGCGGCGGACGTCGATGAAGTCGCGGTAGGTGCCGGTATCCTCGAACACGCCGTTGAGGCGGAAGAAGGCGGTCTCGGAGACCCGGTCGCCGACATCGACCGCCATGCGCTTGTTCCAGAACTGGCCGCCCTGCACCAGCACCTCGCGGATCGGCACCCCGTCGGCTTCCTTGAGCACGCGGTTGACCACGCCGCCGCCGCCGCCGCGGCCGAAGATCATCGCGTTGGGGCCCTTCAAGACCTCGATGCGCTGGGTGTTGTAGAGGTCCCGGAAGTAGCGCGCGTCGTCGCGGATGCCGTTGACGAAGAAGTCGGCCGTCGTGCGCTGGCCGCGGATCAGGATCTCGTCGCGGTGGCCTTCGCCCTGGGCGATGGCGATGCCGGGGACGTAGCGCAGCGCCTCGCCGATGCTCTGCACATTCTGGTCGCGGATCTGCGCTTGCGTCACCACCGTGATCGCCTGCGGCGTGTCGATCAAGGGTGTGTCGGTCTTGGTGGACGAGCGCAGGCGCTTGGCGAGGTAGCCGACCTGCGAGCCCGAGCTGTCGACGACGAGGCCGCGTCCCGCCCCGGAACCGGCGACGCTGATCATATCGAGGGTGACGCCGCTGACCGACGGAGACGCGGCGAGCGGATGGACCGCCTGAGCGGTCGGCAGGCCGGTGTTGATGTCTGTGATTTGCGCCTGAGCCGGGTGGATTAAAGCCGCGGCGATGCTTGTACAGGCAACGGAGCCAAGCAGCATCGGCCGCAGCATAGTGCGGCCCTTGCGAGCGGTTCTCATAAACTTCCCCCTTATTTTATTAGAATAGACGGGGAAGTCTTGGTCCTAATCCGGCTCAGCTTGAGGACGGTTGAATTATTCCTTATGTACCGAATTCATATGGAAATCAGGCAATTCACGGTGTGCTTTTGCGCAATGCGGCCCCGGCATGCCGCGACCGTTTCCGGGCGTGGCCGGGGCTCCTCCGAAGCGCTCGGTGCTTGATTTTGCATCATCTTTTTCCGAAAGCCGGCCGCCGCCTTTCGGGATGATGCTCCAAGCAAAGAGCGCGACCCCCGGAAGGGACCGCGCTCTTCAAGCGTCCGGCATGGATGGTGGGACGGACGGCTTATTCGCCCGACGATTCCCGGCGGCGCTCGCCGCGGTCGCGGCGGGGGCCGCGGTCGCCACGATCACCGCGGTCGCTGCGCTCCTCGCGCTCCGGCTCGCCGCGCTCCGCCCGCTCGGCCTTCAGCTTCTCGGTGAGGTCCTCGCCGGTCTCCTGATCGACGACCTTCATCGAGAGGCGGATCTTGCCGCGCTCGTCGGCACCGAGGAACTTCACCTTGACCTTCTGGCCCTCCTTCACGACGTCGCCGACCTTGGCGACGCGCTGGGCGGCGAGCTCCGAGATGTGGACGAGGCCGTCCTTGGCGCCGAAGAAGTTCACGAAGGCGCCGAACTCCATGATCTTGACGATCGTGCCGTCGTAGATCGTGCCCGCCTCGGGCTCGGCGACGATGGAGCGGATCCAGTTATAGGCCGCCTTGATCGCCTTGCCGTCGGAGGAGGCGATCTTGACGATGCCGGTATCCTCGATGTTGATCTTGGCGCCGGTCTTCTCGACGATCTCGCGGATGATCTTGCCGCCGGTGCCGATCACGTCACGGATCTTGTCGGTGGGGATCTGCATCGTCTCGATGCGCGGCGCGTACTCGCCGAGCTCCGGACGGGCCGCGGTCAGGGCCTTGGACATCTCGCCCAGGATGTGGGCGCGGCCGTCCTTGGCCTGGGCGAGGGCGATCTTCATGATCTCCTCGGTGATGCCGGCGATCTTGATGTCCATCTGGAGGGAGGTGATGCCCTCCTCCGAGCCGGCCACCTTGAAGTCCATGTCGCCGAGGTGATCCTCGTCGCCGAGGATGTCGGACAGCACGGCGAAACGCTCACCTTCGAGGATGAGGCCCATGGCGATGCCGGCGACCGGGCGGCGCAGGGGCACGCCCGCATCCATCAGCGACAGCGAGCCGCCGCAGACGCTCGCCATCGAGGACGAGCCGTTCGACTCGGTGATCTCGGAGACCACGCGGATCGTGTACGGGAACTCGTGGGCCGGCGGCAGAACGGGCCGGATCGCGCGCCAGGCGAGCTTGCCATGGCCGATCTCGCGGCGGCCGGGCGAACCCATGCGGCCGGTCTCGCCGACGGAGTAGGGAGGGAAGTTGTAGTGGAGCAGGAAGCGCTCCTTGTAGGTCCCCTCCAGCGCGTCGATGAACTGCTCGTCCTCGCCGGTGCCGAGGGTCGCCACGACCAGCGCCTGGGTCTCGCCGCGGGTGAACAGCGACGAACCATGGGCCCGGGGCAGCACGCCGACCTCGGAGACGATCGAGCGGACCGTTTTTACGTCACGGCCGTCGATGCGGCTTCCGGTGTCGAGGATGTTCCAGCGGACCACCTTGGACTGCGCTTCCTTGAAGGCGGCCTTGACCTTCTCAGGCGCGAACTTCTGCTCGCCCTCGGCCGGGCAGAGCGCGGCCACGACCTTCGCCTTCACGGCGTCGACGGCGGCGTAGCGCTCCTGCTTGACCGTCTTCTTGTAGGCCTCGCGCAGCTCGGTCTCGGCAACGGCGAGAACGGCGGCCTCGACCTCGGCGTTCTCCGGCGCGGTGAAATCGCGCGGCTCCTTGGCGGCCTTCTCGGCCAGACGGATGATCGCCTCGATGACCGGCTGGAAGTGCTTGTGGCCGAACATCACGGCCCCGAGCATCACGTCCTCGGAGAGTTCCTTGGCCTCGGACTCGACCATCAGCACCGCGTCCTGGGTGCCGGCGACGACGAGGTCGAGGGTCGATTCGGCGACTTCCGTCACCAGCGGGTTCAGCTTGTAGCCGCCATTGAGGTAGCCGACGCGGGCCGCGCCGATCGGGCCCATGAAGGGCACGCCCGAGAGGGTGAGGGCGGCCGAGGCCGCGACCATCGCGACGATGTCGGGATCGTTCTCGAGATCGTGGGAGAGGACGGTGACGACGACCTGGGTGTCGTTGCGCCAGCCCTCGACGAAGAGCGGACGGATCGGGCGGTCGATCAGGCGGGAGACCAGCGTCTCCTTCTCGGAGGGACGGCCTTCGCGCTTGAAATAGCCGCCGGGGATGCGGCCGGCGGCGTAGGCGCGCTCCTGGTAGTTCACGGTGAGCGGCAGGAAGTCGATGCCGGCCTTGGGCTCCTTGCCCGCGACCACGGTGGCGAGCACGGTGGTCTCGCCGTAGGTGGCGACCACGGAGCCGTCCGCCTGGCGGGCGGTCTTGCCGGTCTCGAGGACGAGCTTGCGGTCGCCCCAGATCAGCTCTTCACGTTGTACGTCGAACATGTGTCTCTTGCCTTCAAACATACGGTGGGCTGAGCCCGGCGCCGCCAGAGGCAAGACGGCGAGACGCTTCGTCTGAAAAGAAGCGTCTCGCGATCCTGCCCTGGCGCCCTGCGCCTTCAAGCCGCCCGGATCGGACCGGCCGGGCCCCATGCCCGAGCGGTCCTTCTTGGCTTTCCGCGCTCTCCGACGCCGAACCGGCGTCCACTTCGTGAGAAGCGCGGCTTGTGAAAACGCGGCCCCGTGGGGGACCGCGCGAAGGTTCGGCAGGCCTTAGCGGCGGATGCCGAGGCGCTCGATGAGGGTGCGGTAGCGCGCCTCTTCCTTGCGCTTCAGGTAGTCGAGCAGCGAGCGGCGCTGCGAGACCAGCTTCAGGAGGCCGCGGCGGGAGTGGTTGTCCTTGCCGTGGGTCTTGAAGTGGGCGGTCAGGTTGGTGATCCGCTCGGTGAGGATGGCGATCTGGACCTCCGGCGAGCCGGTGTCCTTGTTGCCCTTGGCGTAGTCCTTGATGAGCGCGGTCTTGCGCTCTGCCGTGATCGACATCGCAGGCCTTTCAGATGGAGGTTTGGTCGGAGGCGCCGCCCATGGGAGGGAAGGGCACCTTTGAAAAACTCGCGGTCGGGCCGGTGCCGGGATGTCGTCCAGCACGGTCAGCCGCAAGCGGCACAAGCCCCGCCCGGTAACCGGGTCGAGGCGGCGCGGACCATACACGAAATCGCGGGATGTGCCAGGGGCGTGTGCGGCAAGTGCCCGGATGTATGACGGCAGAGGCCCAGGGTTAGCGCACAGTTGGCCTGAACTTCGCGTCGGGCCGCTGAAGGCGAAAATCGGTCATTTCCGATGGCGCGCAAATAGCTCGCGCTGTGCCTGATTGATCGCGTGATCATCCCAATCCACTTCGCGCTTCGAAGAGGGGATGAGGCGGCACTCGTTGTTATAAAAGAGCGTGCCATGCAGTCCTATGATTTCACTCTTCAAAATTGGTCGATTCCAAAGTGGCTCTAAGAGTTGAGCCGCCTTCTCCTGGCCAAGTCGCTCGAATAGATCTTCTACCAATTCCATATCTCGCCCGTCGGGGAAAATTTCTACGAATTCCTCGGCGGTGGCTTGGAAAATACTGAAGGTGGCGTTGTTTGCGCCGTCAATAATTTGGATGTTCTTCATCTTCTACTGTCCGATGAATAGGGGTGTCCCCTGGGGCGCAAGTACTTAATTCGGTTTCCAGAACGAGGCTCACGCAAAAGGCGTGAATTTCGCGTCACCATATTCGAACCTGCCCAACTGTGCGAAAAATCCATGCCCCGTTCCGCCCTCGGCGCCCGCAAGCCCATCGCCGCCCTCGTCGCCGAGGAGGCCGATCCGCGTGGGCCGACCCTGGCAAAGAACCTCTCCGCCTTCAGCCTCGTCTGCATCGGCGTCGGCGCGACGGTCGGGGCGGGGATCTTCGTGCTCACCGGCACGGCGGCGGCGAATTATGCCGGACCGGGGCTGATGCTCTCCTTCGTGCTCGGCGCGGTCGCGAGCGGGCTGGTGGCCCTGTGCTACGCCGAACTCGCCGCGATGATCCCCGTGGCCGGCTCGACCTATTCCTACACCTACGTCACGCTCGGGGCCCTGCCGGCCTGGATCATCGGCTGGGATCTGGTTCTCGAATTCGCCATGGCGGCGGCGACCATCGCCGTCGGCTGGTCGGGCTATGCGCAGAGCCTGCTCGCCGATGCGGGCCTGAGGCTGCCGGCATGGCTGGCCGCGGGGCCGGGGGAGGGCGGGATCGTGAACCTTCCGGCGGCGCTCGTCGTGCTGGCGCTCACCGCCCTGCTGATGCGCGACAACCGGGAGGCGGCCCGCACCAATGCCGTGCTGGTGGCGCTGAAGGTTGCGATCATCCTCGCCTGCCTCGGCGTCGGGCATCTGCGGCCCGACCTGTGGCAGCCGCTGGTGCCGCCGAACGAGGGCCCATTCGGCGCCTTCGGCTGGAGCGGCATCTTTCGCGGGGCGGGGGTCGTGTTCTTCGCCTATGTCGGCTTCGAGACGATCTCGACCGCCGCTGGCGAGACCCGCAATCCGCAGCGGGACGCGCCGGTGGGGTTGATCGGTTCGCTCCTCGTCACCGCCGCGCTCTACGTGGCGGTGGCCGCCGTGCTCACCGGCCTCGTGCCCTATCGCGACCTCGACGTGGCCGACCCGATCGCGCGGGCCATGGCGGTGACGGGGCTGACCGGCTTCTCCGCGGCGATCAAGGCGGGCGCGTTGATCGGGCTCACCACCGCGGCGCTCACCGCGCTCTACGGGCAGGCGCGGATCTGCTACGCCATGGCCCGCGACCACATGCTGCCGGATCTGTTCGCACGGATCGGGGAGCGGAGCCGGACGCCGTTCGTCGCGCAAGGGGTGATCGGTCTTGCCACGGCCGTGGTGGCGGCTCTGGTGCCGATCGGCATCCTCGGCGAACTCGTCAGCATCGGCACGCTGTTCGCGTTCATCCTCGTCTGCGCCAGCGTGCTGATCCTGCGCCGCACGGAACCGGAGCGGGCGCGGCCCTTCCGCGTGCCGGGCGGTGCGATCGTGCCGGTGCTCGGCATCCTCGCCTGCCTCGCCCTGATGGCGAGCCTGCCCGGCGACACTTGGCTGCGGCTGCTGGCCTGGCTCGGCCTCGGGCTGGCGATCTGGTTCGGCTACAGCCGCCGGCGCGTCGGAGCACATTCAGGTTTCGAAAGGACGGCTCCTTTCGCGGGTCCAGGGCAGCGCCCTGGTTGAAGGGAGGCCGGGGCTCAGCCCCGGCCTCCCCGCCAAAGGGATGATCCCTTTGGAAACCCCGGACTCAGTACGAGCGGTGCGAACCCGCCGCCCGTCCGCCGCCGAAGCGGCGACGCAGGTAGCCGATGGCCTTGGGCAGCAGGAAGACGACGACGATCTGGCGCAGGATCGAGCGCATGCGGTGGGACTCCATTGTGAAAGCTCAGATTGGAGACCCAATGCCTGGACGGGCTTGCGCGTTCCCGGCTCAGAGCTCCAACGTCAACGTCACCGGGACGTGATCGGACGGCTTCTCCCAGCCGCGCGCCTCGCGGAACACCGCGACCCGGCGCACGGTGCCGGCGAGGTCCGGCGAGACCCAGGCGTGGTCGAGGCGCCGGCCCTTGTTGGCCAGTTCCCAGTTCGGCGAGCGGTAGCTCCACCACGTGTAGATCTTTTCCGGCTCCGGGGTGAGGAGCCGCGCCGCGTCGATCCAGCCGGCCTCGCCCCGCAGCGTCTCGAGCGCCTCGGTCTCGACGGGGGTATGGCTCACCACGTCGAGGAGCTGCTTGTGCGACCAGACGTCGTGCTCCAGCGGCGCGACGTTGAGGTCGCCCACGAGGATCGCCGGCCCGGAGACCCGCCGCCCGCCCCAGGCCCGCAATTCGGACAGGAAGTCGAGCTTGTGCGCGAATTTCGGGTTGAGGTCGCGGTGGGGCATGTCTCCGCCCGCGGGCACGTAGAAATCGTGCAGTACGATCCCCGCCGCCGGTCCCGCCTCGGGCCCGAGCACCGCCGAGATGTGACGCGCATCGGACCGCTCGCAGAAGCGCATCACGTCGCGGGTCAGCAGCGGAAACCGCGAGATGATCGCGACGCCGTTATAGCCCTTCTGCCCGGCGAAGACGATGTTCTCGTAGCCCGATCCCTTGAACGCCTTGAGCGGGAACAGCTCGTCGGGGCACTTGGTCTCCTGCAGGCACAGCACGTCCGGCTGCGCCTCGCGCAGGAAGCGCAGCACGGACTCGATGCGCAGCCGCACCGAGTTGATGTTCCAGGTCGTGACGGTGAGGCGCACGGGGATTGCCTGAGAAGCGTGGCGTGAAGAGCCGCTTCGATAGAGCGCATTCCGACGAAGTGGAAACCGGTTCGTCGAAAGAATGCGCGTTGAAACAGGGAGTGGAGACGCCGACCTGATTCGATCGGGTCGGCGTCTCCAGCTCAACCCGCGCGTCTCGGAAACTGCTACGCCTCGGCCGCCTCCTCCTTCAGGGCGAGGCTGTGCAGGACGGCGCAGAGCCGGTCTCCCGTCATCCGCGAGAGGTCGAAGCCGCTCTCGCCGGCCACGTCGCCGTAGCGGGCCGCGTCGGCCTGCGAGGCCCCGACATACGCCATCGACCAATCGGTGAAGAGGCGCGTCTCCACCGCCTCGAAGGCGAGCAGCGAGACCTCGCCGTGGCGCTCGTCCTGCTGGATGCGCTCGAAGGTGGTCTCGACCGCGTCTTCCGGCCCCTCCAGCACCTGCGCGAAGCAGCCGGCGTTGAACATCAGCGCCCCGGTCACGTCGATGCGGGCATTGTTGGCCCGGCTCGCGGCCAGGATGCTGCGGATCGTCTCGTCCATCGCCGCGGGGGCACCGGCGACCCGGTTGCGGCTGTAGTAGACGAGGCGGCGCAGGTCTTTTGGGTTCATTCGGCGAGCTCCCGGATCAGGCGGGCGAGGCAACGGAAGAGGCGGACAACAGGGCGGCGGCCTGGGCGGCCGGCATCGGGCGTCCGGTCAGGTAGCCCTGGACCTCGGTGCAGCCCTCGGCGCGGATGGCGTCGAGTTGGTCCGCCGTCTCGACGCCTTCGGCGGTGGTGCGCATGCCGAGGCTGGCGCCGAGCCGGGCGATGGCCCGCACGATCGCCCCGCACTCGGCATTGCCCTCCATGCCGCGGACGAAGGACTGGTCGATCTTGATCTTGTCGAAGGGGAATTTCTGCAGGTAGCTCAGGGACGAGTAGCCGGTGCCGAAATCGTCCATCGAGATCTTCACACCGAGCGCGCGCAGGCCGTTCAGCACGTCGAGCACGCTGTCGGTGTTCTCGAGGAGCGCCCCTTCGGTGATCTCCAGTTCCAGCCGGGCCGGGTCGAGGCCGGTCTGGGCCAGCACGTTCACCACCGTCTCGACCAGCCGGCCGCCGCGGAACTGCACGGGGGAGAGGTTCACGGCGATCGATGCGGGTTGCGGCCAGCGCGCCGCCTCGCGGCAGGCGGTGCGCAGCACCCACTCGCCGATGCCGACGATGATGCCGATCTCCTCGGCCAACGGGATGAACAGGGCCGGCGAGACCGGTCCGCGCTCGGGGTGGTTCCAGCGCAGCAGCGCCTCGAAGCCCGTCACTTCCCCGCTCTCCAGCTGGATCTGCGGCTGGAAGGCGAGGTCGAACTGCTTGAGGGCCAGCGCCCGGCGCAGGTCGATCTCCAGGCCGCGCCGCGCCTGCATCTGCGCGTTCATCGCCGGCTCGAAGAAGCGGTAGGTGCCCCGGCCCGCGGCCTTCGCCCGGTAGAGCGCGAGGTCGGCGTGTTTCAGCAGGTCGTCGGCGTTCTGGCCGTCGGCGGGGGCGATGGCGACGCCGACGCTGACGCCGACATTGAGCATGTGGCCATCGACGATGTAGGTGCGCCCGACGAGATCGACGAGGCGGCGTGCCAGCGCCTCGGCCGCGTGCGGCTGCTCGACGCCGGCATAGGGACCGAGTTGGGGACCGAGTTGGGGATCGACTTGGAGGATGGCGAACTCGTCGCCGCCGAGCCGCGCGACCAGATCCCCGCTGCGGGTGGCCCGGCGCAGGCGCTCGGCGACCTTGCGCAGGAGCGCGTCGCCGACCGGATGCCCGAGGGTGTCGTTGACCGTCTTGAACCGATCGAGGTCGAGCATCAGCACCGCGAGCGGTGCCCCCGTTCGAGCCGCCTCGCTCAGCGCCGCGTCGAGGCGGTCGTGCAGGCCGACGCGGTTGCACAAGCCGGTGAGCGGCTCCTGCCGGGCCAGGGCCGCGCCGCGGAGTTGCTCGGTCACGTCCTCGAAGGTGAGGGCGAAGCCGCCGGCCGAGAGCGGCGCCAGCGCCGCCTCGACGCGGCGGTCGCTGCCGAGAGTGAGCCGCGTCCGGACGGGGCGGGCGGCGCGCACGGCCTCCAGAATGGGCTCAGCCTCCGGCTCCGCGGCGCCGAAGGGCACCAGCAGGGCGGGGAGGGGAAGGCCGACCGGTTCGGCGCAGGCGAGCAAGGCCGCCGCGCGGGCATTGGCGAAGACGATGCTGCCGCCCGCATCGAGCAGGAGCAGGGGCGCGGCCATCTCGGCAAGCGCCGCCTCGAACGGCAGGGCGATCGACGGCGACGGAGCGGTGAGGGCGGACATGCGGCCGGACAGCGTCCCATGGAGACCGCCCCACACGGACGGCTCGCCTATAGGCCCGCTTTCCTCTCAACGGATGTTTAAAGCCGAGACGCGCCTGAGCGTATCCCGGTCGTTATTCGAAGAATTTCAGCGTCCCCAAAACGAGGTGCGACAACACATTTCGGTGATGCGGAGGAGGAAGTAATCCATGTTATTGCCTTCCCTCTTCGCGCTCGACTCAGGGGTTTCGTCCCTCGATCTGCTGCTGCATCGCTTTGTCCTCGGACCGGCCGTAGTTGATGAAGAACAGCGACCCATCGACCGCCTTGCCCTTCTGCAGGTTCGAGAGCTGCACGGTGGTGAGGTAGCCCTGCGGGTCGGTGATCCGCCACTGCGACAGGGTCTTCATCTCGGCGTCGAAGAAGAGCTGGATCTTCGAGGTGCCGCCCAGCGTCGAGCGGTCCTCCAGCCCGATGCGCACGCCGCCCGGATCGTTGGTCACCTCGCTTACCGTCAGGTCGCGGGCGAGGTCGATCTTCTCCCGCAGCAGGAATTTCAGCGGCGTCTGCGAGATGAAATAGAGATCCTGGGTTCCGAGCTTGCGGTCGCGCACCGCGACCGAGGTGCCGTCGGCCACCACTTCGAGCGGGGAGGGCTGGTCGTACTCGAAGCGCAGGCGCCCGGGCTTGGCGAGCGTGAGCTTGCCGCCGATGCGCCGCCCGTCGGCACCGATCTGGATGAAGCCGCCGGTCAGGGTCTGGAAGCCGTTGAAATAGCTGTTGGCCGCCGCCACGACGGTGGCCGGGTCGGCATCCTGGAGCGCGGCGCCGAGGGTCGGCGCGCCCACCGCCGCGACCCGCGTGCCGGACGGAGCGGCCGGCGTCGCCGAAGCGGGCGCGCCGGGCTTGGCCGCGGCCTTGATGCTGCCGGTCTTCTCGGCCGGTTTCTCCGAGCTCTTCTCGGCGGCCTTGTCCGGTCCTTTGCCGGGCTTGGCCGTCGCCTTCTTGGCCGGCGCCGGAGCGGCCTCCGGCTCGGGTGCCTTGGCCGGAGGGGCCGGCGGCTCCTCCTTGCGGCCGAACAGGCCGTCGAGGAAGGAGGAGACCTGGGCGTTCGCCGGCTGCGGCTGGAGCGCCAGCGCGGCGACGAGCAGCGGACCGGCAGCGAGGGAGAGGCGTCGGCCAGTCATCGTGTGGGCATCTCCGAAAGCTTGCGGGTGCGCGGGGCACTTGCCGTCCCGGTGGGGCTCTTGCCGTCCCGGTGCGGACGCGCGCGATGGCGGCGCGTCCGGATGTCGTGTTCGCGGGTAGACCCGGCCCCTGTGGCGAATATGCGACGGGGGCCGGATTTGCGCGGTCGCGAAAAGACGCTCAGTCGTCGTCGTAGCCGCTGGACGGTGCGCTCGCGAGACCTTCGACCAGGATCTCGCGCTTGCCCGCATGGTTGGCCGGCCCGACGATCCCCTCGATCTCCATCCGCTCCATGATCGAGGCGGCGCGGTTGTAGCCGATCTGGAGACGGCGCTGGATGTAGCTCGTCGAGGCCTTGCGGTCGCGCAGGACCACGGCGATGGCCTGCTCGTAGAGTTCGCCGCCCTCGGCGCCGGCGACCGCCGCGAAGGCACCGATGTCGAAGACCGGAGCGTCGGCCTCCTCGGTTTCGGCGAAGTCGTCCTTCTCGGCCTTGGCCGCGGCCCGCCCGCCCTTGGCCGGCTTCTCCGGCTGCTCGGAAGAGCCGTCGTCCGCCGTGACGGCCTCGAGGTAGGACGGCCGGCCCTGGCGCTTGAGGTGGGCGACCACGGTCTCGACTTCCGAGTCCGAGCAGAACGGCCCGTGCACGCGCGTCGTGCGCCCGCCGCCGGCCATGAACAGCATGTCGCCCTGGCCCAGCAACTGCTCGGCGCCCATCTCGCCCAGGATCGTGCGGCTGTCGATCTTGCTCGTGACCTGGAAGGAGATGCGGGTCGGGAAGTTCGCCTTGATCGTGCCGGTGATGACGTCGACCGAGGGGCGCTGCGTCGCCATGATGAGGTGGATGCCGGCCGCACGCGCCATCTGGGCGAGGCGCTGGATCGCGCCCTCGATGTCCTTGCCCGCCACCATCATCAGGTCGGCCATCTCGTCGACCACGATCACGATGTAGGGCAGCGCCGAGAGGTCCATCTCCTGCTCTTCGAACACCGCCTCGCCGGTGGTGCGGTCGAAGCCGGTCTGGACCGTGCGGGTGATGGTCTCGCCCCGCTCGCGCGCCTCCTTCATCCGGGCATTGTACCCGTCGATGTTGCGCACGCTGATCTTCGACATCTTCTTGTAGCGCTCCTCCATCTCGCGCACGGCCCATTTGAGGGCGATGACCGCCTTCTTCGGGTCGATGACGACGGGGGAGAGCAGGTGCGGGATGCCGTCATAGACCGACAGTTCCAGCATCTTGGGATCGACCATGATCAGGCGGCACTCCTCCGGCTTCAGCCGGTAGAGCAGCGACAGGATCATGGTGTTGATGGCGACCGACTTGCCCGAGCCGGTGGTGCCGGCCACCAGCAGGTGCGGCATGCGGGCGAGGTCGGCGATGATCGGCTCGCCGCCGATGTTCTTGCCCAGGCACAGCGCGAGCTTGTGCTTGGTCTCGACGAAATCGACCGAGGCCAGGAGTTCGCGCAGGTACACGGTCTCGCGCACCGGGTTCGGCAGTTCGATGCCGATCACGTTGCGGCCGGGGACGACGGCGACGCGGGCGGAGATGGCGGACATCGAGCGGGCGATGTCGTCCGACAGGCCGATGACGCGGCTCGACTTGGTGCCGGGCGCCGGCTCCAGCTCATAGAGGGTGACGACGGGGCCGGGGCGCACGGCGAGGATGTCGCCGCGCACGCCAAAGTCCTGCACGGTCTGCTGGAGGTTGAGCGCGTTCTGCTCCAGCTCGTCCGCATCCACCTCCTCGCCGTCGTTCAGCGGCGGCTCGGCGAGCAGTTCGAGATCGGGCAGTTCGTAGTCGGCATTGCCGACGAACGACGCCTCCAAGTGGCGGCCGGCGGGGATCAGCATCGGGCGCTCGGGCAGGATCGCCCGCGGACGGTTTTCGGGTTCGGGCTCGACGGCGGCCACCGGCTCGGCGGCTTCGGCCTCGAACGCGTCGGCGGTGTCGAGACCGGCCTCCTCCATCGTCGCGGCCGCCGGCTCTTCGGCAAGATCTTGTGCAAGATCCTGGGCAAGATCCTGGGCCGGATCTCCGCTCGGCTCGGCCTCGGCACCGGGCTTGGTGCGCAGCAGGACCGGCCGGGCCGGGATGGTGAGCGGCGCCATCGCCGTCGTCATCCCCTGGGGGGCAGGGGAGGGGGCCTGCGGGGCAGGCTGGAACGGGGCGGGGGCCGGAGCCGGATAGGCCGTGAAAGGCCGCGCGGCGACGGGCGCCAGCACCACGGCGGCGACCGGGGCCGGGGCGGGCGCCACGGCTTGCGGTGCGATGTCAAAGATGGGCTTCGGCGCGGCCTCGGCGACGGCCGAACGGGCCGGGCGGATCGCCGCGCGGGCGGCCATGGCGTTCAGCACCGGGCGGGGCGCGGCGGGCGCGACCGGCTCGGCGACCTCGACCACCGACTCGGCCGGGCCGAACCAGCCGTGCAGGGCCGACCAGTCCGGCACGTCCGACCAATCGGACGGCTCGGCGGGGACCGGCGGGATGAAGGGCGCGTAGAATCCGGCGAAAAGTGCAGCCGCCTCCGGTGCCTCCACCGGTGCGGTGAGCGGCGCGGCCGGCAGGGGCTCGGCGGCGACGGCCCCGAAGCGCATCGCGTCGAACCGGATCTCATCGATCGACAGCGCGGGCTGCGATGCGATCTCGACCTGGGAGACGATCTCAGCCTGCGGCACGCCTTCAGCCTGCGGCACAGCCCCAGCCTGCGGCACAGCCCCAGCCTGCGGCACTTGGACGACGGACTTCTGCCGACGGTCGGGGGTGCGGAAGAAGCTCACGCCGGGCGGCGGCACGAACGGGCGGCGCCAGCTCGGCACCTCCGAGGCGGCCTGTTCGGCGCGCAGCCGGGCGGCCTCGTCGCTCTCGGCACTGCGTTGCGCCGCGCGCTCGGCGGCTTCGCGCTCCGCCGCCTCGCGGGCCCGCTGCGCTTCCAGCGCCGCGGCCGCGGCGGCAGCCTGGGCGTCGAGCAGGGCCTGAGCCCGGAGCTGCGCCTCGCGCTCGGCTTCCAGCGCTTGGCGGCGGCGCTCCATCAGAACGGTGTCGGGGGTGCGGGTGAAGCGCACCGCCTCGGGCAGCGCAGCCTGCGGCACGCCGTAGGACCCATCCTGTGAGGCGGGCAGGGCGTGTGCCGCCGGGATCACGCCGGCCTCCGGCGCGATCGCCGCGGGGCGGCGCGGCGTACGCACCAGGACGCCGGGACCGGAGGCGCGGGGATCGATGCGGCTCTCGAACGGCATCTCCGGCTGAGCGCCGTAGGGCAGGGCAGGCTCTGGCATCTCGAACAGCCCCTCCTCCGTTTCGGGTGCCCACGGCTGCGAACCCCAGCCCTCCTGCGCGGCCGGCGCGCGGCCGAGCATCGCCCCCGGCGGCACCAGCCAGCTCGGCACGTTGCCCGCGTCGAACCCGTCCGTGCCCGGCTGCGGCAGCGCCGGATGCGGCAACGCGTGCGGGAGCGCCCGCGGCGGGGCCGGCGGCGCCCCGGCGATGCGCCGGGCAAGGTTGGAGCGCAGGCTCATCAGCCGATGGGCGATACCGCCGATCGACCGGTCCAGGCGGTCGCCGCCGCGGCTCGGCCGCGATGGATCACGATGGGAATGGGGAGGCCGTCCCGATGCGCGCATGATCTGTGAGATGACTCGAAACAAGGTCCGGCTCCTGCGGAGCGGTTCGAGCCCCAAGGTAGGCGGATCGTCGTTAACGAACGCTTGCCTCGACCCTGCCTCGACCTGGGCCCGCCCTCGTCCCGGACGCGCCCTCCCCTCTTCCGGGGCGCTCCGAACCCGCCGGTGCAAGCGTGACGCGAACCGGATATCATCGAGCGCGGTTGGCTCTTCGCGGTGATGTTTCGAGGGCCGGTGACGGAGGACGGCCCGGTCGCGAGCATCCTCTGAATCAGGCTTGAAATCGTGCTCTGAGAGGCGCTTGGCAGGGTTTCCTGCCGTATCAGGTGAGCTGCGAGATCCGGTGACGAATCCGAGCCAAGAGACCTTGAGTCCGAAAAACTTCCGCTCCCTCTACCGGCATGGCTTTGCCCGCGTCGCCGCCTGCACCGGCCGCAGCCATCCGGGCGACCCGGCGGCCAATGTCGCCGACATCTCAGGCCTCGCGCGGCAGGCGCACGGGGCCGGGGCGGCGCTCGCGGTCTTCCCCGAACTCTGCGTCTCCTCCTACGCCATCGAGGATCTGCTGTTGCAGGCCACCCTCCTCGACGCGGTCGAGGCGGGCGTGGCGCGGCTGGTCGAGGAGAGCGCCGGGCTCACGCCGCTGCTCGTCGTCGGCGCGCCCCTGCGCTGGCGCAACCGGCTCTACAATTGCGCCGTGGCGATCCGGGGCGGGCGGCTGCTCGGCGTGGTGCCGAAGAGCTACCTGCCGAACTACCGGGAGTTCTACGAGAAGCGCCACTTCGCCTCCGGCGCCGGCATCACGGCCGAGACGATCCGCCTCGGCGGGAGGGAGGCGCCGTTCGGCACCGACCTGATCTTCGCCGCCGACGACCTGCCGGGCTTCCGCCTCGCGATCGAGGTCTGCGAAGATCTCTGGGTGCCGCAGACGCCGGGCATGGATGCGGTGCTCGCCGGCGCCACCGTGATCGCCAACCCCTCGGGCAGCCCGATCACCGTGGGTCGGGCCGATTCCCGCGCCCTGCTGACCCGCGCCGCCTCGATGCGCGGCCTGTGCGCCTACGTCTACGCGGCGGCCGGGACGGGGGAATCCACTACCGACCTGTCCTGGGACGGGCAGACCAGCATTGACGAGAACGGCGTGCGGCTGGCGGAAGGGCAGCGCTTCCCTCAAGCGCCGGTCGTGACGCTGGCCGATATCGACCTCGATCTCATCGCCCAGGAGCGGCTTCAGGCCGGCAGCCTCGACGACAACGCCCGCCGACACGACACCCCGCCGTGGCGGACAATCCCCTTCCGGCTCGATCCGCCGACGAGCGATCTGGGGCTCGAGCGTCGGGTCGAGCGCTTTCCCTTCGTGCCGGCCGACCCCGCCCGCCTCGCGCAGGATTGCTACGAGGCCTACAACATTCAGGTCGCCGGCCTCGCCCAGCGGCTCGCCGCAACCGGCACGAAGCGGGCGGTGATCGGGGTTTCCGGCGGCCTCGACTCGACGCACGCGCTGATCGTCGTCGCCAAAGCCTTCGATAAACTCGACCTCCCGCGGAAAAATATCCTGGCCTACACCCTGCCGGGCTTTGCCACCTCCGACGAGACCAAGACCAACGCCCACGCCCTGATGCGGGCGCTCGGCACCACCTCGGAGGAGATCGACATCCGCCCGGCCGCCCGGCAGATGCTGGCCGATATGGGCCACCCGTTCGGGCGGGGCGAGGCGGTCTACGACGTCACCTTCGAGAACGTGCAGGCGGGCCTGCGCACCGACTACCTGTTCCGGCTGGCCAACCAGCACGGCGGCATCGTGATCGGCACCGGCGATCTCTCGGAACTGGCGCTCGGCTGGAGCACCTACGGCGTCGGCGACCAGATGAGCCATTACGGGGTCAATGCCGGCGTACCCAAGACCCTGATCCAGCACCTGATCCGTTGGGTGATCGCGTCCGGGCAGTTCGGCGAGGCGGAGAACCGCACGCTCCGGGCGGTGCTCGACACCGAGATTTCGCCCGAACTGGTGCCGGCCTCGGAAGGCGAGGGGCCGCAGAGCACGGAAGCCAAGATCGGTCCCTACGCCCTGCAGGACTTCAATCTCTGGTTCACCCTGCGTCACGGCTTCCGGCCGTCGAAGATCGCCTTCCTCGCGCTCCATGCCTGGGGAGACGCGGCGGTCGGCGACTGGCCGCCGGATTTCCCGCAAGCCAAGCGCGTCGCCTACGACTTGGCCGAGATCCGGCGCTGGCTCGGCGTCTTCCTCGATCGCTTCTTCCGCTTCAGCCAGTTCAAGCGTTCGGCGCTCCCCAACGGCCCGAAGGTCTCGGCCGGCGGCTCGCTCTCGCCCCGCGGCGATTGGCGCGCGCCCTCGGATGCCAGCGCCCGGGCGTGGCTCGACGAGCTGGAGCGGAACGTGCCGAAGGCGTGAGGCCACGGGGCCGACCCGGACCTGGGCCGGCGGCGCCTCACATTCCCCCGGTCCAGTCCCCGCCGCCGGCGGCCGGGGCGAGGTGGAAGCCGTCGAGGGTCTCGGCGGAGGGCGGGTGGCCGGCGCGGCGCTGGGCGACGTAGTCGAGGGCGCCCGCCACGGCGCGCTCGGAATAGGGCTTGGCGATCACCCCGAGGGCGCCCGCGAAATCCGGCGGGATGCGCTTGGCGTTGGCGGTCATGAACACCACCGTGACCCGCGGGTCGCGGCTCAACTGGCGCGCCACCTCCACGCCGGTCGGCCCGTCGATGAGGTGGATGTCCACGAGCGCCACGTCCGGCAGGGCGGTGCGGCCCAGCGCGATGGCGTCCGCCGAGCAGCCCGCGACGCCGACGCTGACATGGCCGAGGTCTTCCAGCAGGCATTCCAGTTCGAGGGCGATCAGCACCTCGTCCTCGACGACGAGGATGCGCAGGGGCGCCTCCCTCGGCGCCTCCCTCATCTCGGGCATCGCGGTTCTCCCGGCGTCGTTGTTGCCCCCGCCCCGAATGGATTCGCCGGATTCGCCGCTGAGGGAAGCGGCGCGGCCCGTCGCGGGACCGGTTTCTGGTGGAAACGGCCCGGAATGCGGAGGCGCATGTCCGTCACAATGCGTCGGTTCCGACGAGCGGGATCGTGATCGTGATCCGCGTGCCGGGCCCGGCATCCGACCATTCGAGGGTGCCGCGCAACTGGCGCACCACCATCTCGACGAGGGTGCGGCCGAAACCGGCGGGGTTGGATGGCACCGAGGCCATGCCGATGCCGTCGTCCTGAATGACGAGGCGCATCCCCGTTTCGAAACGGTGTGCCTCGATCGCGACCCGGCCGCGGCGCGCCTCCGGGAAGGCGTGGTGCAGGGCGTTCGTCGTCAGTTCATGGATCAGCAGCGCCAGCGGGGCGGCCATGGCGGCGGAGAGCGCCAGCGCCTCGATCTCCGTCTCGATCCGGGTGCGGTCCCGGTCGAGGCCGGCGGCGAGGTCGGCGATCAGGTCGGCGGTGAACTCCCTGAAGTCGAAGCGGGTGACGTCGCCCTCCGAATACAGCATCCGGTGGGCCGTGGAGAGGGCGCCGATCCGGTCGGCCATGGCCTGGAGCGCGTTGCGGGCATCGCCCTCCGGCGTGCGGCGAGCCTTCAGCAGCATCAGCGAGGAGATGACCTGGAGGTTGTTCTTGACCCGGTGATCGACCTCGTGGAGCAGCGCGGTCTTCTGTTCCAGGGCCGAGCGCAGGTCGGCGGTCCGCTCGCTCACCTCGCGCTCCAGCGCGTCGTTGGCGTCGCGCATCGCCAGTTCCAGGCGGTGCTTGTCGGTCATGTCGGCCTGAGCCGAGAAGAAGAACAGGATCCGGCCCGCCTCGTCGCAGACGGGGTTGATCGTCATGCCGTTCCAGAACGACGTGCCGTCCTTGCGGTAATTGAGCAACTCGCCCTCGAACGGCCGGCCGGCGTCGAGCGCCGACCGCATCGTCTCAAGCACCGCTGTATCGGTGAGGGGACCTTGCAGCATGCGGCAATTCCGGCCGTAGAGTTCCTCGCGGGCATAGCCCGTGAGCCCAAGAAAAGCGCCGTTGGCCCAGACCACCGGGTTGTCGCCCCGCCGCGGATCGGTGACCACCATCGGCGTCGGGCTGGCCTCGAAGGCTGCCGCGAAAACCTCCACCGTGACGCCCGAGGGTAGGCTCGCTCCTTTGGGAAAACCCGTCATCTCTACGCCAACACAGGCATGCCGCTCTCGAGCGCGGTACGCGAACCGGAGTCACCTGACGCATTCCGTAGCGTCCGGCCCCGCGACTCCAACGAGCCGGCCCCTCCCCCGTTCCGTGCGGCGAAGCACGGAGCGCCCTGCGGACCTGTCATCGTGCGGGAGTCTGTCATTACGCTTCTATCAACCATGTCGGCTCTATACGCAGCCCAGGATTCCGACTCTGCGCGGGGGGCCGCAAGGGACGTGACGGGGCCTGAGGGCCGCAGGTCCGTCATGTTTTCTGCGGAGTCGGTGTCAAAGATGCGCGAGTGTCCGGACGCCCGGCTCCGCGCGGCGTCCCAGATCCATGCAACCCCGCCCGACGGGCGAGGGCTCCAGGGAGTTTTACGCGATGGCAGATGCGGCGAACTCCAAGACGCGTCCCGAGGATACGCCCGCGAAAGCGCAGCCGCGCAAGCTGCGCCTGCGCGACATCACCGAGGACAAGCGCGTCGCGCAGATGCTGGCGCTCGGCTTCTCCTCCGGCCTGCCGCTGCTGCTCGTGCTCGGCACCTTCACCCTGCGGCTCGCCGATTCCGGCATCGACATCAAGACGATCGGCCTGTTCAGCTACGTCGCGCTGCCCTACTCGCTGAAGTTTCTCTGGGCGCCCTCGATCGACCGGGTTGACGTGCCGTTCCTGGCCCGGCGCCTCGGCCGCAAGCGCGCCTGGATGATCGTGACGCAGATCGCCACCGCCCTTGCGCTCGTCCTGATGGCCTTCGCCGACCCGAAGGACCATCTCGCGCTCATCGGCCTCGGCGCCTTCCTCGTCGCCTTCTGCGCCGCCACCCAGGATGTGGTGATCGACGGCTGGCGTATCGAGGCGGCGGGCACCGACCTGCAGGGCATCATGGCCGCCACCTCGAACCTCGGCTACCGGTTCGGGCTGATCCTGGCGGGGGCCGGCGCGCTCTACGTCGCGGCCTATGGCGGCTGGACGCTCGCCTATCTCTGCATGGCCGCGCTGATGGGCGTCGGCCTGATCGCGGCGCTCCTCGCCACGCCCTATGACCGGCCGCGCGAGGCGGCGACGGGCAAGCGCGACCTGCCCGCCGCCGTGCGCCGCGCCGTGCTGGAGCCGTTGACGGAACTCCACGCCCGGATGGGCAACGCCCTGTTCGCGGTGCTGGCGCTGGTCGCGCTCTACCGGATGCCGGACTTCGTCTCCGGGGTGATGGCCAACCCGCTCTACATCACGCTCGGCTACGGCAAGGCGGAGATCGCCACCATCGTCAAGCTGTTCGGCATCTGGGTCGGGATCGCCGGGGGCTTTGCGGGCGGCTGGTCGATCGCCCGGCTCGGCATGTTCCCGACCCTGGTGATCGGCGCCTTCATCGCCGCCGCCTCGCACCTGTCGCTGGCGTGGCTGGCCCTCGGCGATCCGGAGCAATGGCGCCTCGCCATCGCGGTCTCGATCGAGAGCCTGTGCGGTTCCTTCGCCGGCATCGCGCTCATCGCCTACATGTCGAGCCTGACCACGCCGGGCTTTGCCGCCACGCAATACGCCCTGTTCTCCTCGCTCTACGCCCTGCCGGGCAAGCTGGTCGCCGGCACCTCCGGCTTCGTGGTGGCGGCCTACGGCTTCCCGACCTTCTTCGCCATGACCGCGGCGGTCGGCATCCCCGTCGTCGCCCTCTGCTTTGCCGTCGGCCGTATCCCGCAGCGCACGGCGCCCGCGGAAAGCCCGGCCGAGGCCGTACCCGAAGCGGTGCCGGGGAACCCAACCGCCCCCGTCGGTCTTGCTTCAGCCGAAGCGGGCCCCGAGATCCCGCCCAAAGTCGCGAGGGCGCAGACGTGAACGACCTTGCCGTTGCCGGAGAAACCCTCCCGGTCCCGATCGACCCGCCGGCCGGACGGCCCCTGTCGGAGGAGGACCGCGCCGTCCTGCGGCGCGCGGTGGCCGTGCTGGAGAAGCCGGGGCTGGCCTCCCGGCTCTCGGCCGCGGCCGGCGCGCCCCTCGACATGATTGGCCGCGCGCTGCCGGCGCCCATCACCGAGACGGTGGCCAGCGCCACGGAGGGCGCAATGCGCACGGCCCTGCGGGTCGCGCTCGCGACCCTGCCGGACAAGGCTGTGAAACCCGCCGGCACGGCGCTGGAGCGCATCGAAACCGAGGCCGGCGGGCGCCTGAGCCGCTTGCTCGGATCGAGCGACACCCGCCACAAGGCGCTCGCCGCGGTGACCGGTGCGGTCGGCGGCGTGCTCGGCCTCGCGACGCTGGCGGTCGAGCTGCCGGTCTCGACGACGCTCATGCTGCGCTCCATCGCCGAGATCGCCCGGGAGGAGGGCGAGGATCTGAGCGATCCCGAGAGCGCACTCGCCTGCGTGCAGGTCTTCGCCCTCGGCGGACGGGCCGGCGCCGAGACGACGGTGGCCGATAGCGGCTATTTCGCGGTGCGCGCGGCCCTGGCCAAGACCATGTCGGAAGCCGCCCGCTACGCCGCCCACCGCTCGCTGCTCGATGCCGGCGCGCCGCCGCTGGTGCGGCTCACCGCGCAGATCGCCGCCCGGTTCGGCCTCGTCGTCTCGCAGAAGGTCGCGGCCCAGGCCGTGCCGGTGATCGGGGCACTCGGCGGCGCTGCCGTCAACGCCGCCTTCATGGACCACTTCCAGTCCATGGCCCGCGCCCACTTCACCGTGCGCCGGCTGGAGCGTGCCTACGGCCGGAACGCCGTGCACGCGGCCTATCTCGAGGAGAAGGCGGCGCTCGGCCTCGGCTGAGGCGGGCGCTCACGGCCAGACCTTGATCGCCACCGGCCGCCGCACGAGGTCGCGGTCGGAGGTGATGGCGCAGCCCTCAAGGCGAAGGGTCGCGAAGGTCAGGAGCGCGCCTTCGCCGACATCGTCGAAGTTGCGCCCCTTGGCCCCCGGATCGAGCAGCGACGGGTAGGCGATCAGCCGGCCCCCGGCCTTGCAGGGATCGTCGTAGAGCGTGGCCCCGGCGATCAGCAGACGCGGCACGTCCCAGGTCAGCAGGTCGCGCGACGTGCTCCAATAGAAGCCCGATTCCGGAAACGCGCCGCCCTTGGCCGCCATGAACACGGCGATCCAGGCGCCCGTGCCGCGGTGGCGCACCACCGCGCCGACGGGGGCGGGGAACGGCCCGACCGGCCGGCAGGTGTCGGCGAGTTTGACCGCCTTGCGGTAGGGGTCGGGAAAGGCGGCGGTGAAGCCGGTGCCGGTCCAGGCGCGCCAGCTCGCCGGATCGTCCGGCCGCTCGGTGCGGAACAGGCAGACGCCCGCCGCCTGATCGCTGCCCGATCGGTCCCAGCCCGTGGTCGAGGCGAGGAAGTAGCGGAAGCGCCCCTCGCCGAAGATATTGGAGGGGTTGAAGAAGCCCCGGTGCCGGCCCTGGCCCTCCTCCTGCCGGAACGGCGCGCCCGCCACCACAACGGGCGGCGCCGCGCGGGAAAAGCTCCGACCGCCATCGCGGGAGAAGGCCGCGGTGACCGTGTTGTACCAGCACTCCATGTAGACCTTGGAGCGGCAGCGGCCCTCATGCTCGTTGGCCTGATACTCGTGGTGGAGGAGGGCGGCGATGCGGGTCCCGTCCTCGGTCCAGGTGGCGGTGATCCACGAGCGGTCGTCGTAGAGCGCCGGGTCGGGCTTCTCGCCGGAATCGAGCACCACGCGGCAATCGATCTTCAGGCTGTCGAGGTCGGGGCCGCGCAGGGCCCGGTTGCGGAAGTGCAGGCCGAAGACAGCGATCTGACCTGACGCGTCGCGGAAGGCGCGGGTGGGCGCATCGGGCACGTCGGCGCCGTCGCAGGCATCGCGGGTGGCGGAGAACAGCGTCCGCTCCGGCCCCGTCAGGGTCAGCGCCGAGAGCGGCGGTTCCGCGGCGGCGTGGGCCGGCGGCACGGAGCCG
Organism: Methylobacterium sp. AMS5; assembly: GCF_001542815.1. Taxonomy (GTDB): domain Bacteria; phylum Pseudomonadota; class Alphaproteobacteria; order Rhizobiales; family Beijerinckiaceae; genus Methylobacterium. The sequence continues at coordinate 4,342,841 of NZ_CP006992.1, forward strand.
CAGGAGAGCGCGAGCGCTGCGACGAGGGGGCGAGTCAGTCTGGACATCGCCAAAGGATTGCGTTTTGAACCGTTACAGGGAGCTTGTCCGCATCCGCCGGAGCGAGCGCCGTCCACAGGCATGCCCCATGCTGGTTATGATCCTCGGCCTCGTGCTGTTTCTCGGCACGCACGCCTTCTCCATGGCCCGGGCCAAACGCGCGGAGGTGATCGGGCGAGTGGGCGAGGGCCGGTTCAAGCTCGGTTACACCCTGCTCTCGGTGCTCGGCCTGATCCTGACCGTCTACGGCTACGGCCTCTACCGGCAGGAGGGCATGATCCCGGTCTGGTCGCCGCCGCTCTGGACCCGGCATCTCGCGGTGCTGTTGACGCTGTTCGCCTTCATCAGCCTCGCGGCGACCTACCTGCCCGGCCATCTCCGCGCCCGGCTCAAGCACCCGATGCTGCTGTCCGTGAAGATCTGGGCGACCGCCCACCTCTTGGCCAACGGCGATCTCGGCTCGATCCTGCTGTTCGGCTCCTTCCTCGCCTGGGCGGTCGCCGCCCGCATCAGCGCCAAGCGCCGCGCGCTGACGGCGGGGCAGGTGGCGCAGCAGCATGGCGGGCAGGCCGCGCCGGCCGGCTGGCGCAACGACGCCATCGCCGTGGTCGTCGGGGTCATCGCGTGGTTCGTGTTCGGCAAGTACCTGCACCCGCTGCTCATCGGCGTCGCCGCCTGGCCGGGACAGGCCTGACAGGGCGATCGCTCGAAGCGATCACCCTGGTTTGACTCCGGCCTCAAGCGCCGGCGGTCGCCTCCGCGACCTCAGGCTGTCGCTCCGCTCGATGCTTTCCGAGGCTAAAGCCCGCTCCGCGCAGCGCTCTTCGCGCCGCGAAGCCGCTCAAGCGGCTTCGAGCGATGGCCCTGACAGACTTGAGCCCCCTATTCGCCAAAGCGGGGGCGCTGTGCTAGGCGCCCTCGATACGACGACGAGCGAGGCGAGCGCGCTCCGCGAGGAGCGCCCGGATTTGTCATGGCCGAGAACAACGAGTTCATCCGCGAGGTCGACGAGGATTACCGCCGCGACCAGATCGCCAACATCTGGAAGCGCTACAATGCGCTGATCATCACCCTGGCGGTCCTCCTCGTGGCCGGCGTCGGCGGCTACAATTACTGGCGCCATGCCGAGCGCACCCGCGCCGAGGCGGCCTCCGAGCGTTTCGACAAGGCCAACCGCCTCGCCAAGGACGGCAAGGCGGAGGAGGCTGACCGCGACTTCGCCGCGATCCAAGCCGACGGGCCGGGGGGCTACGCCCTGCTCGCCCGCTTCCGCCTCGCCGCCGAGGCGGCCAAGCGCGATGCGACCGCCGGAGCGGACGCCTACGACAAGCTCGCCGCCGACACCGGCATCGGCGATGCCCTGCGCGACCTCGCCCGCCTGCGCGCGGCGCTGCTGCGCCTCGACGGCACCGATCCGAATGCGGCGCTGACCGGCCTCCAGGGGCTTGCCGCCCCGACCAACGCCTTCCGCCACACCGCCCGCGAGATGCTCGGCCTGACGGCGCTCAAGCGCGGCGACATCGAGGGCGCCGGCCGCTGGTTCGATCAGATCAGCGCCGACGGCGAGACGCCCCAGAGCCTGCGTCAGCGGGTCGAGATCTACCAAGCGCTTGTGGCCGGTGGCGCCGTCACCGTGACGGAAGCCAAGCCCGAGAACGCCGCCCCGCCGCCGATCACCCGCTGACGGCGCGGCCGGAACCGCCTATCTTCGTAACGATGATGCGCGTCGGGCCCTCTCGCCCGCGCGCCTGACGAGACTGTTGTTTCCCATGGATCTGCCGACCGTCGCGATCGTCGGACGCCCGAATGTCGGCAAGTCGACCCTGTTCAACCGGCTGGTCGGGCGCAAGCTCGCCCTGGTGGATGACCGCCCCGGCGTGACCCGCGACCGCCGCGAGGGCGAGGGCTTCATCGGCGACGTCGCCTTCCGCGTCATCGACACCGCGGGCCTCGAAGAGGCGGACGCCGACTCGCTGCTCGGCCGCATGCGCGCCCAGACCGAGGCCGCCATTCTCGAAGCCGACGCGGTGCTGTTCGTCATCGACGCCCGCGCCGGCGTCCTGCCGTCCGACCGGCCCTTCGCCGAACTGGTGCGCCGCGCCGGCTGCCCCGTCATCCTCATCGCCAACAAGGCCGAGGGCGGCGCCGGCATGGCCGGGGCCTACGATGCGTTCTCGCTGGGGCTCGGCGATCCGATCCCGTTCTCCGCCGAGCACGGCGAGGGCCTGGGCTCGTTGCAGGATGCCCTGCGCGAGGTTCTGCCCGAACCCGACGAGGAGGACGAGGACGGGGAGGGCGGCAAGGGCCTGCGCGTCGCCATCGTCGGGCGGCCGAATGCCGGCAAGTCCACCCTGATCAACCGGATGATCGGCGAGGACCGCCTGCTGGTCGGCCCCGAGGCCGGCATCACCCGCGATTCGATCTCCCTCGACTGGGAGTGGCGCGGGCGCCGGATCAAGCTGCACGACACCGCCGGCATGCGCCGCCGGGCGCGCATCGACGACAAGCTGGAGAAGCTCGCGGTCTCCGACGGCCTGCGCGCCGTGCGCTTCGCCGAGGTCGTGGTCGTGCTCCTCGATGCGACGATCCCGTTCGAGAAGCAGGATCTCACCATCGTCGATCTCGTCGAGAGCGAGGGCCGCGCCCTGGTGATCGGCCTCAACAAGTGGGATCTCGTCGCCGACCAGCCGGGCCTGCTCAAGACCCTCCGGGAAGACTGCACCCGCCTGTTGCCGCAGGTGCGCGGCGTCTCGGTGGTGCCGCTCTCGGGGCTTGCCGGCGACGGCATCGACAAGCTGATGCAGGCCGTGGTCGATGCCTCCGAGGTGTGGAGCCGGCGCGTCTCGACGGCGCGGATCAATGCGTGGCTCACCGACGCGACGCAGCGCAACCCGCCGCCCGCGGTCTCCGGCCGGCGCATCAAGATCCGCTACGCCACCCAGGTGAAGAGCCGCCCGCCGCACTTCGCCCTGTTCGGCAACCAGCTCGACGCCCTGCCGAAATCCTACACCCGCTACCTCGTCAACGGCCTGCGCGAAGCCTTCGACCTGCCCGGCGCGCCGATCCGGCTGTCCCTGCGCACGACGAAGAACCCGTTCGAGAAGGGCTGATCCGGCCGGCAAATCTGGAGAAGCGCGGTTCCCGGGAAAGGACCTTCCCCCGCAGGGGAGCGACGGAGAGTTTGGGCCTCGGCGCGCGTTGAACTTGGGAAGTCCGCTCCCTTGCTCGACCTGTCCAAGTCCTTAGCCTGTCGGCTCCTTCTCGCATGGATCGTTTCCCGATGGCCGGATCGTCCTCCGCCGCCGCGCGGCCGGCAAAGCGCGTCGAGCCGCGCACGCTCGCCCTGGTCGGGCTCGCGGGCCTCCTTGTGGTCGCCGCCGCAGCCCTGTTCGCGACGCTCGCCGATGCCGGCACCGTCCAGGCGGTCCGCGACGGGCTGACGAGCCGCGGTTTCTGGACCGCGGCGGCGGTCGGGCTCGCGGCGCAGACCGTCGATGGCGCGCTCGGCATGGCCTACGGCATCACCTCGACGACCTTCCTGCTCTCCACCGGGGTGCCGCCGGCGGCGGCCTCGGCCTCCGTGCACGTCGCCGAGATCTTCACCACCGCCTTCTCCGGCGTCTCGCACTGGCGGCTCGGCAATGTGGACGGGCCGCTGTTCCGGCGCCTGCTGATCCCCGGCGTGATCGGCGCGGTGGCAGGCGGCTATCTCCTCACCTCGGTCGATGGCGAGGCGATCAAGCCGTTCGTCTCGGTCTACCTGCTCCTGATGGGGCTCTACGTCCTGTCGAGGGCGTTCCGGGCCGTGAAGGTCAGCCACGAGCCGCCGCGTGCCGTGGTGCCGCTGGCGCTCGGCGGCGGCTTCGTCGATGCGATCGGCGGCGGCGGATGGGGACCGGTGGTGACGACATCGCTGGTCGGCCGCGGGCAGGATCCGCGCACCTCGATCGGCTCGGTCAACGCAGCGGAGTTCTTCGTCGCGGTGGCGAGTGGGTTGTCCTTCACCCTGCTCGGCGGGCTGACCCACTGGACCACCATCGCCGGCCTCGTCCTCGGCGGGCTGTTCGCAGCACCCATCGCCGCCCTGCTGGTGCGGGTGATCCCGGCGCGGGGGCTGATGGTCGTGGTGGGGCTCCTGATCACGGGTCTCAGTCTCGTGAGCCTCGCGGGTCTGTTCGGTTAACGTCCCTCACCCCGCCCGCGTGGTCTCGGCGAGCCAGTCCACCACCGCGTCGAGGGCTTGGCGGTTGCTGGTGTCGCCGCCGCGGGTGCCCTCGAACGCGGCGATCTGCCGGTCGGCACTGGTGCCTTCGCGCAGGATGCGGCGGGCGTCGGCCACCTCTTCGGTGCAGCCCAGGGCCTCGGCATCCTCCGCGATCAGCGAGAGCAGCGTGTCGAGGGCGGCGTCGAAGGGGAAGGCCTGCTCGGATGCCTCGTCGATCAGCTCGGCCTCGACCCCGCTGCGCTGGGCCCGCCACAGGTTCTCCGCCGCGATCGCCCGCGAGACGCCGGTGAGCCCGGCATTGATGTCGGGCCGGCGCTCCACCAGCCGCACGAGGCAGCGGAACAGGGCCGCCACCGCAATGGCGTCGGCGAGCCGGGTGCAGGAATCGGCGATGCGCAGTTCGAGCGTCGGGAACTTGATCGAGGGGCGCAGGGACCACCACAGGAAGCTCGCATCCTGGATCGAGCCGGCATTGGTCATGATGCGCACGTAGCGCGTGTAAGCCTCCGCATCGCCCATCAGGTCGGGCAGGCCGGTGCGCGGCAGTTCGCCGAAGGCGCTGAGGCGGTAGGCGGCGAGCCCCGTCGGCTTGCCCTGCCAGAACGGCGAGGAGGCGGAGAGGGCGAACAGCAGCGGCTGGAACGGCAGCAGCCGGTCCATCAGCGCGACGCGCCGGTCGGGGTCGGCGACCTCGACATGGACGTGCATGCCGCAGATCAGGCTGCGCCGCCCGGCGAGGCCCACGTCGCGCAGGATACCGCGATAGCGGTCGCCCTTGGTCGGCAATTGCCGCGCCCAGTCGGCGATGGGGTGTGTGCCGGCGGCGAAGACGAGGAGCCCGTGCTCGCGGCCCAGATCCGCCAAGGCCTGCCGCTGCTCCCGCAGCGCGGCGTGGGCGGCCGGGAACGCCGTGGAGGGCGGGGTGCAGACCTCGACCTGACATTGCAGCAGCTCGCGCCCGATCTCGGGCAGCCGCTCGCCGGCCGCCTGATGGAACGGCTTGACCGAGCGGCGCGGCGTGCCGCGGGTCTCGGCGTCGGCAAGGAAATACTCTTCCTCGATCCCGAACCGGTAGGGGTGGGCGCTCATGCCGTGCTGACTCCGACGACCGGCCGACCCGCTCTCACCGGAGGGGAGGCCGCTCCAGCCAGAGAGGCGCACCGAAAGGACCTTGGCCGGGAGCAAGCCGTGAGCCCCGAGAACGGTTCCCGGGGGAGGCCCGGCGGCCAGCGCGACACCGTGGCCGCCCGGCACGGGCCGGCGGGGCTCGCGCCGGGGGCGGGGAGGGCGCTACAGCTTTCTTTCCCGCCGCCGCTTCTCTCCCACGACCATGCCCGAACTGCCCGAAGTCGAGACCGTGCGCCGGGGGCTCGCCCCCGCGATGGTCGGGGCGCGCGTCGCCCGCGTCACCCTGCGTCGGCCGAACCTGCGCTTCCCCTTCCCCGAGCGCTTCGCCGAGCGGCTGGAGGGCACCACGGTGCTGGAACTGGCGCGCCGGGCCAAGTACCTCACGGCGCATCTCGATTCCGGCGAGAGCCTGATCCTGCATCTCGGCATGAGCGGGCGCTTCGATGTGCGCCTGCCCGACGGCTCGAACCTCTCGCCGGGCGACTTCTACCTCGAAGGGGCGCTCGGTACCCCCAAGCACGACCACGTGGTGATGGCCTTCGCCAACGGCGCCACCGTCACCTACAACGACGCCCGCCGCTTCGGCTTCATGGACCTCGTGGCCACGCGCGACCTCGAGACCTGCCGCCACTTCGCCAGCATGGGCGTCGAGCCCCTCTCCGACGCCCTCGACGCGCCCCGGCTCGCGCGCCTGTTCGCCAAAAAGATCACGCCGCTGAAGGCAGCACTCCTCGACCAGCGCCTGATCGCGGGTCTGGGCAACATCTATGTCTGCGAGGCGCTGCACCGCTCGGGCCTCCACCCGGCCTTGCCGGCAGGCGCGCTCGCCAAGCCCGACGGTTCGCCGGCACCAAAGGCGAAGACACTCGTCAAGGAGATCAAGGCGGTGCTGAGCGAGGCGGTGGCGGCCGGCGGCTCCACCTTGCGCGACTACGCCCGGCCGGACGGGGAGCGCGGCGCCTTCCAGCACGGCTTCCGCGTCTACGACCGGGTGGGCCATGCCTGCCCGACCAAGGGCTGTACGGGCCGGGTCGGCCGGATCGTGCAGGGCGGACGCTCGACCTTCTTCTGCGAAACCTGCCAGGTTTTGCCGGTCCGGTAAGGTCTGAACGGCGGGGCCTCCGATTTCATCCCGCTTATGTCGACCTGAAATTCGGCGCTCATCCCCCATTCTTTGGGTGACTGCCCACGCGAATGTTGAACGGTTCGGGGCCGCAACGCGTTCTCAGCTTTGCCACAGCACGGCAAAGACCGTCTGTGCCCTGTCCGATGCGCCGGCCGCCCGCGGCGGCGCGTGGAGGGGCCCAACGATACGGAGGAACACCATGCGCGCCATCAAGCTGATCCCGGTTCTCGGCCTGCTCGCCCTCGGCCTCGCAGCCTGCAAGGACGAGAAGAAGGACACCACGGGCACGACCACGCCTCCGGCCAACACCACGACCACCGCCCCCGCGACGCCGCCCGCAACCCCGCCGGCCGCCGGCCAGACCACGGCGCCGACCAACCCGCCCGCGACCAACAAGCCCGCCGGGCAGCCGTAGTTCTCAGGGGATTTCCGACATCGCCCGCTCGGTGATCGGGCGGCATGACAGGAGGAAGGCTCGCCGGGAGGCGGGCCTTCTTGCGTTCGGGGCCTGCCGCACGACGCGCTTGACAGCTGCCGTCTCATGAAACATGTAAAGTTACATGAGACGGGACAGCAAGCTTTCGGGCGTCCTCCACGTGCTTCTGCACATGGCCGAGATCGAGGGGCCGGTGACCTCCGAGTTCCTGGCCGGCGTGATGCAGACCAATCCCGTCGTGGTCCGTCGCATCATGGCGGGCCTGCGCGACCGGGGTTACGTCCGCTCGGAGAAGGGGCATGGCGGCGGCTGGCGGATCGCCTGCGATTTCGGGGCCGTCACCCTGCGCGACATCTACGACGCGCTCGGCGCCCCCGAAATCTTCGCCATGGGCAACCGCAGCGAGGCGCCCGGCTGCCTCGTCGAACAGGCGGTCAATGCCGCCATGGACGAGAGCTTCCGCGAGGCGGAGGCGCTTCTAATGGCGCAGCTCGGGCGGATCACGCTGGCCGCGCTCAGCGCCGACTTCCATGCCCGCCTCGCGGCGCGCGGCGGCGACTTCAACCCGGAGACGGCCCATGCGGTATGATGCGATCATCGTCGGCGGCAGCTTCGCCGGCCTCTCCGCGGCGCTCTACATCGCCCGAGGGCGCCGGAAGGTCTGCGTCGTCGATGCCGGCGCGCCCCGCAACCGGTTTGCCGCCGCCTCGCACGGCGTCTTCGCGCAGGACGGCGAGAATCCGCTGGCGATGATCGCGACGGCCCGCGCGCAACTCGCGGGCTACCCGAACGCCACCTTCGTCACGGGGGAGGCGGTGTCGGCGCGAGCCGCAGGCGACGGCTTTGCCGTCTCGCTGGCCGGGGGACAGCGCCTCGCGGCGTCCAAGCTCGTCCTTGCCTTCGGCATCAGCGATATCCTGCCCGATCTTCCCGGTCTGGCGGAGCGCTGGGGCGCGAGCGTGCTGCACTGCCCCTATTGCCACGGCTTCGAGTTTTCCGGGCGCGTCCTCGGCGTGCTGTCGGCCGGCGCCGTATCGGTCCATCAGGCCGAACTGGTCGCGGAATGGGGCCCGACCACGCTCTTCCTGAACGGACACCCGGCGCCCGATGCGGAGGCCTGCGCCCGGCTCGCCGCCCGCAACGTCGGAATCGAACCCGGGCCGATCCGGGCGCTTGCGGGCGAGGGGCGGGCCCTCTCGGCACTCGTCCTGGCGGATGGCCGGACGCTCCCGCTGGAGGCCCTCTTCGTCGGCCCCCGCTACCGCCTGAACAGCCCGCTCGCCGAACAACTCGGCTGCGCCGTGGACGAGGGCATGCTCGGACCGGTGATCCGCACCGACGCGATGAAGGAGACGACGGTTCCCGGTGTCTACGCGGCCGGGGACGCGGCACGGTCTCCGCACAGCGTGGCCTGGGCGTCCGCCGACGGCGTGACCGCCGGCGTGGCCCTGCATCAGACGCTGGTGTTTCCGCGCCTGGCGGCGTGAGGGAGCCGGTCGCGCCTTCAGCGAGACCGGGGAATGCAAACGCCCGACCGTTCTCGGCCATTCTTCCACGTCGGCCGAGGCCATCGTGCAGATTATGCGCGCGGCCTAAGGGCTTCGAAGAACAGCCCCACAACCCAGCCGATGCCATAGATGACCGCTAGCGTTGGTAGAAACAGCAACGCCCACACCACTATGTTCGGCAGCGAAGCCATGAGTGGGAGAAGACCAAGCTTCAAGGCAGCAGCATGGGCGAAAACAATGGGGATCTGCATAAGCACAAACGTGCCCTTTGGATCTCCCGTGATGCTGCTTGCGTAAGTCAAGATCGCTATAGATGCGGACATATACATTGCGCAGAACGCAAATCCTGTGCGGCTCAATCTCATTATCCCTCCGAGCGAGCCCGTGCCGCTTCCCACTCTAAGAGTCCGTCCGATAAGTCATGATGCTCGCCCGAGCCTTCGGACGAGGATCATGACGGCGGCGGCGTAGAGGAAGGCCTGGGCCGAGGCGAGGGTCGCTTCCGGGTCCTTCCAGAGGCGTCGGTTGCGGCTGATCCATCCGAAGAAGCGTTCCACCACCCATCGGCGTGGATGCACGGCGAAGCCGACCTGATCCTTCGGTTTGCGCACGATGTCGATGGTGATGACGGTGGCGGTCGCGGGTCTGTCGCCGGCATAGCCTGCATCGGCGAAAGCTCTGACGATGAACGGGAAGGTCCGCCGCGACAGGCGCAGCACCGGTCCAGCCCCATCGCGATCCTGAATGTCGGCGGTCTGCGGATCGAGCACGAGGGCGCGCCCGTCCGTGTCGACCAGGGCCTGACGCTTGCGGCCCTTGACCTTCTTTCCAGCGTCGTAGCCGCGCGGGCCGCCGCTCTCGGTGGTCTTCACGCTCTGGCTGTCGAGCACGGCCGCCGTCGGCGAGGCCTCGCGACCGGCCCGCTCCCGGTCGGCCATGACCAGGGCGTGGTTGATCCGCCCGAACAATCCCTCGTCCCGCCAGCGGCTGAAGTAGCCGAACGTCGTGCTGCGCGGAGGGAGATCCTTTGGGATCAACCGCCATGCGATGCCGCCGCGCAGCACGTAGAAGATCGCGTTCAGGACCTCCCGCATCGTCCAGACAGGCGGACGACCACGCGAGGCGGGCTCTGGCATCATGGGCGCGATCACCGCCCATTCCGTATCCGTCAGGTCGGTTTCGTATCGAAGGCGCGCACGGTTATGCTGCCGGCGAGTGGTCGGGGTCCACATGGCACGTCCAGATGAGGCTTCAGCACCCTTCTGGAATCACCGCCATTCCGGCCACTCAACCCCTGCCGGACGTTATCGGACGGGCTCTAAGCTGATCTTCCTGCAAACGTGCTTACATAGCACCCCTCAATGGCAGAGGCCCGATTACAGAAACCGTTGTTTTTCTCCGAGACGGCCCAAATCCAGTTCGATCCCCCTCCCGCCTAACCAACTGATTTCGCCTTGTCAGCGCTAGTCGCGGCGATCAATTTGGGGGCGGCCTCGGCGCGATTCTCTTTGCCCGAGCCGTCCTTGATGGGATCGACGATCAGATGCAGCGGCTTCGATCCCATCCGCGCATCGCGCAAGTCTGTCTCACGCTCGGCGTCATCTCGGGCTGTTCCGGAAGCGCGTTCGGCCAAGCCGTCACCCGTGCGCAGGTCGAGGCGCGTTTGCCGGCCCTCGAAGCGCTGGCGCAGCAGGCCATCGATGCGGGCGACGTGCCGGGTCTCGCGATCGCGATCGTCTACGGCGACGAGACCCTCTTCCTGAAAGGCTTCGGCCGCAGGGAAATCGGAAAGCCCGACTTGGTCGGGCCGGAGACGGTGTTTCAGATCGCGTCCCTGTCCAAGCCCGTCACCTCGACCGTGGTGGCCGCCCTCGTGGGCGAGGGTGTCGTCGGCTGGGATTCGCGCGTCGCCGATCTCGACCCCGGCTTCCGGCTTCACGAGCCCTATCCGGCCTCGCAGGTGACGGTGCGCGATTTTCTCAACCACCGCAGCGGGTTGCCGGGCAGCGCCGGCGACGACCTCGAAGGGATCGGATACGCTCGCGACGACATCCTCCGCAGGTTGCGCCTCGTGCCGCCGTCCTCCAGCTTCCGGGCGGGCTACGCCTACAGCAATTTCGGTTTCACCGAGGGGGCCGTGGCCGCCGCGAGGCCGACCGGCAAGCCGTGGGATGTCGTGGCTCAAGAAAAGCTGTTCGGCCCGCTGGGGATGACCTCCACGAGCACGCGGCATGACGCCTTCCTGACGCGCGCCGACCGGGCCGCACTCCATGTCAGGCGCGACGGCGTCTGGACGGCCGGGACCGAACGCGATCCCGACGCGCAGGCGCCGGCCGGCGGCGTCAGCTCGAATGTCCGCGACCTCGCCCTCTGGGTGCGGCTCGAAATCGGAAACGGCCTGTTCGAGGGCACGCAACGCGTTGCCGGCGCGGCCCTCGCTCAGACGCATGTGCCGCTCACGGCACGCGGCACCAATCCCGTGACCGGAGGCGCCTCCTTCTACGGCCTGGGCTGGAACATCGAGTACGGCCGCCACGGCCTCGTCTGGGGCCATGCCGGCGCCTTCAGCGTCGGCGCGCAGACCCTCGTCTCGATCCATCCGGAGGCAAAGCTCGGTATCGTCCTGCTGACGAACGCCTTCCCGTCCGGCGTCCCGGAGGGATTGGCCGACAGCTTCGCGGACCTCGTCTTCGACGGCCGGATCCGCAAGGATTGGCTGAAGGATTGGGGCGAAGCGTACACGAGCCTGTTCGGGCCGAGCGCGTCGGCGAACCGCGCCGTCTACGGCCGGCCGCCTGCGAACGCCTCGGCGTCGCTCCCCCTGTCGGCCTATACGGGGCGTTACGCCAACGCGTATGTCGGCAATGCCGAGGTGGCGCAGATCGACGGCCGCCTGACCCTCACGGTCGGGCCCGGCGGGGCGCGGACCTATCCGCTGCGCCACTTCGATCGCGATCTCTTCCTCTGCTTTCCGGATGCGGAGGCGCCGGACAATCCGTCGGCGATCCGTTTCGCGATCGGAAGCGGGGGCAAGGCCGATGCGGTGACGCTCGACGCGCTGAACGCGAACGGTCTCGGCACCCTCGATCGGTCGAGCGAGTGAGCGCCGAGGCGCGAGGCTGCGCCAGCGGCCGGGCGCGGTCCGCTTCGTCGGAAGGCGCTCTCGGGATGGATGCCGAGTACGCCGCCAATTGTAGTGGTATGATAAATCGCCGCGAACGCACTATCTAAAGGAAAACTTGTTCCCTAAGATCTGTGGGTAAAGCTAAGGCCATTCGATGCCGGTAGTACGGATCGGTTCTATCTTTAGAATGAGTGTTTATTAGCTTTAGCTTGTCTGCAGGCGAGCACAATTTGTTTTGAGAAACACTCAATAACATCAGCAGCTTCGGATGTGTGATACCAAGAGGCTTTGTTGGATTTGGCACCGAAATGATATTTTTTATGGCGGCGTAGGCCTTTACATCGCTCATCAAATCTTGATGAAAGCCCCAAACATTGTAGGCATCTGAATTTCGGGCATTGTCTAGTAATTTTCGAAGGTCGTCTTCGAGACCGCCCATTTTTATGACAGGTGTCAGTCCTCCGACTAATCGTCCCAACATTGCGTCTGCACGCCAAACATCAAAAGTCAACCTGAGATGTTCAATGAGTGAACGCGCGTTGTTGTACTTGGACCAAAACCAAAACAGACCATACACCCCTACCGCGGATTTTTGTGAAAGAAAGTGCTTGTTAAATTTAGATATTGAATCATCAACAAGGGTCGATCGTGATGAGCGAGCATCTACTAGTGCTTCGATGCTGCTTAATATAGAAATTTCATCGACAAGCCTTGAGTCCATTGCATAAGAGCACATTCGATTGAATTTTTTTGCACGTGTAATTCTTTGGGTTTCGTACGAAAGTACATTTTCTCGGCAGCTTGGGCGTGCGTAAAATATATCTTCAAGAGTGTGAGGATTTATGTTGGAGCCGGTTTTTCTAGCTAGCGTCAGTGAACGCTTTAGTATTTTCTCTCCCGCTCCGGTGTCAAATGCCCCCCTCGTGTACAATTTTGGGAATGTCTTTTCGAAAATCTTTCTTTCAAGTAATGCGGGCAAGCCGAGCATAGATTTTCTTTCGATGCGGGAAAATACAAGGCTCTGGACTCATAACCAATAGCTGACGGTGGCTGCGATGGAGACGGCGGCGAGATAGTTGGTTGCGAGCCTGTCGTATCGTGTGGCAACGCGACGGAAGTCCTTGATGCGACCGAACATACGCTCGATGGCGTTGCGGCCTTTGTAGAGGACTGGCGAGAAGCACGGCTTCCAGCGCCGATTGGATTTCGGCGGGATGTTGGGGGCGGCTCCCGTCGCCTCGATCTGCCGACGGATGGCGTCGCTGTCGTAGCCTTTGTCGGCGAGCAGGATGCGGCACCGGGGCGAACGCTCGAGGAGTAAGGCTCCTGCCTTGCAGTCCGCGACCTGTCCGCCTGTCAGCAGGAAAGCAAGCGGGCGGCAGAACCGGTCGGTGAGCGCATGGATTTTGGTCGTGCGCCCGCCCCGCGAACGGCCGATGGCCTGATTATGCTCCCCCCTTTTCCGCCGGATGCGCAGCGATGCGCCTTCACGGCCGAGGAATCGATGAGCACCTGCGAGGGTGGGCCGCCAGCCTTGGCCAGGGTCTCGAACAGATCGGTCCAGACCCCCTTGGCCGCCCACCGCACGAAGCGATTGTAGAGCGTCTTTCTTGGACCATAAACCTCGCGTGGCGCATCCGCCCAACGCCCGCCCGACTTCAGCACGTGGATGATGCCGCTGATCACCCGACGGTCATCGACGCGATCCTTGCCTCGCGTATCTGTCGGCAAGTGCGGCTCAATCTTCGCAAACTGTGCGTCCGTCAGCCAAAACTCGTCCATCCGGTCCTCCTTCATCACAAAGGAATCACGGACACTCCTGCCAAGCCAAATTTATGGGTCCAGAGCCAAGGTCCAAGAAATAATTTTCTCGAGCTCGAAAATGATCTAAGGCCTGTTCACTGGTGAGAATCTTTGTTTTGCCAGAGTTAAGCCTAACCTGCCGGGTCTGAAGAATCAGGTCTATGTCCCGCAATATTCTTCGAGCCTCGACAATACTATCGACGCCAATATCGATATCATCCATATATCTGACAAAATCGCATTTTCTTTTTTCTAGATATTCATCGAGTTCATATAGAAAACAATGAGCAAGAATTCTTGGGGCATCAATATTGATTTGTGGTAGCCCCGTCTCTATGCGCGGCATATAGTCTGGTTGCCATAGCAGCGACGATAAAATGAAAATTAAAGTATCTAAAACTACTTCTCGCACACTTATTTGGCTAGAAAGAATATTTCTTAGGTGGGTATAGCTGATAGAATCATAATAGTTAGCAACATCAGTAACAATTACGTATTTTCGGTTTTTGTAAAATTAAGTAATGCACATTGAAAGTTAATCCATGATCTAAAGCTTCCATAATTGGGGGCTCCTTTATCTTCCTTCTTATTGTTGGAAAATTTATGATCCTCTGGTTCGAAAAAGGCTCGTTTTGATGGAGCTTTCCCATGTATTTCTGAGTACAAGGCATCAGAGAGTCGTTGGAGAATAATATTATCTTGAAGAGATGGGATTGTGATCTGTCGGCATAACCCCTTCGATTTTTCCATCAATAAACGCCGTGCAGGTGCTGGCTGGTAGCTCCCTTCACACACTAGCCGTTCAAGTCTAAGGCATTCGGCGTACGAATTAACGTGAAAATCTAAGTGTTCAATCGGATCTGGAACCGGCGACTTTCTTATTGAAACTCTAACCTTTTGTTTCCAGGTCTGTTGAAGACTTGAGGCTGAAAACACTGCCTTAAGTTCGGGCTGTCGAAGCGAAAATCGTGGGGAGCGCATAGTCTGATCTGGAATTGAAATTTGTTGGAAAGATATACCTCAAGTAGTTAAATTTTTCTGAATTATCCTGAAATACGATGCTTTCTAATTGAATGTAAATCTCCCGATTTTAATCACATTTTAGTCAATAATAGAGGCCGTGCTGGTTAGTGTTTTTATATACCGCAGTGAAGTATTGTATTCACATTTTTACTTTATCCTCCCCGCCATCTCCTTCAGCACCCGCCCCAGCTCCGCCGCCGAGTAGGGCTTGCGCAGCAGCTCGAACCCGTGCGCGTCGTCCTGCGCCAGGACGTGGCTGTAGCCGGAGGTGAGGACCACCGGCAGATCGGGGTAGCGCTCGCGCAGGATGCGGGCGAGCGCGATGCCGCCCATGCCGGGCATCACGACATCGGAAAACACCGCCTCGAACGGCGTCTCGGTGCGTTCCAGCTCGACCAGGGCCGCCTCGGCGTTCTCGGCCCAGACCGGCTGGTGGCCGAGTTCCTCCAGGATCTGGGTGCAGAAGCGGCCGACTTCGAGGTTGTCCTCGACCACGAGGATCCGCAGATGCGCCTCGGCATCCGCATCCGGCCTCGGCCGGGCGGGGGCGGGGGCTTCGAGGGGGGCGGCGACCTCGGGCAGGTAGAGGGTGAAGGTGGTGCCCTCGCCCGCGCGGCTCCACACGTCCACGTCCCCGCCCGATTGCTTGGCAAAGCCGATCACCTGGGAGAGGCCGAGCCCCGTGCCCCTTCCGACCTCCTTGGTGGTGAAGAACGGCTCGAAGATGCGGCCCAAATCGGCGGTGGCGATCCCGGTGCCGGTATCGACGACCGAGACCGCGACGAAGGGCCCGGCCGCGCCGGCATGGCCGCGGATCGGCGGCATCGGTACGGCGCCGTCGAGGCGCAGGGTCAGGCGGCCCTCGCCGTCCATGGCGTCGCGGGCGTTGACCGCCATGTTGACCAAAGCCGTCTCGAACTGGCTCGCATCGGCGCGCACGAAGCAGGGGGCGCCGGGCAGATCGGTCACCACGCGGATGCGTGCGCCGGTCACCGAATCGAGCATCTCCGAAATGCTGCGCAGCCGCTCGCCGACATCGAAGGTCTCGGGCTTGAGCGCCTGCCGCCGGGCGAAGGCCAGGAGTTGACCCGTCAGCTTCGCCGCCCGGTCCACCGTGTCGGAGACCGCGTCGAGGTAGCGGCGCTTGCGCTCGGGCGCGAGGTCGGGCCGGCGCAGGAACTCGACCGAGGAGCGGATGATGGTGAGCAGGTTGTTGAAGTCGTGGGCCACGCCCCCGGTGAGCTGGCCCACCGCCTCCAGCTTCTGCGACTGGCGCAGGGCCTCCTCGGCGTGGCGCTGCTCGGTGATGTCGCGGCCGAAGCCGTAGAGCAGGCCGTCGGCCGGCACGATGGTCCACAGCACCCGGCAGGTGCCGCCGTCCTTGGTCAGGCAGGTCAGTTCGAGATCGGTCGAGGCGCCGGCCGCGAGCCGTTCCAGCGCCGCTTCGGCGGCGGCGCGCTCCTCGGGCGCGAAGAAGTTGGGCACGTGGCGGCCCACCGTCTCGGCCGGCGACCAGCCCAGCGTCCGGCTCCACGAGGGGTTCACCGCCTCGATCCGCCCGTCGGGGGTGGCCACGACCTTGAGGACCGGCGAGAGCGTCCAGACGCGGTCGCGGTCGCGCCGCTGCGCCACCACCTCCGCCTCCAGGTCGGCCGCCTTGGAATGGAGCAGGTGCTCCACGCGTCGCCGGGCCGTGATGTCCTGGAACAGCACCGCGACCTGTCGGCGCGACGGCGGCTCGATGCGGAAGGCGGCGAGTTCGAGGTAGCGCCCGGTGGCGACCAGCTCGCGCTGGAAGCGGATCGGCCGGCCGGTGCGCAGGACGTCGCCGTAGAGCGCGAGCCAGCCGTCGGCCTCGTCGCCGACGATCTCGCGCAGGCGTTTGCCCGCCACCTCCTCGATGCCGGAATGCTGCGCGTAAGCACGGTTGGCGGTGACGTGGACGTAATCGCTCAGGGGGCCGTGCGGGCCATCGATGAACTCGATGACGGAGTAACCCTCGTCCATCTGCTCGAACAGCGTGCGGTAGTGCTGCTCGCTCTCGGCCAGCGCCGTGCCCTGGGCCCGCTGCTCGGTCACGTCCCGCACCACGCCCGCGAGCCGCAGGGCCGCGCCGTCCGCATCGCGCTCGATCTCGAGGGTGCGGGCAATCCAGCGCGACGCTCCCGTCCGGGAATCGCGGACGCGGTAGACCGCCTCCTCGGACGACGCCCCCGAGGGGATCGCCATGTCCTCCGCCGGGAAGCGCTCGGCGAGGGCGGCGAGGGCGTATCGCTCACGCACCTCCAGGCCGTGCAGGCGGCAGAAGGCAGGGCTCGGATGCAGCACGCCCTCGCGCAGGTCGAGGGTGAAGACACCGATCCCGGCGGCATCCTGCACGCGGGCGAGTTGATCCTGCGCCGCCCGCAACGGCTCCACGATCCGAAAGCGCGCCGATTCGGCGTCGGATGGCACGGGAGAGGGAAGACTTTCGGTCATGTTCACGAGGGCACATGTAGCACGCCGCCAGCAGGCACAAGCGCGACTGTTTGGCTAAAACGGCTTTCATCGCTCCGCCCCGGTGCCGTGACCGGCACTGGCATGCGCGCGGGCAGTTTAGCCGACATCGAGTTCCGGATAGTGCCGGAAGATACCCTCTTCGTTGAAGGGGAGGCAGCGCTCGCTGGCACGGTAGGCCGCGATGCGCGGCAGCCGCCCGATCCGCTCCGCGTGGGCGACGACATGCGGCGTCTGCGCCAGCGCCCGGGCCGCGCCTCTCGGAAAGGCGTAGCGCAGACCTTCCACGAGCTGGAACAGAGAGGTGTCGGCGTAGCTCACCGCGCTGCCCACCAGATGCTCCGGCCCCGCCGGGTTGCGGGCGAGCACGCGCTCGAACCAGTCCAGGAATTTCGGGATGCGGTTCGCGCAGAAATCCTCGGCGCGGCGGCGCGCCTCCGGCCGCTGATCCTCGTAATACAGGCCGACGCCGACCGGGTGATGGGTGTCGTGCGCCTCCGCCACCATGTCGGCGATCGTGAGCTGGATCTGGTGCGTCCAGATCCGGTCGGCCTCGTCCGCCCCGACGAGGCCGAGGCGCGGCCCGAGATAGAGCAGGATCGCCGCGGTCTGGCCAATCACGCGGTCGCCGTCCTTGAGGAAGGGCGGGGCGAAGGGCGGGCGGATCGGCTCGTCCTCCAGGCGCTCCATCATCGCCGCGATGCCGCCGCCCTCCTCCTCGGGTTGGCGGGCGACATCGATGTACTCCGCCCCGGCCGCTTCGAGGGCGAGCCGCACGAATTCGCCGCGGCCGGGGATCATCGGCCAGTAGTGCAGCTCGTAGGCCATGGCGGATTCCTTACCGAGAGCGCCTTGCGACGAAGTGGTCACCGGTTCGTCGAAAGAAGGCGCGTGAAAACAAGGGGCTCGAGACGCCGGCCTGATGCCATCAGGTCGGTTACGGCTCCAGAGCATGGTCCCGAAAGGTGGTTGCCGGCTTTCGGAAAAAAGATGATGCGAAAACAACATCCTAAAGCATCGTCCTGGATCAGCATCCAGGACGATGCTTTAGAGTCTTACCAGCCGCCGCGCTCCTCGCGGCTCGGCGCCCGGCCCTGGGGCGTCAGCGCGTCGATCACGCCGGGGAGGGCCTGCGCCAGTTGCGCGAGCAGATCCTCGCGCGGCAGGCCGGTCTCGTGGCTCAAGCTGTCGAGAGTGCCCGGTCCCAGGGCCTCGGCGAGGCGGTTCGGCGCGATCTCGCGGTTGGGGCCGTGGCCGATCCACGAGCCGATCACGTCGCCCAGCCCGCTCCGCTCGAAGCCCTCGATCAAGCCGTCGAGCCCGTGGGAGGCCGCGCCGCTGCCGTCATCCGGCTCACGGTCGAGTCCGGCATAGGGGCCTCCACCGGGTGAACGGCTGCCGGAGGCACCCTCGCCGGGTCCGTCGAGCATGCCGGCGAGATCGCCGAAATCGCCGCCGAGGTCGTTGCCGGCCTCGCTTCCCTGAGCCGGCGGCCCACTGCGGCGGCCCTGGTTGAACCCGCCGAGATCGCCGTCGTCGGAGCCCGGGCCGGGAAGGGATCGGCCGCCGGATTCCGGTGATCCGCGGCCGAGGATGTCGCCGAGGGCGCCCCCGCCCTTGGCGAGCAGCAGCATGAGGAGCGCTTTCACCACCGGCGAGGCCAGCGCCCCGCCGCGTCCGCCCCCCAAGACCTGTCCGACGACTCCGCCGATGACCTGATCGAGCAGCCCCATGCGTTTCCTCCCGCCGGTTCACGCCGCCCTCCACGCCCCGTGTGGCGGCCGTGCCGGTCCAACGGCGAATGCGGGGATGGGGTTGCCGATCAGTTCTCGTGGCTCGAGCGGAACGGCTTCGAGAGGTGATCGGACGGGTTGGTGCGCACGGTCTTTCCGCTCTTGCCTTCCGGCACCACCGCGGTCGAGGAGCGGATCGCATTCGGGGACGAGACCTCGCCGGTCGGCCGCTCGGCGGAGCGGTCGTTGCCGCGCAAAGTGCCGGTGCTGGAGGGCAGGGTGCCGGCGGTGGGCTGATCGTTGGGGTTGGCCGCGCTCTGGGCCCGTGCCGGCGCCGACAGGATCAGGCTGCCGAGGAGGGCACCCAGGGCGGCCCGGCTGAGGGGTTGGAGGGATCGCATCGGTCGGCTCCATCACGCTTGGCGCCGCAGAGCGGGTTCGCAGCGGAGCCGCCCGGCGGTGGCAGGATCTGAAGGGCCAATCGCAGGCGACGGCCGAGGTTCCGCGTTCGGCCGCCTCAGCCCCGCTTGCGCCCGCCGCCGCCCTTGTAGCGGGGCTTCTGGCCGCCGAGCCCTTGCGTCGAGCGCGCCTTGGGCCGTTCCTGCCAGGGCACGGCGTCGGCCGGGAGTTCGCGGTCGGTGCCGGGGCCCATATTGTCGAGGGTCGGCTTCGAGATGCGGCTGCCCTTCTGCCCGTAGCGCCCGGCCTCCCGCTCGATGTCGCCCTGCCGGGCCATGGGATCGTCGGAGACCATGAGTTCGGTCGCCTGGAGGCGTTTGAGCTCGTCGCGAAGCCGGGCCGCCTCCTCGAAGTCGAGATCGGCAGCGGCGGCGCGCATCCGCTTCTCGAGGTCGGCCATGACCGCCTTGAGGTTGTGGCCGACGGTGATCGCGTCCTTGGCCAGCCCCGTATCGACGCGGACGTGGTCGCGCTCGTAGACGCTCTCGAGGATGTCGCTGATGCCGCGCTTGACCGATTGCGGCGTGATGCCGTGCTCCTCGTTGTAGGCGAGCTGCTTCTGGCGGCGGCGCTCGGTCTCGGCCATCGCCCGCTCCATCGAGCCGGTGATGTTGTCCGCGTAGAGGATGCAGCGGGCATCCGCGTTGCGGGCGGCGCGGCCGATGGTCTGGATCAGCGAGGTCTCGGACCGCAGAAACCCTTCCTTGTCGGCATCGAGGATGGCGACCAGCGCGCATTCGGGGATGTCGAGGCCCTCGCGCAGCAGGTTGATGCCGATGAGGACATCAAACGCACCCAACCTCAAGTCGCGGATAATCTCGATGCGCTCCAGGGTGTCGATATCGGAGTGCATGTAGCGCACCCGCACCGAGTTCTCGTGCAGGTATTCGGTGAGATCCTCGGCCATGCGCTTGGTCAGCGTCGTCACCAGGGTGCGGTAGCCGGCCTGGGCGACTTCGCGGACCTCGCCCAGCAGGTCGTCGACCTGGGAGCGGGCCGGACGGATCTCGATCACCGGATCGACGAGGCCGGTGGGGCGGATCACCTGTTCGGCGAAGACGCCGGCCGTGCGCTCCATCTCCCACTTGGCCGGGGTCGCCGAGACGTGGACCGATTGCGGGCGCATCGCGTCCCATTCCTCGAACCGCAGCGGGCGGTTGTCGAGGCAGGAGGGCAGGCGGAAGCCGTACTCGGCCAGCGTCGCCTTGCGGCGGAAGTCGCCCTTGTACATGCCGCCGATCTGCGGAACCGTGACGTGGCTCTCGTCGGTGAAGACCAGGGCGTTGTCGGGCAGGTACTCGAACAGGGTCGGCGGCGGCTCGCCGGGCTTGCGGCCGGTGAGGTAGCGCGAATAGTTCTCGATGCCGTTGCAGGCGCCGGTCGCCTCGATCATCTCGATATCGAAGGTGCAGCGCTGCTCCAGCCGCTGCGCTTCGATCAGGCGGCCCATCCGGGTCAGCTCCTCGACGCGCTGCTTGAGCTCGGTCTTGATGCCCTTGATCGCCTGCTGGAGGGTCGGGCGCGGCGTGACGTAGTGCGAGTTCGCGTAGACTTTGATGAACTTCAGCTCGTTGAGCTTCTTGCCGGTCAGCGGATCGAACTCGACGATGGATTCGATCTCGTCGCCGAACAGGCCGATGCGCCAGCCGCGATCCTCCAAGTGGGCCGGCCAGAGTTCGATCACGTCGCCGCGCACCCGGAAGGTGCCGCGGGCGAAGTCCGACTGGATGCGCTTGTACTGAAGGGCCACGAGATCGGCGATGAGCTGGCGTTGCTCGATCCGCTCGCCGAGCGAGACGGTGAACGACATCGCCGTGTAGGTCTCGACCGAGCCGATGCCGTAGATGCACGAGACCGAGGCGACGATGATGACGTCGTCCCGCTCCAGGAGGGCGCGGGTGGCCGAGTGGCGCATCCGGTCGATCTGCTCGTTGATCGAGCTTTCCTTCTCGATGAAGGTGTCGGACCGGGGCACGTAGGCCTCGGGCTGGTAATAGTCGTAATACGAGACGAAGTACTCGACCGCGTTGTCCGGAAAGAAGCTCTTGAACTCGCCGTAGAGCTGCGCCGCCAACGTCTTGTTGGGTGCCAGGATCAGGGCCGGGCGCTGCGTCTCCTCGATGACCTTGGCCATCGTGAAGGTCTTGCCGGAGCCCGTGACGCCGAGCAGCACCTGATCACGCTCGGACGCCTTCACGCCCTCGACCAGGGCGGCGATGGCGGTGGGCTGGTCGCCGGCGGGCGTGAACTCGGATTTCAGCGTGAACGTCACGCCGCCCTCGGACTTCGCCGGCCGCTCGGGCCGGTGCGGCACCCAGGCCTCGCCGTTCTTGAACAGCGGGTTGCCCTCGACGAGCAGCCGCTCCAGCGCCTCGACCGTGGCCGAGACGCCCTCGGTGGCGAGCGAGGGCGCCTCCGCTTCGGGCGCGGTTTCCGGTGCCGGGCCGTCGTCGGGCGGGACGAGGCCGAGCGCCTGGGCCAGCCGCGGATCGACGTCGGCGGCATCCCCGATGGCGAAGCCCGCCTGCGGCGCCTCGGCGAAGCCGTCCTGGGCAATCTTCTTGTAGGCCTTCGCCTCGCCCTTCTGTCCGCGTCCCTTCCGGGGCGGCTCCGGCACGGGCTCGACCGCCTTCAGGCGGTTGCGGTTGAGGGCCGGGTTGAGCAACGCGGCAAGATGCTCGTCGAGCGGCATCAGCTCGGGCCGGTCGGCCTTCGCCGTCGTCTTCGAGGTCGCCTTGGCGGGCACTTTGGCAGGCGCTTTGGCCGGACTCACGCGCGGATTCTTGGGTGCGGGCATGGCGGCAATATGGGCCCGTCGGGCGGTCTCCGGAAGAGTCCGAACGGCCCGAGATTGTCCCGGCTTGCGGCGGTTTTGGGCCCGGACTAGCTTCAGCGCGTTTTCACATCAGGGAGACCGTCATGAAAACGGTCAGCCTCCGCGAGGCCGAGGCGGATCTGTCGCGGCTGATCGAGGCGGCGTCGCGCGGCGAGCCGTTCGTGATCGCCGAAAACGGCCGACCCCTGGTCCGGGTCGTGCCCGCGGACGTCGAGCCGCCGCGGACGCGACGCCGCGGTTTCCTCGCCGGGCAGATCTCGGTGCCGGACGATTTCGACACGATGTTTCAGGACGAGATCATCCGGTTGTTCGAGGGCGAAGAGGACAAGTGAGGCTCCTCCGCGACGCCACCTGCCGATCTGGGTTGCGGAGGGATCTGCTCGGCATCGAGAGCGGGTGCGAGGAGCTGCCCGTTCTCGGAAGGCACGCCGTTGCGGTGGCGGGACTTCCCCTCATCCACAAGGACCCGTTCGACCGGCGCCTCGTCGCTCGGGCGACCGTGGAAGGCATCACGCTCCTGACTTCCGGCGCCCTGGTTGCCCGCGATCCCGGCCCGCTTCGGCGTGTCCGATCGCCCTCACCGCCGCATCGCCTCCGGCAGATCCCGCTCCCAGGCGGGCTCGCCCGCGAACCGGTGCGCCAGAAACTCCACGAAGGCGCGCGTCTTGGCCGGGCGCCGGCCCGGCGGCATCAGGGCATGGATCGGCAGGACCGGGGAGGGGGCGCCGAAATCGAGGAGGACGAGCGTACCCGCCCGCAGGGCCTGCGCCAGCAGAAAGGTCGGCTGGTAGATCAGCCCGAGGCCGGCCACGGCCGCGGCCGTCAGGGCGGCGCCGTTCGGCGCCCGCAGGTTGCCGGAGACCGGGTAGGCCCGCTCGCCGAAGCGCCAGCCACTGGAATCCGACAGGGTATAGCCCAGGCAATTGTGGTTCTTCAGCTCCTCGGGCCGGCGCGGCGTGCCGTGCCGCTCGAAATAGGCGGGCGCGCCGCAGGCCACGAGGCGGCTGGATGTGAGGCGCCGGGCGATCAGCCCCGAATCGGCGAGGGTCCCGATCCGCACGGCGAGATCCCACCCCTCCTCGATCAGGTCGACCCGCCGGTCGTTGAGGCCGAGTTCGATCGTCAGTGCCGGGTGCGCGGCGGAGAACGCCGCGAGCGCCGGGGCGATCTCCCGCACGCCGAAGGAGAGCGGCACGTTGAGCCGCAGGGTGCCGTGGGCCTCGACCCCTTCGGCGCCGACCGCCGCCTCCGCTTCGTCGATCTCGGCGAGAATGCGCTCGCAGGCCTCAAGATAGGTCCGGCCGGTTTCGGTGAGCGTCAGGCGGCGGGTCGTCCGGTGCAGGAGCCGCGTGCCGAGCCGCGCCTCCAAGGCGGCGACGTGCTTGGTCACCCCGGTCTGCGAGAGGCTGAGCGCCCGCCCGGCGGCCGAGAAGCTGCCGAGTGCGGCGACGCGGCAGAAGACCTGCATTCCCGTCACGCGGTCGAGCACGACAAACCTCACTCTATTAGAGTGAGGTGAATGGCAGCGAACGCGGATTATCGCAAGCGTGCAGGAAAGGCATGGTCCGGCCACCGCGAAAGGCCGCGACTGCGGCGCACCTTCGAGACGTTCATGACCGACGCCCGCACTGCCCCCTACGCCGCCCTGCTGCTGCGACTCACCCTCGGCGGCCTGTTCCTGGCCCATGCCGGGCTGAAGCTGTTCGTGTTCACGCCCGCGGGCACCGCCGCCTTCTTCGGATCGCTCGGCCTGCCGCCCGCGTTCGGCTACGTGGTGATCGCCGCGGAAGCCGTCGGCGGCCTTGCCCTGATCCTCGGCCTCTACGCCCGCTTCGTCGCCCTGGCCCTGGTCCCGATCCTGATCGGCGCTATCGTCACCGTGCACGGGGCCAACGGCTTCTTCGCGCAGAATCCGGGCGGCGGCTGGGAATTCGCCGGCTTCTGGGCAGTGATGCTGCTGGTTCTGGCCGGGCTCGGCGACGGCGCCTACGCCCTGCGGCGGGCGTGAGACGGAGCGCATCAGGAGAGGGACCATGAGTGAACCGATCCATCCCGGCACCCGCATCGGCCACGTTCACCTCAAGGTGGCCGATCTCGATCGGGCCCTGGGCTTCTATTGCGGCGTGCTCGGCTTCGCTCTGATGCAGCGCTTCGGTGCCCAAGCCGCCTTCGTCTCGGCCGGCGGCTATCACCACCATATCGGCCTCAACACCTGGGAGAGCGCGGGCGGCCCTCCGCCACCGCCCGGCACGACCGGGCTCTACCACCTCGCGATCCTCTACCCGACCCGGGCGGCCCTGGCCGATGCCCTGCGCCGGGTCGAGGCGGCCGGCCTCCCCCTCGACGGGGCCAGCGACCACGGCGTGTCCGAGGCGCTCTACCTGCGCGATCCCGACGGGAACGGGGTCGAATTGTACCGCGACCGCCCGGAGGCCGAGTGGCCGCGGGACGGGAAGGGCGATCTCACCATGGTCACTCGCCGGCTCGACCTCGCGGGCCTGCGGGCGGAAGCCTGACGTTTCTCCGCTTGACGGCTCTACACCCGCGTGTACTTTGCATTGCAAAGCACGCTTCGACGCGGGAAGCTGACCCCCATGCGAGAGACCCACGGCGACCTTGACAGGGCCCTGGCCGACATCGTCGCGATCCGGATGCAGATCGCGCGGGACACGGCGTTCCGCGGCCTCGGCTCTGCCACGCTGGCGGCCACCGGCGCCCTGGCGCTCGTCGTCGCGGGGGCCCAGGCCCTGCTGCTCGACGACCCGACGGCGCGGCCGATCGTCTTTTTCGGCCTCTGGGTCGCCGCCGCCGTCACCGCCTGCCTCCTGATCGGGTTCGAGGCGGTGCGCCGCTCGCGCCGGGTCCATTCGGGGCTGGCCGACGCGATGGTGTTCAGCGCCATCGAAGGTTTTTTGCCCGCGGGCGGGGCGGGCCTCTGTCTGGGGCTCGTCTTCGCCCGCTTCGCGCCGGACCAGCTCTGGATGCTGCCGGGCCTGTGGCAGGTTCTGGTCGGGCTCGGCCTGTTCGCCTCCGCCCGCATCCTGCCCCGCACCGTGCCGCTGGCGGGCGCGTGGTACCTGCTCGCCGGGCTCACGGTGCTGGCGCTCGCCAGCGAGACGCGCCACCTCTCGCCCTGGCTGATGGGCGTGCCCTTCGCGGTGGGGCAGGGGCTCGTCGCCATCATCATCCACCGCCATTCGGGCCACGCTGACGAATCCGCCGACGGAGACGCCGATGCCGACCTCTGATCGCGCCGACGCCCGCTTCTCCTACGAGGGGCTCGACCGGATCATCCACGAGCGGGCGCGGCTCTCGGTGCTGACCTCCCTGGTCTCGCATCCCCGCGGCCTCGCCTTCCCCGACCTCAAGCGCCTGTGCGGGCTCACCGACGGCAATCTCAGCCGCCACCTCGCCGTGCTGCAGGAGGCCGACCTCGTCAGCCTGGAAAAGGGCTACGACCAGAACCGGCCGCAGACCCTCTGCCGCCTGACACCCTCCGGACGCACCCGTTTCCTCGACTATCTCGGGGTGCTGGAGCAGGTCGTGCGCGACGCCGCGCAAGCCGCCGGCAGGCCACAGAAAGCCGCCGACAGGCCACAGAATGCCGCCGGCAGGCCGCAAGCCTCCGCCGGCCGATCCCAGGCCGCCGACGACCGGCCCGCCGGCCACGATCGTTCCGGCCTCGCCGAGCCGGTCTGACGACCGCACTCCGACATCCCACCGAACGCCGCATCCCCCCCGCATGTCTCGCCCTTCGCCCGGAGACTTTACGATGCAAAGCCCTCTCGATCGTAGATCAGGCCTTCACGCGGCGATCATCATGGACGGCAACGGCCGCTGGGCGAGTGCGCGCGGCCTGCCCCGGGGCGCGGGCCACCGGGCGGGCGTCAAGACGATCCAGAGGGTGGCGGAGGCCGCCCCCGCCCTCGGCATCGGCACGCTGACGCTCTACGCCTTCTCCAGCGACAACTGGCGGCGCCCGGCCGAGGAGGTCGGCGGGCTGATGCGCCTGTTGCGGGCCTACCTGCGCGGCGAGACCGAGCGGCTCGCCCGCAGCGGCACCCGCCTCACGGTGATCGGCCGCCGCGACCGCCTGCCGCCCGGCATCCCGGAGGCGATCGAGCGGGCCGAGGCCGTGACCGCGTCGGGCGACCGGCTGCACCTGCGCATCGCCGTCGATTACTCCTCGCGCGACGCGATCCTCGCCGCCGCCGCCCGGCTCGGGCCGGAGGGTCTCAGCCGCGAGGGCCTGAGCGCGGCCCTGGGGGCGGACGGAGACGTCGATCTCCTGATCCGAACGGGGGGCGAGAAGCGGCTCTCCGACTTCCTCCTCTGGGAGGCGGCCTACGCCGAGCTGCACTTCACCGAGCGGATGTGGCCCGATTTCGGCGCCACCGACCTCGCCGTGGCGGTCGCCGATTTCACCGCCCGCGACCGGCGGTTCGGCGGGCTGAACCCGCCCGCGGTGCCGCAAGCCGCCTGACGCTTCGCGCGTGCCGCGCGCCGGCCCGTCCAACACCTAATCCAGAAATGAGTACGGAGAGCCTCGCCGTCCCGGCGGGCTGTCACGCGGAGGCGCCGTGCGCTTCCGCGAACCTTCCCCCTTGCCCGGAGCCCCCGATGAGTCTCGACCCGCCGATTCCAGCCTCTTCGCCCGACCGGGAGACCGCGTGGCCCTTCGCGTGGCGCCGGCTGCGGCGGATCGGCGGGCTGACCCTGGCGGCCGGAGCGGCCTGCCTCGGCATCCTCCTGCTCGTCGGTGAGCGCCAGGATCGGCAGCGGGAGGTCGAGGCCGAGATCGCGAGAGCCTGGGGACCGCCGCAGCGGGTTCAGGGACCCGTGATGGTCCTGCCCTTCACCGACGATTCCGGCCAGCCGCGCCATGTCCTCGCGGCGGCCCGGTCGGCGTCCTTCGACGTGACGCTCGACACCGCTGAGCGCCGCCGCGGCCCGTTCGCCGCCACCGTCTACGACGCGCGCGTCAAGCTCGCCGGCCGTTTCGAAGTGCCGGACGAGGGGCAACTGATCGACCTCCTCGGTGCGGCGGGCGCGCGGATCCACTGGGATCGGGCCCTGATCGGTCTCGCGGTGGGGCGCCTGGGTTCGGTCAATCCCGGCGACGGGATCACCATCGACGGGCGCAAGGAGGCCTGGGGTACCTGCTCCACCTTTGCGCTCCGTGGCGCTGCCTGCCCCGGTGAGCGCTGGGTCCTTGCACCGCTCAAGACCGCAGGCCGCCCCGAGGGGGCCATCGCCTATACGGGCGAGATCGGATTGCGCGGAACGGGGGAGATCGCCTTCGTGCCGAGCGCGCCGCAGGCCGAACTGACGCTCGCCTCCCCCTGGCCGAATCCGAGTTTCTTCGGGGACGTGCTGCCCGCGACCTATACGATCACGAAGGCGGGTTTCACGGCGAATTGGCGGATCGACGAAATCGGCGCGCCGCGGGTCGTGGCCGGCACGCTGCCTGGGATGATCCCGGAGGCCACGGCTCGGCTTGCGGGCTCCGGCAGCTTCGGCGTCACCCTGGTCGAGGGCATGCCCGTCTACCGGATGATCACCCGTGTCGCGAAGTACGGGCTCCTGCCGGTCGTGCTGGCCTTCGCGTTGCTTCTCGCCTTCGAGGCGACGACGCGGCTGCGCATCCACCTCTTGCAATACGCTCTCGTCGGGATCGCCATGACGCTGTTCCCGCTGATGCTGCTCTCGTTCAGCGAGTGGCTCGGCTACACCGCCGCCTTCGCCCTCAGCGCCGGGCTCGTCGTGGCCCAGACCAGTCTCTACACGGCCGCGGTCTCGCGCGAGGTCACCGTCACCGCCGTGTTCGCGGGCCTGATGTCGGCGCTATTCGCCTTCCTGTTCGTGCTGCTCGGGCTCGAGGTCTACGCGCTTCTGGTCGGCACGGTGGCGGTGTTCCTCGTCCTCAGTGTAGCCATGGTGATGTCGCTCCGGCTCGACCTCGCCGGCCCGCCTACCGCATCGGCCGAGGCCTGAACCCGCTGGCCGGGGCGTTCGGCGGCGCTACCTACCGGTGCCACGCGAGGCCGCCCCGGTGCGGCCTTCCTGCTCACAGAACCCGCGACGCGAAAACCATGTCCGCTGACCGCCCCGCCCTCGACGACGAGACCCTCGCCTTCGCGGCCCGTCTCTTTCAGTACGCCCGGATGGGCCATGCGGAGGAACTGGCCGAGCTGTTCGGCCAGGGCCTTCCGGCGAACCTGCGCAACGACAAGGGCGACAGCCTCCTGATGCTCGCCGCCTATAACGGTCAGGCGGCGACGGCCCGGGTCATCCTGGAGGCCGGGGGTGATCCCGAACTCGCCAACGACCGCGGCCAGACCCCGCTCGCGGGCGCCGCGTTCAAGGGCGATGCGGACATCGTCCGGCTGCTCCTCGAGCACGGCGCGCAGGTCGACGGGACCGGCGACGGCACCCGCACCGCGCTGATGGTGGCGGCGATGTTCGACCGCACCGAGATCGTCGAACTTCTGCTCGCCCAAGGCGCAGACCCGTCCCGGCGCGACGCTTCGGGGATGAGCGCCGCCGACATGGCCCGCCAGATGGGGGCGCAGAATACGCCGGCCCAGTTGGAACGCGCGCAAGGGGACCGACAAGCCGGTTGACCGGTTCCGGCGCGCCCGGCCTCGTGTAGGATCGGGCGCGAGCCGGGCGAAAAAACCCGGAGGCGAGACACGCCGGGAGGGACGCCATGCCGGATGCGGTCGGGGCGATCGATCAGGGCACCACGAGCACGCGCTTCATCGTGTTCGACCGCCGGGGCACGATCCTGGCGCAGGCCCAGCGCGAGCACGAGCAGATCTTCCCCCGTCCCGGCTGGGTCGAGCACGACCCGCGGGAGATCTGGCGCAACACCCATGCGGTGATGCGCGAGGGGCTGGCCCGCGCCGGGCTGGCGCCGGGGGATCTGGCCGCCATCGGCATCACCAACCAGCGCGAGACCGCCATGCTCTGGGACCGGCGGACCGGCGAGCCGCTGCACGATGCCATCGTCTGGCAGGACACCCGCACCGACCGGTCCGTCGCCGCGCTCGCCCGCGACGGGGGGCGCGACCGCTTCCGCGCCGTCACCGGCCTGCCGCTCGCGAGCTACTTCTCCGCCTCCAAGCTCGCTTGGCTGCTCGACCACGTGGAGGGGGCGCGGGCGAAGGCCGAGGACGGCACCGCCCTGTTCGGCACGATCGATTCCTGGCTCGTCTGGAATCTCACCGGCGGCCCGCAGGGCGGGCTCCACGTCACCGACGTGACCAATGCCAGCCGCACGCAACTGATGTCGCTCGCGACCCTCGACTGGGACGAGGCCATGCTCGGCGTGTTCCGCATCCCGCGGGCGGTGCTGCCGACCATCGTTTCTTCGAGCGCCGTGCTGGGCGAGGCCCGCGACCCGTTTCCCGGCGTGCCGCTCGGCGGCATCTTGGGCGACCAGCAGGCGGCCCTGTTCGGGCAGACCTGCTTTTCGGCGGGCGAGGCCAAGAACACCTACGGCACCGGCTGCTTCGCGCTGATGAACACCGGCCCCGCGCCCGTCGCGTCGAGCGCCGGGCTCGTCACCACCGTGGCCTACCGGCTCGATGGGCGCCCGCCGGCCTACGCGCTCGAAGGCTCCATCGCCATCACCGGCGCCCTGGTGCAATGGCTGCGCGACAATCTCGGGCTGATCGGCGCCTCGAGCGAGATCGAGGGGCTGGCCCGCAGCGTCGAGGACAATGGCGGCGTCTACGTGGTGCCGGCCTTCTCCGGCCTCTACGCCCCGCATTGGCGCGACGACGCCCGCGGCCTCATCATCGGGCTGACCCGCTACGCCAACAAGGGCCACATCGCCCGCGCCTGCCTGGAGGCCACGGCCTACCAGACCCGCGAGGTGCTGGAGGCGATGGAGCGCGATTCCGGTTGTCCGATCGCCGAACTGCGCTGCGACGGCGGCATGACCGTCAACGACCTGCTGATGCAGTTCCAGGCCGACATCCTCGACCGGCCGACCCTGCGCCCGAAGGTCTCGGAGACGACGGCCCTGGGTGCGGCCTATGCCGCCGGGCTCGCCACGGGGTTCTGGAAGACACTCGAAGATCTTCGCGACAACTGGGCCGTGGACAAGCGCTGGCATCCGCATATCCAGGCAGAAGAACGTCGGGCACTGTTCGCCGGTTGGGGCCGGGCCGTAGAACGCTCGTTCGGATGGGTCGAGGAGAACGCTTGATGGGTGCTCGGATACGCTCGCTTCGAACGGCTCTCCTGGTTTCGGCCTTGGCGCTGACCCCGCTCGCCGCCGGCCTCGCTCCGATCGCGGCCATCGCCGCGCCGGCCGCCGCCTATCCCGGCCAGCAGGAGGGCGACCACGTCGTCGAGAACTTCAAGTTCGCCAGCGGCGAGAGCCTGGATCGGGTCAAGCTGCACTACACCACCCTCGGCACGCCGCATCGCGGCGCGGACGGCGAGATCGACAACGCGGTGCTCGTCCTGCACGGCACCACCGGCACGGGCAAGAGCTTCCTGATCCCGACGCTCGGGCCGGAGCTGTTCGGCGAAGGCGCGCCGCTCGACGCGCGGCGCTGGTACGTGATCCTGCCCGACGGGCTCGGGCGCGGCGGCTCCTCGAAACCCTCCGACGGGCTCAAGGCGCATTTCCCCCGCTACGGCTATGGCGACGTCGTGGAGGGCCAGCACCGGGTCGTCACCGAGGCGCTCGGGGTCAAGCATCTGCGCCTCGTGCTCGGCACCTCCATGGGCGGGATGCAGGCCTGGATGTGGGGCGAGCGCTATGCCGGCGCGATGGACCTGCTGATGGCGGTGGCGAGCCAGCCGATCCCGGTGAGCGGGCGCAACGCCCTGTGGCGGCGCCTCCTGATCGAGGGGATCCGCACCGATCCCGACTGGAAGGGCGGCGAGTACACCGCGCAGCCGCGCAGCTTCGGCCGCATCCTGCCGATCTTCAACATCATGACCGAGAGCGTGCTCGGCCTTCAGAAGCAGGCCCCGACCCGCGCGGCGGCCGACACCGCCTACGACAAGATGATCGCCGGCTACGAGAACAAGGCCGATGCCAACGACTGGCTGTACTGGTTCGATTCCTCCTACGATTACGACCCCTCGCCGGACCTCGAAAAGATCACCGCCAAGGTGCTCGCGGTGAACTTCGCCGACGACGAGCTGAACCCGCCCCAGCTCGATGTGATGAACGGGGCCATGGCCCGGGTGAAGGATGGCCGCTTCGTTCTGGTTCCGACCTCGCCCGAGACGCACGGCCATCAATCCCTGCGCTTCGCCAGCCTGTGGAAGGGCTACCTCGCCGAATTCGTGAGACAGCCCGAGGCGACAACGGAGAAGAAGAGTTCGTCGGAGCGGCCGGAGGGCAGCCGGTAGAGGTGTCGGGCCGCCGGCCGAGCGGAGGCGGCACCGAAAGCCATCCGTCGGAGCCTGCCATACGCCGTCGTGATACGGCGGCCTGCCTATCCGAGCCCGTGGCGCAGGCCGCCGCATGCACTTTCCTGCAGAAATCGAGAGAGCCTTAAGTATTCCGTTGCAGGGTGGGGCATCTCAAGAGGCCAATCACACCCCCGGATTTATGATGCGCGTTTCCCTCAAGGCTGCCCTGGCGGGCTCGTTCAGCCTGCTGGCCGTGATTGCTGCGGCCCAAGGCGGGATGAGCGTCATCAAACTCTCGAACATCGATCGCGAAGTCCGCGACATCGCCGGCAATTGGCTTCCCTCGGTGGGATTGCTCGGCGACATCAGCACCGCGACGCGGGACGAGCGGGTGAAGACCTACCGCTACGTCGCCGCCTCGCCGACCGCCGCCATCCTCGCCGAGAACGAGAAGAGCGTGCGGACGAGCCAAGCGGCCCTCGAAGCCCTGCGGCGCGCCTACGAGCCGGTGATCGCCTCCCCCGAGGAGCGGGCCCTGTACGAGCGCTTCGCCGCGATCTGGACGACCTATACGGGTCGGGTCGAGGCGATCGTCGCCCTGATGCGCGAGGGGCGCCAAGCCGAGGCGCTGGCCCTGCTCACCGGGCCCGAGGCGCTGGGCCTCGCGCAATCCGCGACCAAGGCGCTTCAGGAAAACCTCGCGCTCAACAAGCGGAGTGCCAAGCAGAGCGTCGAGGGCGCCGTCGGCAGCGCCGCCTCCGCCACCGCCGCCGCCTGGATCGCCATGGCCGTGACCCTGCTCTCGGCGCTCGCCGCAGCCCTGTTCGGCTGGTTCGGGATCTCGCGGCCGATCGCGCGGATGACGGGGGCGATGGGTGCCCTCGCGGCGGGCGACGCGGCGGTCGCCGTGCCGGGGCGGGGCCGCGGCGACGAGATCGGCGCCATGGCCGCGGCGGTGCAGGTGTTCAAGGACAACCTGGTCCGCACCCGCGCCCTGGAAGAGGAGACGCAAGCCGCCCGCGCCGGTGCCGAGGCGCAGCGCCGGGCCGCCGCGCGCGCGCTCGCCGACGACTTCCAGCGCGCGGTGGGCGGCATCGTCCAGGGCGTGACCGCCGCCGCGACCGAGCTTCAGGCCACCGCCCAGCAATTGACCGCCAATGCCAGCCAGACCGCCGGGCAATCCGGCACGGTGGCCGCCTCCGCCGAGGAGGCCGCCTCCAATGTCGGCACCGTCGCCGCCGCGGCCGAGGAACTCGGCGCCTCGGTGCAGGAGATCGGCCGGCAGGTCGACGGCTCGGCCACCCTGGCGCAGGCCGCGGTGACCGAGGCCGGGCAGACGGCGATCCTCGTGCGCGACCTCTCCGAGGCCGCCGCGCGGATCGGCGACGTGGTGGCGATGATCTCGACCATCGCCGGCCAGACCAACCTGCTCGCGCTCAACGCCACGATCGAGGCGGCGCGGGCCGGCGAGGCGGGCCGCGGCTTCGCCGTGGTCGCGGCGGAGGTCAAGGAACTCGCCAACCAGACGGCGCGGGCCACGGACGAGATCACCGGGCAGATCGGGCGCATCCAGGGCGCGACGGGTCAGGCGGTCGCGGCCATCGACAGCATCAGCGGGCGCATCCGCGAGATCAGCGGCGTCGCCACCGGCATCGCCGCGGCGGTCGAGGAGCAGGGCGCGGCGACCCAGGAGATCGTGCGCAACGTCGCCCAGGCGGCGGGCGGCACGGAATCCGTCACCCGCACCATCGCGAGCGTGGCGGGTGCCGCCGAGGAGACCGGCGCGGCGGCTGCGCAGGTGCTGTCCTCGGCGACCGAATTGTCGCGCCAGTCCGAGCACCTCTCGGCCGAGGTCGCCCGCTTCCTCGACACCGTCCGCGCGGCCTGAAGGGGCAGGGCTCTGCCCTGCACCCGCCAAAGGGCTCGCCCTTTGGGAACCCCGATTACGGGCGAAAACCCTCGAAGATCATCTGGTCCGCGTGCTCCTGGGCCAGCGCCCGCTGCGCCTCGGTGCGCACGGTCCAGGTCATCACCGGCATGTTCCCGAGCCGGCGGCAGAGATAGGGCACCGGGCCCGGCAGGTCGCCGACGCGCCAGGACAGGAAGTGCGGCCGACTCACATGGAGGTGGAGCAGGCCCGACAATTCGGCCCGCACGGACGGCGCCAGCAGGGCGTAGTGCGGATCGTCCTGGCTCGCCTCCGCGACGATGCCGCGGGGCAGACCCGGCGCGATCTCGGCCAGCGTCGCGACGATGCCCGGATCGAACGACTTCAGCGCCACCGGTGCGTCGAGCCCGGCGACGATCTCGGCGGCGCGGCGGGTGAGCCGCCGGTCGCCGTCGAAGCGCGACTTGATCTCGACGATGACGGGGATGCGGCCCGC
This sequence comes from Methylobacterium sp. AMS5, assembly GCF_001542815.1. GTDB lineage: Bacteria > Pseudomonadota > Alphaproteobacteria > Rhizobiales > Beijerinckiaceae > Methylobacterium. Next base: position 4,376,542 of record NZ_CP006992.1, read on the forward strand.
GACCCGCGCCAGGAAGTCCGGCAGCGTCGGGATGCGCTCCCCCGTGCCGGCCACGGTCAGCGTGCCGAGTTCGGCCGCTTTCCGCGATTCCACCGGCTCGGAGACGGCCGTGAGACGCCCGAGCGCCTCGTCGTGGAACACCATCGCCTCGCCGTCGGCGCTGAGCTGCACGTCGCACTCGATGGCGTAGCCGCCCGCCACCGCCGCCTCGGCTGCGGCCAGGGTGTTCTCCGGGATGCCGGCGGCGCGGTCGTGCAGGCCGCGATGGGCGATCGGACGGGCGGTGAGCCAGTCCGGCGCCCGGTCCAGAGGGCCGCTCACGCGACCTCGAACATCGCCTCGACCTCGACCGCCGCGTCGAGGGGCAGTTCGGCGACGCCCACGGTCGAGCGGGCGTGGCGGCCGCGGTCGCCGAGGATCTCGACCATCAGGTCCGAGGCGCCGTTCATGATCGGGGCGAGGCCGGCAAAGCTCGGCACCGCGTTGATGAAGCCGCCGAGCCGCACGCATTGCACGACGCCGTGGTCGAGGTCGCCCACCGCCGCCTGGACCTGGGCCAGCACGTTGAGCGCGCAGAGCCGGGCCGCCGCGATGCCCTGTTCGGCCGAGACCTCTGCGCCGAGCTTGCCCTTGTGGGCCGGGTCGAGGGTGCCGTCCGGCCCGAAGCAGATCTGGCCGGAGATGACGACGAGGTTGCCGGTGCGCACGTACGGCACGTAGTTCGCCACCGGGGCCGCCGCCTTCGGCAGCTTGAGGCCGAGCGCTTCCAGACGTTCCTTGACCGAGTTCATCGCCGTCTCCCGCTGAGAGTGCCTCACGAAACGCCCGGTCACTGACCCCTTCGCCTTCCGGGGCGACGGCGCAGCGGGCGCTTCGTGAGAGACACGAATGCTGCGGCGCTCTGAGCATGGGGGAGGGGCGTCTCGCAAGGGGGCGGGAGGGCAAAGCCCCCTCAACCGGCGGTCTCTGTCGCTAGAGGCTCGACCCGCGGCGCCTCCGCGGCGAAATCGTAACGCCAGTCGGCATGGGCCACGGTGGCCGGGCGGTGGGCGACGATGACCCGCGTCATCTTCAGGTCGCGGAGCGCGGCGGCGATGACCGCCTCGGTCGGCTCGTCCAGCGCGCTCGTCGCCTCATCCAGAAACAGAATCTCCGGGCGCCGGTAGAGGGCGCGGGCCAGGATCACCCGCTGGCGCTGGCCGCCGGACAGCGTCGAGCCCATGTCGCCGACCAGGGTCTCGAAGCCCATCGGCGTGCGGGCGATGTCGTCGAGAATCGCCGCGCGGGCGGCGCATTCGCGGATCCAGCCGGGATCGGGCCGCTCGTCGAAACAGGCGATGTTCTCGGCGATCGAGCCGGCGAACAACCCGTCATCCTGCATCACCCCGGCGATGCGGGCGCGGTAGGCCGCCAACCCCCCGGAGCGGATGTCGCGGCCATCGACCAGCACCGCGCCTTCGGACGGCGGCAGCAGACCCATCAGGATCTTCATCACCGAGCTCTTGCCGCAGCCCGAGGGGCCGGTGATGGCCAGGCTTTCGCCCGGCGGCACCTCCAGGCCGAGATTGCGGAACACCCAGGGCTCGTCGTCGCCGTAGCGCAGGGACAGGCCGACGGCGCGCAAGGATGCGCCCCGGACCGGCGGGCGCTCACCGGAGGGGAGGAGGGCGGGGCCTGCGACCGGCTCCGTCGCGGCGGGCATGGGGGCTGCGGCCTCCTCCGGCTCGGTCATGACGATGTCCGAGAGCCGGTCGGTCTGCACGTTGAGCATCCGCAGCTGGAAGCCCGACTGGATCAGGTTGCCGATGCGGGTCGAGAACTGGTCGCGGTAGGCCAGGAAGGCCACCAGCATGCCGAGCGTCATCGACTGGTCGATCACGGCCCGCGCCCCGAGCACCAGCAGGATCAGCCGGTCGGCGCCGAACAGGAACTCGTTGCCGCGCCCGAACACGAGGTCGAGCCGCTGCAGCCGCAGCCGTGCGTTCAGCGCCTGGACGAACTGGTTCATCCAGGTGCCGCGGCGGCGCTCGCGCAGGTTCAGGAGCTTGACGCTCGCCATGCCGCGCACGGTCTCGATGAAGTGGCTCTGCTGGCGCGCCTCCGCGACGATCGCCTCCTCGGTGCCCTCGCGATAGGCCTTGTAGGCGGCGATCCGTAAGCCGGCGTTGAGCGCGGTGGCGGCGATGGCCACCCCGGCGAGCCAGCCGCCGTAGAGGAACAGCATGATCAGCATGCCGACCGACATCAGCCCGTCGAGCAGGGCCTGGACGAGATCGGTGGTGATGCCCTTCTGGATCGTGGCGAGCGTGCCGAAGCGGGAGATCACGTCGCCGACATGCCGCTTCTGGAAATAGTCGAGCGGCAGCCGCGAGAGGTGGTCGAACAGCGAGCCGGACCATTGGTAGTTCAGCTTCGTGCCCGTGAGCATGATCGCCCAGCTCCGGGCGACGCCGAGGCCGAGCTGCAGCACCAGCAGCAGGGCGAGGCCGAGCGCCACGACGAGCAGCAGGTCGAGATCGCCGTTGACGATCACCTCGTCGATGACGATCTGCGAGGCGATCGGCATCAGGATCGCCACGAGTTCGATCCCGAGCGACAGGGCCAGGATCTGCATCATCGCCGCGCGGATGCCGGCCATGCCCCGGAACAGGTCGGAGAGCGCGAGGCCGCGCGCCGCCCGCTCGCGCACGAAGCTCTGGTTCGGCGCCACCTCCAGGGCGACGCCGGTGAATTCGCGCGAGGCTTCCGCGAGGCTCAAGGTGCGGCGCCCGCGGGCGGGATCGTGGATCACGATCTCCCGGCGCCCGACCCGCGCCAGCACGACGAAGTGGTTGAGCCCCCAATGCAGGATGCAGGGCAGGCGCAGGCGGCCGAGATCGGGCAGTTCCACCCGCAGCGCCCGCGTCGAGAGCCCAAGAGTCCCTGAGAGGTCCATGAGGTTTCGCAGCGTCATGCCCTTCAGCGACAGGGCGTGGCGGGCGCGCAAGCTTCCGAGATCGACCCGGCGGCCATGGTAGCCCAGCACCATGGCGAGGCAGGCCATGCCGCACTCGGCGGCCTCGGCCTGGAGCACGACCGGCAGGCGCCGCCGGAAACCGAACTGAAGATCCGACAGCAGGCTCACCGTGTCCCTCCTTCGGTGACGAGATCGACGCTGCGCTTGACGTGGTAGAGGGGGTCGAGGAGCCAGCGGTAGAGCGGGCGCTTCTCGAGCGCGATGTCGGCCTCGACCCGCATGCCGGCCTCCAGCCGGCGCGGCTCGCCATAGGCCGTCACGCTGTCGGCGTCCGGCCGCACGATGATGCGGTAGACGCCCCCGCTCCCCGCATTCTTGGCCGTGTCCCTCGCCGCCTCGGGTCGGGCGTCGCCTTCGAGCGGCGCGCGGGTCACCTCCGTCACCGTGCCCCGGTGCAGGCCGAAGCGCTGGAACGGGAAGGCGGCGTAGCGCAGCATCACGCTGGCGCCGGGCTCGATGAAGCCGATCGCCGAGGAATCCACGAACAGGTTGGCCTGCAGCCGGCCCTCGCTCGGCAGCAGGGTGAGCAGGTTCGCCCCCGCCGCCACGGTCTGCCCGGCCTGCGCCCGGATCGAGGTGAGGATGCCGCGCTCCGGCGCGCGCACCTCGATGGCGCGGCGCGCCTCGCTCTCGGCCCGCTGCTGTTCGAGCTGCGCGGCGGTGCGGTCGAGTTCGGCCAGATCGCGCGCCAGGGTCTCGTCGAAGGTGGCCAGCTTGGCGCGCAGATCGCCGAGCTTGCCCTCGACCTGAAGCCCGCCCTGGCGGAACTGTGCGAGCTGTGAGCTGGCCTGGAGATAGAGGTAGTTCTGGCTCTGGAAGTCGGCCGCGCGGGCAAAACCCCGCGTCACGAGGTCGGCGAGTTCGTCGGCGCGGGACTTGAGCGGCGGCACCAGCTTTTCCTGGAGCGCGAGCTGCTCCTCGATCCTGGCGCGCTGTGCTTCCAGGTTGGCGACCTGCTCCCTCAAGCCCTCCTTCTCGGCGGTGGCCATGGCCGCGCGGGCGGCGCGCTGGCGCTCCACGCTCTCCCGCTGGCGGCCGAGCTGGGCGATCACCCGCTCCTGGGTCGGGCCGCTCGCCGAGACCGCGTCGAGGTCGATGGTGAAGAGGAGCTGGCCGCGCTCGACCCGGTCACCCTCCTTGACCCCCGACGCGCTGACCCGCCCCGCGAGCGGGCTCGCCACGGTGATGAGGCCGATATCGGGCGCGAGCAGGCCGTCGGCATGGACCCGGCGGGTATAGCTGCCGAGCCAGGCGTAGACGCCGACGAGGACGGCGAAGGCGAGGCACAGGCCGACCACGATGCGGATCGCCAGGGGCTGGATCACCTGGGCCTCGCCGAGCCAGGCGCTTCGCCGGGCCTCCACGACCTCGCGACGGAACAGGGGCGCGTTCACCGGGAAGCTTCCTCCGGGGTAGCGATCGAACGATCAGGTGCGTTGTTCTGACGCATGTAGGGCGTAATCCGCAACAGCTTCAGATTCTTAGCCGTGCCGGCGGCGCGGGCGGCCTGTTCTCCGGCCGGCACGTCAATTTTTGTCCCCCGCGCGGGCGGCGGCCCGTCCCGCCACACCCATCCCGTGAGAGCCGATCGCGCGGGTCGGCCGAAGGGAAGGGGAGCGGCGACCGTGCAGGGCCGGGGACGGCGCGGAGCCAGGATACGACCGCTGGTCGTGCTGTGAGAGGGCAAGATCTGTCCATCCGAGAGGTCCTGAGCCGATCGTCCCGGACCGTATACCGCAGCCCGGGTTGCCTGCCGGAATAATATCCGTACCTTATCCAGCAGAGCGACGCATGGCCGGCGCTCTTATTCCACAGGAAGACAGAAATACAGAACGTTCTTCCAATATCCTTCGGACAAAGGAGAAAACCATGCAGCAGAACATTGATACCGTCCGCGAGCTGAACGCTGCGGAGCTGGATCAGGTCGGCGGCGGTCTGTCTCTCGGCCTCGATCTCGATCTCAGCAGCGAACTCGGGGCCGTGTCCGGTGTCGTCGATCAGGTGGGCGGCCTTCTCGGCGGCCTGCTCGGGAAGTAATCCGATCGCCTGACACGTCCTCCCACGGAAGCGGCCGACCCCACCGCTTCCGTGGGCCTCGCTCGCGGGCCGCGACGACCGGGTGCGCCCTCGACGGGCACCTCTGCCGCCGGCACGATCGACCCCGCGGATCGAGGGAACGAGTGCGAAGGCGGGTCGTTCTCATCGGAGCGAAGTGTCGCCGTGCCCGCGCCGTCCCGCCGGTTGCGCGCGCAGGGTGGCCCAGACCGCCGAGAGCATCATGCCGAAAGGCGATCTCCGGCTTTCGGAAAAAACGATGCGAAAACAAGAGGATGGGGCCTTGTCCTGGATTTGATGTCGAGGACGAGGCTCTCGGCAGAGGATTTCCAAGTGCGCCCCGGAGGCGCGCCAGCGAGAGGGAGAACGACGCGGCCGATGAGCGTTCCGTTCGTCAACGCTTCAGTGCAAGGCGATCTCAGCGCCCCGCCCGACCGGATTTTCGGCCAGATCCCCGCCAGCGGCCTCGACGGCATCGCCTTCCTTGATTTCGCCTACGAGACGGCGGGGTTCAGCACGCACCGGGTCGATGGCCTCCTCGTCGGCACGTGGCACGGCGGCTGGTACGGCCTGAGCCGGACCACGCTCACCTTCAGCGGCGACAGCCCGACCGGCAGCGCGCCCTGCGACGTGCGCACCGGCGAGGCCTTCGTTCTGCGCGGGCCCGGCTATGCAGGCCGCACGGTCTGGAGCGGGCCGTGCCGCGGGCGCTATCTCGCCTTCATGCCCGCCGCGGTGGAGCGGATGATCGAGGCGCCGCTCTCGCAGTTCCGAATCGATTCGATCACCTGCGATCTCGCCGAGCGGATGACCCTCTCCCATCTCCTGGCTGCTCTGGGGCAGGCGGCCAGCGGCCACGACAGCGCCGCGGACGCGCTTCTGGTCGACAGCGTGGCGCTCGCGGTGCTGCGCGCCTCCGGCGCCCTGTCGAGCCCGCCCTCCCGCAAGAGCGCGGCGCTCACCGCCCGGCAGGCGCGGCGGGTGCGCGACCTCGTCGCCGCGCGGATCGATGCGCCCCTGTCTCTCGGGGAGATGGCGGCGGTGGCGGGCCTCAGCGAGGGCTATTTCGTGCGCGCCTTCAAGGGCACCTTCGGCGTGACGCCCTATCAATACGTGTTGCGCGAACGCGTGACGCTGGCCCAGTCGCTGATCCGCTCCGGCACGGTCTCCTTGAGCGAGGCGGCTTCACGCGCGGGCTTTCCCGATGCGCGGCGGATGGGGCGGACCTTCCGCAAGATGATCGGGCGCTCGCCGACGGAATCGACCCGGCTGCAGCGGGCCTGAGCGTCTCTCCCGAAACGCCCGCTGCGCCGACGTGTCCAGAGCGGAGGCGATCGGTGGCCGGGCGTTTCGTGAGGCACCCTGAACCCGGAAAGTGGGTGCCGGACGGCACCGCGGCGCGTCGATTTCGGGCGGATCGCGGTGCCGCGGGCCGCCCCGGCGCCGTCCTGCGATTGACAGAAGCCCCTCGTTTCTTAGTAATCGCGCGCGTGCCGCCCGTCCCCCGAGGCGGCACTTTCTTTTGGCGACTTCGGGAGCCATGGCGTTCCCTGGATCGAGCCCGAGGAGACGGACCCGCGTGACCTCCGCCCTGCTGCCGACCTATGCCCGCGCCCCGATCGCTTTCGAGCGAGGCGAGGGCGCATGGCTGGTCGCCGAGGACGGCGACCGCTACCTCGATTTCGGTGCCGGCATCGCCGTCAACGCGCTCGGCCACGCCCATCCGCACCTGGTCGAGGCCCTGACCACGCAGGCGCAAAAGCTCTGGCACACCTCGAACCTGTTCCAGATCCCGGAAGGGGAGCGGCTGGGCCGACGGCTCGTGGACGCGACCTTCGCCGACGTGGCCTTCTTCGCCAATTCCGGTGCCGAGGCCAACGAGGCCGCCATCAAGATGGCCCGCAAGTATCATGCGGCGGGCGGCCACCCCGAGCGCTACCGCATCGTCACCTTCGAGGGTGCCTTCCACGGTCGCACGCTCGCGACCATCGCGGCGGGCGGCCAGCAGAAGTACATCGAGGGCTTCGGCCCGAAGGTGGAGGGCTTCGATCAGGTGCCGGTCGGCGACTTCGCCGCGCTGGAAGCCGTGATCGGCCCGGAGACCGCCGCCCTGATGATCGAGCCGATCCAGGGCGAGGGCGGCCTGCGGGTGATCCCCGGCGAGACCCTGCGGCGCCTGCGCGCGCTCTGCGAGGCGCACGGCCTGCTCCTCATCATGGACGAGGTGCAGACCGGCGTCGGCCGCACCGGCAAGTTCTTCGCGCACGAATGGTCGGGCGTCACGCCGGACATCATGAGCGCGGCCAAGGGCATCGGCGGCGGCTTCCCGCTCGGCGTCTGCCTCGCCACCGCCGAGGCCGCGCGCGGCATGACGGCCGGCACCCACGGCACCACCTTCGGCGGCAACCCGCTCGCCATGGCGGTGGGCAACGCGGTGCTCGACGTAGTGCTCGGAGACGGCTTCCTGGCGCATGTCGAGCACATGGACCTGCTGCTGACGCAGAAGCTCGCGTGCCTGATCGACCGGCACCCCCACGTCTTCGCCGAATTGCGCGGGCAGGGGCTGATGCGGGGCCTGAAGCTCAACCTGCCGAACACCGAGTTCACGGCGGCCGCCCGCGCGCGGCACCTGCTGGTGATCCCGGCCGGCGACAACGTTGTCCGCCTCCTGCCGCCGCTGATCGTCGGCGAGACGGAGGTGGACGAGGCCGTGGCCCGTTTGGAGGCCGCGGCGACCGATCTGGAGGCGCAGATGCGCGGGGCCGCCTGAGTGATCTCTCACGAAATGCCCGTTGCACCGTCGCGCCAAAAGGCGGGCACGGTCCGTATTCGGGCATTTCGTGAGGCACTCTGAGGGCGGCACCGCGAGCGTAGATATTGAGATGACCACGACCCTGAACGGCAGCGGCCCGCATGTCCGCCACTTCCTCGACCTGAAGGATTTCTCCGCCGAGACCCTGCGCGGTGTCCTCGACCTCTCCGCCGCGATGAAGCGCGCGCGGGTGAAGGGCCAGCGCGCGGCGGAGCGACCGCTCACCGGCAAGATGCTGGCGATGGTGTTCGACCGGCCCTCGACCCGCACGCGCGTCTCCTTCGACGTGGCGATGCGCGAACTCGGCGGCGACACCCTGATGCTGACGGGCAAGGAGATGCAGCTCGGCCGCGGCGAGACGGTGTCCGACACCGCCCGCGTGCTGTCGCGCTTCGTCGACGCGATCGTGATCCGCACCCTCGACCACGGCTTGGTGATGGAGCTGGCCGAGCATGCCGAGGTGCCGGTCATCAACGCGCTGACCAAGGCCTCGCATCCCTGCCAGATCATGGCCGACGTGCTGACCTTCGAGGAGCATCGCGGGCCGATCCAGGGCCGCACGGTCGCGTGGTCGGGCGACGCCAACAACGTGCTGGCGAGCTGGGTCCACGCCGCCGCCCGCTTCGACTTCACCCTCAACGTCGCCGCGCCGCAGGAACTGGCGATGCCGCCGGCCCTCGTCGATTGGGCCAAGCGCGAGGGCGCCCGCGTCAACGCCACCACCGACGCCTACGCGGCGGTCGAGGGGGCCGATCTCGTGGTCACCGATTGCTGGGTCTCCATGGGCGACGACGACGAGCATTTCCGCCACAACCTGCTCTCGCCCTACCGGGTGGATGCGGCGCTGATGAAGGCCGCGGCCAAGGACGCGCTCTTCATGCACTGCCTGCCCGCGCATCGCGGCGAGGAGGTCACCGCCGAGGTGATCGACGGCCCGCAATCGGTCGTGTTCGACGAGGCCGAGAACCGCCTGCACGCGCAGAAGGGCATCCTGGCCTGGTGCCTGGGCGAAGCGGCCTGAGAAGACACACCCGCCGCCTTTGAAGGCGGCGGGTGTGAGAGCGGTCATCTCGGATTGATCCCATCCATAAAACTGCATATACAGATTTATAGCTAACACGGATAGACACATATGACGCCGCGCGAGGATGTGCTGGTGGGCGGGATCGACATCCGCGAGGTCGCCGCCTGCACCTGCCTCAGGCTCCGTCGCACGACGCGGTGTGTGACGGCGATCTACGACGAGGCGCTGACCGCAGTTGGTCTGACAATCACGCAATTCGGTCTGCTCGCGCAGATCTACGGCTGGCGCCTTCAGCATGGAGCCGATCCGTCGATCGGCCTCCTCGCCGAGCGCGTCGGCATGGATGCCACCACACTCAATCGCACGGTCAAACCTCTCGAAACGAACGGCCTCGTCGCAAGTGGGCGCGACCCAAGCGACCACCGCATCCGGACTCTGTGCCTGACGACGGCAGGGCAGGCGCGCCTGGAAGCGGCCACGGCGGAGTGGCGGAAGGCTCAGACACTGCTCGAAGCGAAACTCGGGCGCGAGGCGACGCTCGCCCTCAACGCCCTGCTTGAGCTCACAGTCTCGAATTTCGATCGCTGACGGCCCACCTGGTGGCCAATTCTCCGGCGGATTTTCTCCGCGCAATCGTCTGTATATGCAGGAAGTTGGAGAGCGATATGGCAGCAAGGCAGGATCCTCCGAGAGACGCGTCCGAGCCGGGGCGTCCGCTTCATCCCTCGATTGCCAGGGCTCGTGAACGCGAATCTGCGGTCGCGGCGGCGCCGGTACCGCTGGAGGCCGCATGGCTGAGAAAGCTCTGCCTCGACGCAGGCGCGGACGATGTCGGCTTCGTCGCCCTCGATCGACCCGAGATCGCCGAGGAACGGCCGCATGTCTTGCGGGCCTTTCCCCGAACCCAAACCCTTATCAGCCTCGTGACGCGCCTGCATCGGGAAGCTGTGCGCGCGCCTGCGCGCTCGGTCGGCAATCTCGAGTTCCACCGCAACTACCACGAGATCAATGCGGTCGCTCGTCGAATTGCGGGAGCACTGGAGGCGCGCGGCGTGCCGGCTCTCCATCCCAGCGCGGGATTTCCCATGGAGATGGATCAGTTTCCAGGCCGGATTTGGGTCGTCTCGCATAAGCCGGTCGCGGTTGCCGCCGGTCTCGGCCAGATCGGCCTCCACCGCAGTGTGATCCACCCCGAGTTCGGCAGCTTCATCAACCTGGCCACGATCCTCGTCGCTGCCGCCATTACCGAGGAGACGAGGCCGATCGCATACAATCCGTGCCTCTCGTGCAAGCTCTGCGTCGCGGCCTGCCCGGTCGGAGCGATCGAACCTGACGGGTATTTCAACTTTTCCGCCTGCTTCACCCACAACTACCGCGAGTTCCTGGGTGGGTTCTCGGATTGGGTGGAAACGGTGGCAAAGGCCGGCTCCGCAAAGGCTCTGCGTCGCAAGGTCGATATCTCCGAGCAAGCCTCGATGTGGCAAAGCCTGTCGTTCGGAGCCAACTACAAGGCCGCCTACTGCATCGCGGCCTGTCCCGCAGGCGACGATGTGATTGGCCCCTATCTCGCCGACAAGGCCGGCTTCGTGCGCTCCATCGTCAAGCCGCTGCAGGCCAAGGCCGAGCCGGTCTACGTCACACCGGGCTCGGACGCGGAGAGCCATGTCCGCAGGCGCTATCCCGCCAAGACGGTGCGGCGCGTCGCGAACGGCCTCCTCGTCAAAGATATCGATGGGCTGCTCTTCGGGATGCGCTTGAGCTTTCAGCGCAACGCCTCGATCGGCCTCGACGCGACATATCATTTTCGCTTCACGGGCGACGAGCCGCGCGAGGCCACGATCACAATTCGCGCCCGCACTCTGACGATCACGGAGGGACTGAAAGGAAACCCGGCCCTCACGGTGCGAGCCGACAGCCGCGCCTGGCTCCAGTTCGTTCGCAAGGAGCGGGGCCTGCTCGGCTTGCTGCTGACGCGGAAGCTCAGGCTGAAGGGGCCGCCCCGCCTTCTCCTCGCCTTCGGAAAGTGTTTCGCGTGAGGCGTCCGATGAGAGCGACCCGGGGAGGAGGTCGGCCCTGTCTCACATTCCCTTCACCACCTCGGTGAGCTGGTCCGCGCAGATCCCCCAACCGTGTTCGAACCCCATCGCCTCGTGCGTCTGGCGGTCCTCCAGCGTCCAGTGGCGGGCGCGTGCCGTGTAGCGGGTGCCGCCGGCTTCATCCGCGAAGGTGAGGATCACCGTCAGGAACGGTTTCTCGGACGGCACCCAGGCCGAGCGATAGGCGTCGGTGACGACGAGGCGCGTGTCCGGCACCACTTCCAGATAGACGCCCCGGTTGGGCAGATCCTGCCCGTCGGGACTGCGCATCACGATGAGACTCGACCCACCCGGCCGCAGGTCCAGTTCGACGACCGGCGTCGTGTAGGGTTTCGGGGCGAACCAGCGCTTCACCAGTTCCGGCTCGGTCCAGGCGCGCCAGAGCGCCCGGCGGGGTGCCGGAATCAGGCGGGTGAGGACGAGGTCGCGGGGATCGTCGGCGTCGCTCATGCTGTGTCCTCCATCCCTCAGGCGGGGGGCTTGGCTTGGTTCATCGCCCAGATCACGCCGAACGGGTCGCGGAGCTGTCCGTAGACGTCGCCCCAGAACATTTCCTGGTAGGGCATCACCACCTCGGCGCCTGCCGCGACCGCCCGGTTCCACCATGCGGCGATGTCCTCGACCGGCAGGAGCAGGCTGAACGATTGCGGCGTCTGGAGCGCGTGGCCGTATTCGGGAAAGGCATCGGAGAGCATCACCGAAGTCCCGTTGATGACGAGGTGGACGTGCATGGTCCGCCCCTTCTCGTTCGGCGGTATGGAGGCGACGATCGCGGCGCCGAAGGCGTTCCGGTAGAACTCGGCCGCCCGCAGGGCACCGTCGAGCGTGAGATAGGCGACCACGCCGCCCTTCGGGGGCACGGCCGGTGACGTCGTGTCGGTCTCGCTCATCGTCGCTTTCCCTGTTCGCCTCTCGGACGTCGGGACGCGGAAGGTGCCGTGCGTCGCCGGTCCGCGCAAAGACTTTTTGGAATGCCGCTTCCCAACGCCACTGCGGTGTCAGGCGCGGCCCCGGCCTCGTTTCGTCCCTTCGCGCGAACGGTCGGATCGCCGCAGTCCTGGGCCGGATTGGAACGATCCCCGACGCCCCCCGTTGGCCCGCGGTTTTAGCAAATGGTCGCCGCGCCGAGGGCGCACGGTCGAACCGGACGCCGCCAAGGAAGAGGATCGATTCATGGATCTCGGCATCAGCGGTCGCGTCGCGGTGATCACCGGCGGCGATTCCGGCATGGGTTACGCGAGCGCGGAGTATCTGCTGCGCGAAGGCGTCAAAGTCGTCCTCTCCGACCTGAAGGAGAAGGAGCTGGGGGAGGCGGCCGCGCGGCTCGCGGCGCTCGGTCCGGTGAAGGCGTGCCAAGCCGACCTCTCGTCGGATGCGGGGGCACGCAAGCTGCGCGACTTCGCCGAGCAGGCCTTCGGCGAGACACCCACCATCCTCGTCAACGCCGCCGGCGTCACCGGCGCCACCGGCGACTTCCTGGAGATCGACGACGAGGGCTGGATGTCGACGATCCAGGCTGACCTGATGGCGGCGGTCCGGATGGCGCGCGCCTTCATCCCCGGGATGCGGACCCAGAAATGGGGTCGGATCGTCTTCTTCACCTCCGAGGACGCGGTGCAGCCCTATGTCGAAGAACTGCCCTACTGCGCCGCCAAGGCCGGCCTGATGAACCTGACCAAGGGCCTCTCCAAGGCCTACGGGCCGGATGGGGTGCTGGTGAACTCGGTGGCGCCCGCCTTCGTGGCCACGCCGATGACCGACGCGATGATGGAGAAGCGCGCCGGGGAACTCGGCGTCTCCTTCGACGAGGCGGTCGAGAGCTTCCTGGAGGAAAAGCGTCCCGGCATCGTGGTCAAGCGCCGCGGCCGGGTCGAGGAGGTCGCGTCGGCGGTGGCCTTCCTGTGCTCGGAGCAGGCGAGCTTCATCACGGGCGAGAACCTGCGCGTCGATGGCGGCGCCGTCCTCACCATGGCGTCCTGAGCGATGCGGGAACTCTCCTGCGACGTCGCGGTGATCGGGGCCGGCACCGCCGGTATCGCCGCCCACCGCGCCGCCCTCGATGCGGGTGTCCGCGCCGTTCTGATCGAGCAGGGCCCCGGCGGCACCACCTGCGCCCGGGTCGGCTGCATGCCCTCGAAGCTGCTGATCACCGCGGCCGAGGCGGCGCACGAGGCCCGCAAGGCGCATCGGCTCGGTGTCCGGGTCGGCGACGTGCGGGTGGACGGGCCGGCGGTGCTGGCGCGAATACGGAGCCTGCGCGACGACTTCGTCGCCTCCGTGTTCAAGGGCCTCGACGGGCTGCCGCAGGAGACGCGCCTGACGGGCCGGGCGGTGTTCGAGGGGCCGGATGCCTTGCGCATCGGCGACCACACCCGCCTGCGCTTCAAGGCGGCGGTGCTGGCGACGGGCTCCAGCCCGAGCGTGCCCGAACCGCTGAAGGGGCTGGGCCACCGGGTTCTCACCACCGACACCGTGTTCGAGATCGAGGATCTGCCGGCCTCGCTCGCCGTGCTCGGTGCCGGCCCGGTCGGGCTGGAACTCGCGCAGGCCATGGCCCGTCTCGGTGTGGCGACCAGCGTGTTCGACCCCGGCGACAGCCTCGGGGGCTTGGGCGATCCCGATCTGAAGCGGGCCGCCCGCGAGATCTTCTCGCAGGCCTTCGATCTGCATCTCGGCGCGAAGGTCGAGAGCGGTGCGACCGAGGGCGAGGGCGCGCGCCTCGGCTGGAGCGGAGATGGGGACAAGGGCGAAAAGACGTTCGATCGGGTGCTCGCCGCCGCGGGCCGTCCGCCGAACGTTTCGGGAATCGGCCTGGAGCACACCGGCGTGACCCTGAACGACAAGGGTGGCCCGGTCCACGATCCCCGCTCGCTGCTTTGTGAGGGCGCGCCGATCCTGATCGCGGGCGATGCCAATGCCGACCGCCCGGTTCTGCACGAGGCGAGCCGTCAGGGCCGCATCGCCGGGCGCAATGCCGCGCGGCTCGCACGCGGCGAGGGGGCCGAGCGGCCGGAGCGCTGGGTCGCGCTCACCATGGTGTTCAGCGATCCGCAGATCGCCGTGATCGGCGGCGGCTTCGACCCGCAAGCGGATCACCGCATCGGACGCGCCGATTTCTGCGACCAGGGCCGGGCACGGGTGATGGATCGGGCCCAGGGCGGCGTCCGCCTCTACGCAGAGGCCGACGGGCGCCTCGCCGCCGCCGAGCTGATCGGCCCGGAGGCGGAGCATCTCGGTCATCTCCTGGCCTATGCGGTGCAGGACGGGCTGGACGTGCGGCGTCTGCGCGACCGCCCCTTCTACCATCCCACTTTGGAAGAGGGCCTCGACACGGCGCTCTCGGATCTCGTCGACCACCTGAAGTAACCATTTCGCGCCCGGGCTATCGTCCTGCCTTCGCGGGGACGCAGTGTCGTCGCTTTGCAGCTGTCGCTTCCGGCTACGCACTCTGTCGCGGAGGACTGTATGTTATCAGACAAAGATAGGGCTTCTCAGACACTTGGTTCGACTTTCGGGGAGACCGAAACACGTGCCGAAGGCACACCCGGCATTGCCTAACCGGGACGCGGCAGGCATACCGGCTGCCGTAATGGTCGATCCGTCGCAGATGCACGCCGTGGGGCCGAACGGTGGTCCGGTCGACCTTCCGGTCGATCTCGATGCCTTGACCGCCGAGCAGCGGGATGAAGTCGGCGTGGGCATTCTCGCCCTCGACGCCGTCGGGATCGTGCTCGCCAGCAACCGGGCTGCGGGAGCGCTGTGCGGCCTGCCGCCCGCGGCGATGATCGGGCGCAACTTCTTCCGCGAGATCGTGCCGAGCACCAACGTGCCGAGCTTCTACGGCCGCTTCCTCAGCGGCCAGCGCCGGGGCGTGGCCGCCCAGGCCTTCGAGTTCGTGTTCGGCCGCATCCCGGCCCCGCTGCGGGCGCGCATCGGCCTGCAGGCCGGCGCGAACGGGGGCACGTGGCTGACGATCACGCCGCTGGAGCAGATCGCCGCCGGGCCGTCGCGCGAGGCGGTGCTGGCCGCGATCGCCCAGCGCAGCCGGGCCGAACCGGTCGATCCGAGCCTGTGCGAGCGCGAGCCGATCCACATCCCCGGCTCGATCCAGCCGAACGCGGTCATGTTCGCCGCCGACGCGGCGACCCTCGAGATCCTGGCCTTCAGCGCCAACGCCGCCGACGTGCTGGCGCCCGAACTGTTTCCGCCCAGCGGCCTCGCGCTCGAGGCGGTGCTGCCCGGCGCGATCGTCTCCGCGATCCGCGACGGGCTCGCGGCCCACACCCTGACCGACGGGCGGCTCCTGCGCCGCACGCTCACGCTTCCGCCGCGGGACGAGCGCTTCCACCTCGTGGCGCACGCCCATCTCGGCCGGGTGATCGTCGAGCTGGAGCTGGCGCCGGACCGGCCCGAGGACTTCCTCGCCGCGAGCCCGCTCGACGCCGAACTCGCCATGATGCGGCTGCGCGCCGCCGAGACCCTGACCGAGGCGGCCCAGATCGCCGCGCTCGAGATCCGGGCCATGACCGGCTTCGAATCGGTGCTGGTCTACCGGTTCGACGCGGAGTGGAACGGCGAGGCCATCGCCGAGGACATGGTGCCGGACTGGCAGCGGCCGCTGATCGGCCTGCGCTTTCCCGCCTCCGACATCCCGGCCCAGGCACGCGCGCTCTACACCAAGGCCAAGAGCCGCTTCGTGATCGACCGCGACTGCGTGCCCGTGCCGCTGATGGCCGACCGGGCCGCGGGCAACGCGCCGATCGACCTCACCTTCGCCCAGAACCGCACCCTCTCGCCGATCCACCTTGAATATCAGCGCAACCTCGGCGTCGACGGTTCGATGTCGATCTCGATCATGGTCGAGAACCGGCTCTGGGGGCTGATGATCGGCCATCACCGCCGGCCGCACTACGTCGCGCCGGAGACCCGCGCGGCGGCGACCGTGCTCACCGATGCCTTCGCCATGCGGGTGCAGGAGATCGAGGGCAAGGCGCTGTGGAGCGAGCGCCAGCGCCATCTCGACGTGCAGGGCCGGCTGGTGCGCGGGCTCACCCGGTCCGACGACTTCGTCGCCTCCCTGACCCAGGGCACCCCGACCCTGCTCGACCTGTTCGGGGCGACGGGCGCGGGCATCGTTTCGGACGCGGCCGTCTGCCTTGTGGGCACGACGCCGCCCGAGGCCGCGATGCGCGCGCTGGCCGACTGGCTGCGGGAGAGCCTGCCGGCCGGCGAGACCACCTTCGTCACCGACACGCTGACGCTGCACCACGCGCCGGCCGCCGCCTTCACCGAGATCGCCAGCGGCCTGCTCGCGGCCTTCGTCGGCACCTCGCGCCAGCACCTGCTGCTGTGGTTCAAGCCCGAGGTGCCGAGCACCGTGACCTGGGGCGGCGACCCCCGCAAGCCGGTCCTGCCCGGCAGCGGCCCGGTGGCGGTGCTGCCGCGGCGCTCGTTCGAGCGCTGGATCGAGGAGCGGCGCGGCCATTCCACGCCGTGGGCGACGTGGAAGGTGGCGCTCGCCGCGCAGCTCGCCGACGCCGTGGACGGCGTGGTGCTGCGCCAGCGCCGCAAGATCGACGAACTGACGGAGCTGCTGGCCGACAAGGAGCGCCTGCTGGAGCAGAAGGATCTGCTCACCCGCGAGATCGACCACCGGGTGAAGAACTCGCTGCAGATCGTGACGGCCTTCCTGCACATGCAGCGGCGGCAGATTGCCGATCCGGAGGCGCGCCAAGCCTTCTCCGAGACCTCGGCCCGGGTGATGAGCGTCGCGCGCGTGCACGACAGCCTCTACCAGGGCGAGAGCATGGAGCAGGTCGATCTCGGCCAGACCATCCAGGCCCTGTGCAGCGACCTCGCCGGCATGGCCGGCGACGAGCACAGCGTCGAGCTGACCGCCGAGCCCGGCCTGATGGTGCCCTATCGGCACGCGGTGGCGCTCTCGCTGATCACCACCGAACTCGTCACCAACGCGTTCAAGTATGCCGGCAAGCCCGACAAGGGCGCGCGGATCAGCGTCTCCGTCGCGGGCGGCGAGGGCGAGGGCGTGCGGCTCAGGATCTGCGACGACGGCGAGGGCATGCCGCCGGGCTGGGAGAACGCCAAGGCGCGGGGCACGGGCCTGGGCATGAAGCTGATCCGGGCCATGCTCGACCAGATCGGCGCCCGCCTCGACGTCGAGAACGCCGACGGCGCCTGCTTCACCGTTCACGCCTGAGCCTCGCTTGATCGACAGCCTGCACGCCCGCCTGCGGGACGCCACGCAAGGGGCGCACGAGGCGCTGGAGCGCGACCTCGATTGGGAGGCGCGCGTGGCGACGCTGCCCGGCTACCGGGCTCTGCTGATTCGTCTGCGCGGCTTCCACGCCGCCTACGAGCCGGCGATCGCGGCCGCGCTCGCGGACGCAGCCTTCTTCGATCCGCGCCGCCGGCTCCCGGCCGTCGATGCGGATCTGCGCGCCCTCGATCGCGCGGCGCCCGACACCGTGCCGGCGCCCGATGCGCCCCGTCTCGACGGGGTGGGCGCGGCTTTGGGGGCGCTCTACGTGCTGGAGGGCTCGACGCTGGGGGGCGCCGTCATCGGCCGCCACGTCGCCCGCCTGCACGGGGAGGGCGTGCCGTTGGCCTATTATACCGGCCGCGGCCGCGCGACCGGCCCGCTCTGGCGGGCTTTCCGCGAGCGGCTGGACGGGTTGCCGGAGGCGGAGGCCGCCGCCGCCTTCGCCGCCGGCATCGCGACGTTCGAGGCGATGCGCGGGTGGCTGACGATGAGCGAGGGCTGAATCGCCCCCTTCCAGGGCTCTGCCCCGGACCCGCGAAAGGACTTGTCCTTTCGAAACCCGGTATTCACCGCGGCGGCAGCACCTGCGCCCGCTTGGCTTCCAGGGTCTGCCAGACGATCAGCGAGGGCAGGCCCAGCGCCACGTCGGGCACGCGCTTGGCGAGCGACAGGGCGATGGCGGTGCCCGCATCGAGCCCGAACAGGGCGCCCACCACGACGAAGCCGCCCTCCTGCACGCCGAGCCCGCTCGGGACGGCGAAGGCCGCCGACTTGATCGCCTGCGAGAGCGATTCCAGCACCAGCACCTCGGTCAGGCTCACCTCGACCCCGATGCAGGCGAGCACGATCCAAATCTCGGCCGCGCCGAGCCCCCAGGCCACGGCGTGCAGGGCGACCGATTGAGCGATGGGCCCGCGGCGGTCGCGGGCCCAGACCGCATCGAGGGCCTCCTGCACCGAGAGGATGCCCGCCGCGCTTGCCTCCGGTTTCGCCCCCTCCGGGGCCGCCGAGCGCAGGAAGCGGCGCCCGAGGGCGGCGAGGCGCCGTTCCAGCCCCCGGGCCGCACCCAGCGTCTGCAGGGCGAAGAAGGCGGCCACCGCCACCACCGCCACCGCGGCGGCCTGCGTCGTCCACCACGCGAGCACGGCGGCGGCCTCCCCCGGCAGCCGCCAGAGCAGGCCGGCGCCGAGCCCGGTGAAGGCCACCTGTGTCGCGACCTGGATCAGCATGTCGGCCAGCAGCGAGGCGGCCGCGAGGCTGCCCGCGACGCCCCAGAAGGTCAGCAGGCGCCCGCCCACCACCTCGCCGCCCACCGAGGCGACCGGCAGGAGCACGTTCACGCCCTCCCGCACGAAGCGCAGGATCACGAAGGCGCCGGTCTCGACAGTGGGCTCGGTGGCGGCCTTCGCGGGATGAGCGTGACGTCCCGACGGCGGGATGCCGCGCAGCACCCGCGCCCAGGCGAGCCCGCACAGCAACACGATGACGGCCCGCACCCCCACGATGGCGGCCAGTCCCGCCGGACCGATCCGCCCGAAGGCCGCACCGATCGCCGCAATATCGTTGGTGGCGACGAGCCAGACGCCCAGCCCCAGCCCGACCAGGGTGCCGAGGAGCGGCAACCGGCGCAGCAGCCCGCGCAGGAGACGCTCCGGCAGCGGCCTTTCGGCAGGCCGGTCCGAGGAGGAATGTTCGCGCCCGTCCCCACGGCGGGCGGGGGCCTCAACCATTGCCGGCTCCATCGGTGGGGGCTGCCGGGCTCGCCTCGGACATTTCGAACACCACGACGGGTGCGGCCGGCGGCGGCACCACGGTGGCGAGGGTGAGTGCCGCGGGGCCGATTGCATCGAGCGCCGGATCGACGAGGATGACGCGGCGGCGCGCCAGGGATTCCGGTGTGGCCAGTGTCAGCATCCGCTTGGGGCAGGGCCCGAGACAGCCCGTCTCCAGCACCCGGACCTTGCCGGCGCCCCTGCTCGCGCCGTCGTCGCGCGCGCCCTGCCGGAACGCCCGCTTGACGGCACGGCCGAGCTGCTTGCGGTCCACGCCCTGGCGCTTGGCGCATTTGCGGCAGACCAGCACGAGGTCCGAGAAGCCCGCCTTGGCCGTCCTCACCTTGGTCGTCTCGACCCGGTCCGATTCAACCCGGTCTTCTCGGGCCGCCCCGCCCGGATCCTGCCGCCGTCCCACATGTCCCCCCGTCCGGCCCTGCTCGCTTCGGGCCGCACTCCGTTTCGGGGGGCGGTATCGCAGCCCCCCGGCCCGGGGCGCAATCCCGGCGGATCGCCGCGCCTTAAAAAGGGCCGAAAAGAACGTGACCTGAACCACCAGACAGGATGCTGCCCCGAGCTTGCCGAAGCGTCTGGTCCGAGCGTATCGCGCATGGCCGGGCGCGAGGCCCCTCGCGCGGGTGTGCTCCGGCCGCGGATCCGTGAGGACCCCCATTCGATGAGTTCCGACGACGAGGTCAAGCAGGCGACGCGGGTCCGGCCGAGCCCGAGCGTCCAGTCGCTCATGGATCTTGCCCGGCGCTCCGTGCCGGATCTGCGGCGCAACGCCGAGACGATCGAGCCGCTCTCCCCGGGCAAGGGCCGCTTCCCCGGCCGGGCGCTGGTCGAGCGGGCACGCCGCGGCCTCGAATGGACCCGGCTGCCCGGCCTGCGGCCGCAGCAGGCGCGTCCGCCCGAGCGGATGGCCAAGCGGCTGTTCCGCAGCTACTGCCTGTTCGCGCTGGCGCCGACCGCGCTGGTCGGCCTCTACGTCTTCGTGATCGCCAGTCCGCAATACATCGTCGTGTCGCAGTTCGCCGTGCGCGGCAACGTCGAGCCGATGGCCAGCGCCGAACTCGGCCTGCACAGCGACCTGATCCAGAAGCACAACAGCCAGGACAGCTTCATCCTGCGCGACTACATCGGCAGCCGGCCGATGGTGGAGGCCGTCGATGCCAAGCTCGGCCTCGAACGGATGTTCTCTCAGGACGGGATCGATTTCTGGGCCGGCTACGGCGCGGGTCAGCCGATCGAGAAGCTGGTGCGGTACTGGCGCCGGCAGGTGATCCCGCACATCGATGCGATTTCCGGCGTGATCCACCTGAAGGTGCGCGCCTTCAAGCCCGAGGACGCGGTCGCGATCTCGGAGGAGGTGATCGCCCGCTCCGAGACCTTGATCAACAGCATCTCCCGCCGCGCCCAGAGCGACATGATCGTCAACGCGAAGAAGGAGGTCGAGCAGTCGTTCGAGCGGCTCAAACAGGCGCGGGTCGCAATGCAGGAGTTCCGCAACCGCTGGGGCATCATCGACCCGGTCAAGTCGGCCGAGGCGGCCGTGACCACGATCGAGCTCCTGCGCAAGGACAAGATCAAGGCGGAGAACGACCTGCGCGTGCTGCGCGACTCCAAGCTCGACGAGAAGAGCCGCGGCATCCAAGTGCTCGTGGCCACCCTCGGCGCGCTGGACGGGCAGATCAAGGATCTCCAGGGCCGCCTCACCACCGACGGCATCGTCTCGAATTCCGAGCACAACCTCACCCAGGCCCTGCTCGAATACGAGGGCCTGATGGTCGAGCAGACGGTGGCGGAGAAGCTCAACGCCTCGATGCAGATGATCCTCGACCGTGCCCGGGTCGCGGCGGCCAAGCAGCAGATCTATCTGGCGACCTTCGTACCGCCCCTGCTGCCGACCTATTCGGAATACCCGGCCCCGTTCTACGCCCTGTTCGCGGCCCTGTTCTGCTTCACCGCCCTGTGGAGTTCGGTCTCGCTCGTGACCGCAGCGGTCAACGACAACCGGCTCTAGATCCTTGTTTTGACACGCATTCTTTCGACGGACCGGCTTCCGCTTCGTCGGAGTGCGCTCTAAGTGTCTCTGACGAAACTCCCGATCACCGATCGTCTCCGTTCTGGGCACGGCGGCGCAGCGGGAGTTTCGTGAGGCACTCTAAGCGGCGGCCGGCAAACGGCTTTCATCGAACGGCTTCCATGGCGGATTTCACCGATCTCATCGCGCGCGCCGTCAGTCCGTCCATGAGTCGGGAGGAGCGCGATCAGGTCTACGCCGTGGTCCGGCAGGCGGTGCAGCGGCTCCAGGACCGCGAGGGCCTCGCCGGCGACGATCCCCGCATCCTGCTCCAGCGCCACTTGATCGAAGAGACGATCCGCGACGTCGAGTTCGACATCGTCCGCTTCCTCACCCTGCGCAAGATCGAGCAGGCGCGCGCGGCGCAGAACGCCGAGTACGAGGCGCAGTTCAGCAAAAAGTAGTGAGGGGCCGTTCGCATCAACCGCGCGGACCTCGTCGCAAAGCCCCCACAACACGTCCGATCCCCGATCCGCGGCGTTCCCGCCGTTACGATGCCGCGGGGGTATCGTAAGAGACGTTCAGCCATAGGCCGCCATGGCCCGCACGCCGCCGGGCTCGGCCACCTTCACGCCGGCCTCGACATACTCGTTGAGCTTGTTGCGTAAGGTTCGGATCGAGATGCCGAGGATGCGCGCCGCGTGGGTGCGGTTGCCGAGGCAATGGTCGAGGGTGTCGAGGATCAGGTCGCGCTCGACATCCGCCACGGTGCGTCCGACGAGCCCGCGGGTGGCCGCCTCCGCCGCGCTTGCCGCCCGCTCGACCGGGCCGGAGGCCGCCGCCGTCGGTGCTGCGAGCGACTCGCCCTCCGGGCTCAGGATCGCCTCCGGACCGATCTCGGCCCCCTGCGCCAGGAGCACCGCGCGGTGGATCGTGTTCTCCAACTCGCGCACGTTGCCGGGCCAGGGGTTGCGGGCGACCAGAGCCTGCGCCTCGCGGGCCAGCGGACGCAGCGGCAGCCCGTTCAGCTCCGCGTATTTGCGGGCGAAATGGGCGGTCAGTTCGAGAATATCGGCCAGCCGCTCGCGCAAGGCGGGCAGGCGCAGATGCACGACGTTGAGGCGGTAGTACAGATCCTCGCGGAACGTGCCCTTCTTCACCTCGTCGGCGAGGTTGCGGTTGGAGGTGGCGAGCACGCGGATATCGACCTTGACGGGGGCCGCACCCCCGACCCGGTCGATCACCCGCTCCTGCAGCGCGCGCAGCAGCTTGGATTGCAGCCGCACATCCATCTCGGAGATCTCGTCGAGGAGCAGCGTGCCGCCATTGGCCTCCTCGAACCGGCCGATGCGCCGGGCGACCGCGCCGGTGAAGGCGCCCTTCTCGTGGCCGAACAGCTCGGATTCGAGCAGGGCCTCGGGGATCGCCGCGCAGTTGACCGAGACGAAGGGGCGGCCCGCCCGGTTCGACTTGGCGTGGACGTGGCGGGCCAGCACCTCCTTGCCGGTGCCGCTCTCGCCGGTGATGAGCACGGAGGCTTCCGAGCGGGCGACCTGCTCGGCGAGCCGCACCACGCGCTCCATCGAGGGATCGCGCCAGATGAAACTGCGGGCGTCCGCCGCCACGGCCTCCAGGACCGCCGCGATCAATTCGGGATCGGGGGGGAGGGGGATGTACTCCTTGGCGCCCGCCTGGATCGCCGCCACCGCGGCGCGGGCGTCGGAGGCGATGCCGCAGGCCACCACCGGCGTGCGGATGCGCTCGTCGGACAAAGCCTGCACCAGCCGGCGGATGTCGAGGCCGACATCGACCATGACGAGGTCGCCGCCCTTGGCGCGCAGGGTCGCGAGCCCTTGGTCGATCCCGTCGGCGTGGGTGACCGAGGCGCCCCGGTTCATGGCGATCTTCGAGGCGGTGACGAGTTCGCTCGAGAGCCGTCCGACGATGAGCAGCCGCATGGCGTGGTGTCTCCGAAAATTCATCCGGTTCGGATGGCCGTCCCGGCCTGCGATGATCGCTCATCGCAGGCCGGCCCCCGCGAAGGCGGGGCGGCGGCCGTCCGCCGGACGTGTCGATCCCGACCCGCGGCCGGGATCGACACACCAAAGGGTCAGTGATCGTTCTTGATGATCTCGGTCATGGTGACGCCGAGGCGCTCCTCGACCAGAACGACCTCGCCGCGGGCGACGAGGCGGTTGTTGACGAAGATGTCGATGGCCTCGCCGACCTTGCGGTCGAGTTCGAGCACGGCGCCGGGGCCGAGCCGCAGGAGGTCGCCGATCGGCATGCGCGAGGAGCCCAGCACCGCCGAGACCACCACCGGCACGTCGAAGACCTGTTCGAGGTCCGCCGCATTCTTCGGGCTCGTCGGCGCGTCGCGGACGGAACCGGGGGCGCCCTCGTCGTAGGGCAGGTCGCCCTCGTTGAGCTGGGGCAGGCTGAAATCGTCGCTCGACATCGGGCTCAGGCCTCTGCGCTGGCGAAATTGGGGGAAAGGGCGGCCTCGACCGCGGCCTCGATGCGGGCGCGCTCGCGCACGACGCCGCCGTCGGCCCATTCGAGCCGGGCATCGCCCGGCGCCATGTCGGGCTCGCCCAGCACCACGAGGCGCCCCTCGAAGCCGTTCTCGCGCGACAGACGCCGCATCAGCGTCTCCGCGTCATCGACGAGCCCCTCGTTCACCCGCAGCACGAGGTGGGGCACGCCGCGCAGGTGCCGCAGCGCCGAGCGGGCCGCCTCCTCCACCGTCGCCAGCGGCCGCGCATCGAGGGCGTCCCCGGCGATCCGGCGGGCCAGCGCCGCCGCGAAGGCCAGAGCCTGCGCCTCGCGCTCGCCGTCGCGGGCATCGGATTGGTTGAGAAGGCCGGCTGCTGCGAGCCCGACCCGTGTCAGCGCGTCGGCGAGCCGGGCCTGTTCCTGCAGGGCGGCCTCGGCCCGGCCGTCCTGAAGGCCGCGGGCATAGGCCGCCGCCTCGATGGCGGCCCGCTCGGCCTCGGCGCGGGCCAGGGCTTCCGCGTCGGTGGAGGAGGGGCCGCGCGGGCGGCCGAAATCGGTGTCGAACAGGAAGGGGCGGGAGGCGCGCGTGCTCAATAGACCAACTCCTCCTCGCCGCCGTTCTTGGCGATCATGATCTCGCCCTTCTCGGCCAGCTCCTTGGCCAGTTCCGTCATCTTGGCCTGCGCCTCATCGACCTCCTTGAGGCGGATCGGCCCCATCGAGCCCATCTCGTCGGTGAGGTTCTTGGCCGCGCGGGTCGACATCTGGCGCATGAAGAAGGCGCGCACCCGCTCGTCGGCGCCCTTGAGCGCGCGGCACAGGGTGTCGTTGTCGACCTTGCGCATCAGGGTCTGGACCGAGCCCGGATCGAGCTTCAGGAGATCCTCGAAGGTGAACATGAGCTGGCGGATCTTCTTGGCCGAGCCGCGGTTGGCCTGGTCGATCGCCGCGAGGAAGCGGGTCTCGGTCTGCCGGTCGAAGGCGTTGAAGACCTCGGCCATGAGTTCGTGCGCGTCGCGCCGCGTGGTCTGGGCGATGGTCGAGACGAACTCGGTGCGCAGCGTCTCCTCGATGTGGCGCAGGGCCTCCTTCTGGACGGTCTCCATGCGCAGCATCCGGTTGAGCACGTCGATGGCGAACTCCTCGGGCAGGATAGTCAGCACCTTGGCGGCGTAGTCGGCCCGCACCTTCGACAGCACGACGGCCACGGTCTGCGGGTACTCGTTGCGCAGGAAGTTCGCGAGGATCTCGGGGTCGATCTGGGTCAGGCTCGCCCAGACGCGCTTTCCGGAGGCACCCTTGATCTCCGCCATGATCGAGGAGACCTGCTCGGGCGGGAAGATCTTGAGCAGGAGCGACTCGGTGCGCTCGAAGTTCGAGGTGATGCCGCCGCCCGAGGACAGCCGCGAGACGAAATCGACGATCAGCCGCTCGACGGTGGCGGCTTCCAGCGAGCCGAGCTGCACCATGGCATGGCTGACGAGCTTGATCTCGTCCTCGTCGAGGCGCTGCCAGATCGGCGCACCCTCCTCCTCGCCGAGCAGCAGCAGGAGGGCGGCGGCGCGCTGCGGGCCCGGCATCTCGGCGAACGCCTTCGACGCATCGAGGCTCTCCATGGCAGCGTTGAAGTTTACGCCCGCGGACACGAATTCCCTCCTCTCTTCCGGTTCTGCGTGGTGTCAGCGTCCATCAGGAATCGTGGATCCAGTTGCGCAGCACCTCGACCGTCTCGGTCGGGCTCGCCCGCACCATGTCGACCACGCGCTCGACCGTCTCGGCCTGGATCTGGCCGTTGATCTTGGCCGACTCGAGGAACTTGTTGGTGGTGTTCTCGCGTACCGCGATCTCGACCGGTCCCTCGCCGCCCGCCGCCCCGGCCAGCGCGAGCGCTCCGGCCGGTCCGGCGAGCGCCACCGGCGCCTCGGATTCGAGCACGCGGCGCAGGAGCGGACGCACCACCGCCATCAGCACGACCAGGGTGAGCAGGCTCAGCACCGTGAGCTCGACGAGGCGCATCACCTCCTCCTTGGTCGGGCTCAGGAACGACTGGATCAGGCCGGGCTCGGAAAATTCCGGGGCGGTGGGGGTCTCGGCAAAACGCAGGTTGACCACCTCGACCTGATCGCCGCGGGCCTTGTCGTAGCCGACCGCCGTGCGCACCAGCGCGCTGATGCGCGCGATCTCGGCATCGGAGCGCGGCTGGTAGGCGGGCTTGCCGTCGGCGCCGGGTGCGTAGACGCCATCGACCAGCACCGCCACCGACAGCCGCTTGAGGCGGCCGCCCTCCAGGGTCTCGACCTTGGTGACGCGGGAGATCTCGTAGTTCGTGACCTCCTCGTTCTTCTGCGAGGAATCCTTCTGCTGCGGCTGGGGCTGATTCGGGTTGGCGCCCGGCAACTCGTTGCCGACGCTGACCTGCCCCTCCGCCCCGCCGGTCAAGGAATTCTCGGAACGGGTCTGGGTGGAGCGGACGACGCGGCTCTCGGGGTCGAAGCTCTCCGAGCGGCTCTCGACCCGGTTGAGGTCGAGTTCGGCGGTGACCTGCACCCGGGCGCGGCCCTGGCCGACGATGCCGGCCACGATCTCCTCGATCTGCGAGCGCATCCGCCGCTCGATGCCGGCCTGCCGCTCCTCCAGGGCGCCCGCCCCGTCGGCTTCCGCGCCGCGGGCGCCGTCGGCGAGCAGCCGCCCGCGCTCGTCGACGATCGAGACCCGCTCGGGCTTCAGGCCCTCGACCGCGGAGGCGGCGAGATGCCGGATCGCGCGCACCTGGCTCGCATCGAGGTCGCCCATCAGCTTGACGACGATGGCGGCCGAGGGTGCCTCGCGGTCGCGCTCGAACAGGCGGCGCTCGGGAATGACGAGGTGGACGCGCGCCGCCTGGACCCGGCCGATGGCGCGGATCGAGCGGGCGAGTTCGCCCTCCATCGCCCGCAGGTGGTTCACGTTCTGGACGAAGCTCGTGGAGGAGAAGGCGTCGCCCTTGTCGAAAATCTCGTAGCCGATGCCGCCTTGAGACGGCAGGCCCTTGCCGGCGAAGTCCATGCGCAGCTTGGCGAGGTCGGCGCGGGGCGCGAGCACGGTCTGGCCCATCTCGCCCTTGGTCTCGTAGGTGATGCCGCGCGCATCGAGTTCGCGGATCACGGCCGAGGAATCCTGCATCGACAGGTCGGAGAACAGCACGCCCATATCGGGCCGCGAGACCCGCAGGATCACGAAGGCGAAGAAGCCGATCAGCGTCAGCGTCACGGCCGCCATCGCGGCGATGCGCGCGGGCCCGAGCTTCGTCACCAGATCGAGGATGGGTTTCACGGACGGGCACGCCTGCGCACAGCGGTGCGGCCGCGAGGGATGCGCGGTCGCCCGGCAAGATTTGCCCGGTGCGTGGTTAGCGAGGCGTTAACGCCGGGCCGGTGTCCTTCACGAACGGTGCCCCGGATCGCGCTGATGCGAGGGGGCGGACGGGCTGCGGAGCCCGAAAACGACGAGAGCCGCCCCGGTGCTCCGGAAGCGGCTCCTCATGCGTTGCGCGAACAGGTCATGCGCAACGCACGGGTCGAACTGGCTGATTTCAGTGACGGTAGTGC
This sequence comes from Methylobacterium sp. AMS5, assembly GCF_001542815.1. Classification (GTDB taxonomy): domain Bacteria; phylum Pseudomonadota; class Alphaproteobacteria; order Rhizobiales; family Beijerinckiaceae; genus Methylobacterium. The sequence continues at coordinate 4,403,703 of NZ_CP006992.1, forward strand.
TGGATGCGCGTGGTGCGCAGGCCGGCGAGTCCGTGCTGGTCGATGGAGTACTGCCAGCTCAAAAATTCTTCCGTGGTCAGGGTGTAGCGTTGGCAGGCCTCCTCCAGGCTGAGCAGGCCGCCGCGCACCGCGGCCACGACCTCGGCCTTTCGGCGGATGACCCAGCGACGGGTGGTGACGGGGGGAAGATCGGCGATCGTCAGGGGGCTGCCGTCGGGCCCAATCACATACTTCACGCGGGGCCGGGGTGTTTCGGTCATGATACGCTCTACACTCGACTGACCTGTCGAGAGAGAAGCTACTTGCACCCGCTTAAAAGTTCTTGAAGTCGGCCGCTCGAATGCGATTCGATTGTTGTGAGCAGATGTGGACAAACCCGGATCCATTGATGCTGCAACGCATCAAGAGGTTGGTGCGGAAAGCGTTTTCACGCTCGAAGCCGGCACGCGGGCCGAGCCGATCGTCAGCACGGGTTCGGAGCCGCTGAGGTCGACGCCGTCCACAATTCCCGAAACCTTGGTGTCGACGGCGACCTTCGTCCCCGTCGTATCGAGGGCATCCACGGTGATCGCGTAGCGCCCGTCCTTGGCCGTGAGGCCTGAGGTCCCGGTGCCGTCCCATTCGAAGGGTTGCGGGCCGGCCTTGAGCGTCGTGGTCTTGGTGGCCACCACGGTGCCGTCGCTGGCCTTGAGGGTGATGACGGCCCTGGCGGCGGCCCGCTCCGGGGTCAGCGTCCAGGTCGCCTTGCCGTTCGTCAGATCGGTGGCGGCGCCGTCCGCCGTGATCGTCCGGCCGATCAGGCCGGAGGCGGACGAGGCCGATGCGGCCTTGGAGTTGGTCAGGATCGTGTCGAGCGAGGAATTAGTCTTGAGCTGCTGCTCGACGCCCGCGAACTGCACGAGCTGCTGGGTGAACTGGTTGGTGTCGAGCGGATCGAGCGGGTTCTGGTTCTTGAGCTGCGTGGTCAGCAGCGTCAGGAACTGCGTGAAGTTGCCCGCGATCGACTTCGTGTCGGTGGTCGAGGCGGCACTCGCGCCGGTGATGCTGGTGCTGCTCGTATTGCTCGTGATGCCGGCGGCCATGGCGTCGTCCTAAATCCGGATGTCGAGATTGCCGACGGCACGGAGCGGCCGCAGGGGAATGGCGTCGAGCAGCGAGGGGCGGGCCTCCCGTCCGCCGGGCCCGCCGTCGGAGCGGTCGCGGGATGCGGATTCGCCGTCCCGTCCGCCCTGGGATCCGGTCTCGCCGCGCAGGGAGAGATCGATCCCGCCCCCGCCGGCCTCGGCGGCGACGTCGAAGCCCGCCTGCGCGAGCGCCTGCTGCAGGGAGCCCGCATCGCGCTGGAGCAGGGCCAGGGTCTCGGGACGGTCCACCACGAGATGCGCCCGCGCCTTGCCCCCCGCCTTGTCGAGGTCGAGCGACACGTCGATGCGGCCGAGTTCGACCGGGTCGAGGCGGATCGCGAAGCGGTTCATGCCCGAGAGCGAGCGCAGCCCGATCGTCATCGGCACGGCGCCTAAGGGAATCGGCGGCGTCGCCGGCTGGGGCTGCGCCGCCGCGGCCTCCGCGGCCTGGGCTGCGTGCGGGCCCTGCGCGGCGCCGACGCTGCCGGGCGGGGCGAGAGGGGTTCCGGGGCCCGCGGGCGCCGGAATGGGTGAGGCGGTCGGCGCCTGCGCCTGGGTGAGCGCCGCCTCGAAGCCGGCGGCCGTGCCCGCGGCGGCGGAGGCGGAGACATCCCCCGTGCCGGCCTTCGCGGCGTGACCGGTTGCCGTCGCTTCGCCGGGCAGGCCCGTAACGGGCTGATTCGCGTCGAGCCCGCCGTCGCCTGCGGAAACACCCGTCGCGGTCGTCGGCGCCGGAGCGGGCGGCGGCGAGAGGAGAGCGGCGGGATCGGCGGCCTTCGGCGATGCGGGATCGGTCTCGCCCCGCTCCCGTGCCTCGTCCTCGGACACCACCGCGGCACCGGCTTCCTTGGCGGCGACCTCTTCCGCAGCCGCTTCCTGGACCGGTTCCGCGCCGTCGGCGGCCGGGCGTTCCGGCCGCTGCGAGGCGGGGTTCGCGGTCTTCGCGGTGCCCGGACCTCGGGCGGAGGCGGCCTCCGCACCGTCCCGCCCTGTCCTTGCCGCGAGCGGCTTGCTGCGGGTGGAGGCGGCCTGGGCACGGCTCTCCTGCAAAGCTCCGGACGGGCCGCTCTCGGCCCTGTCGCTCTCGGCCCTGTCGCTCTTGGCCGCTCCGGTTCTGGCAGCCCCGGTCTTGGCGCTCTCGGCTTTTTCCGCGTCCGCCCTGGCGGCATCGCTGCGGGCGGAGGCGGTTTCGTCGCGGCGGGATGCGGGCCGGGCCGGTGCCGCCGGCCTCCGCTCCGCGGATTCCAGGCTGAACCGCGCCGTGCCCTCAGCCCCCCGCGCCCCGGACGAGGCGGGCCGCAAGCTCTGCCTGAAAAACGCCTCCGCCAGATCTGCGCGCGAAACCACGATGCCGTCCTTATTCTTCGTCGCCGAAGCCGGAGGAGACCAGAGCAAGCCGCGCACCATCGATCGATGTCGGGCAAATCACTGACAGAAAAAGAGAAAAATTTTTGCGGTGAGGGCCGCCTTGCGCCGGCCCGGCGGAATCTGCCGGCCTCCCGGCAGGATTTGCCGGCCGCCCGGGGCCACGATCCGGGCTTTGAACCGGCTCTCGTCGCTCCCATCCCTGGAAAGTCGGGATCGGGATCGCTATAGACACCGGACATGCGCCCGGACCCCACGGTCCGGCGCGCGCCCGAAGGCTCCGCCAACGGCCGGCACCCGGCCCCATCACCGGCCATGAACTCGCTGGATCTCCCGAAGCCCCCGCACGAGACGCGCGTCGTCGTTGCCATGTCGGGCGGCGTCGACTCGTCGGTCGTGGCCGGCCTGCTGAAGCGCGAGGGCTACGACGTCGTCGGCGTCACGCTCCAGCTCTACGATCACGGCGCGGCGACCCATCGCAAGGGGGCCTGCTGCGCCGGTCGCGACATCCACGATGCGCGGGCGGTGGCCGAGGCGCTCGGCATTCCGCACTACGTCCTCGACTACGAGGACCGCTTCCGGGAATCGGTGATCGACCGCTTCGCCGAGAGCTACCTCTCGGGCGAGACGCCGATCCCCTGCGTCGAGTGCAACCGATCGGTGAAGTTCCGCGACCTGCTCGGCCTCGCCCGCGACCTCGGGGCCGAGGCTTTGGCGACCGGCCATTACGTGGCGAGCCGGGCGCGGCCGGAGGGCGGACGCGCGCTCTACCGCGCCCTCGATCCGGCCCGCGACCAGAGCTACTTCCTCTACGCCACGACGCCGGAACAGCTCGCCTATCTGCGCTTTCCCCTGGGCGAGCGACCCAAGGACGAGACCCGCGCGCTCGCCCGGGAGCTGGGCCTCGCCGTCGCCGACAAGGCCGACAGCCAGGACATCTGCTTCGTGCCCCAGGGCGGCTATGCCGACGTCATCGCCAAGCTCCGGCCGGAGGCGACCCGCCCCGGCGAGATCGTCGATCTCGACGGCCGGCGCCTCGGCGACCACGAGGGCATCATCCATTACACGGTGGGCCAGCGCCGCGGCCTCAAGCTCTCGGCCGGCGAACCGCTCTACGTGGTGCGGCTGGAGCCGGAGACCGCCCGCGTCGTGGTCGGCCCCCGCGCCGCGCTCGCCACCCGCCGCATTCGCCTCACCGATCCCAACTGGCTCGGCGACGGTGCGCCGGAGGACATCGCGGAAAGGCCCGTGGCCGTGCGCGTGCGCTCGACCCGCGAGCCGCGGCCCGCGCGCCTGTCGTGGAACGCGGCCGAGGCTTGCGCCGAGGTCGAACTGCTCGTCCCCGAGGACGGGGTCTCGCCGGGTCAGGCCTGCGTGATCTACGCCGACGACGGCCCGCGCGCGCAGGTGCTCGGCGGCGGCACCATCCGGCGCATCGGCGCGTTGCAGGCAGGCGCCGCCGAGGCCGCCTGATGGGGGTGCTTCGCGCCGGGCTGATCTCGGTTTTCCCAGATCCCGCGATCGCTCTTCGGGCGATCGCACCGCTCGGCAGGCGTGAAGAGCGCCCGCGAAGCGGCCTCGGCCACACCGAGGCGTCTCGATCGTCGTCCCGAAAGGTCGCTGCCGGCTTTCGGAAAAGACGATGCGAAATGAGATGGCGAGAGCCCAAGCCGCGGAGGCGGCTGCCGGCGCGTGAGGCCGGAAGTCATGAGAGGGTGACAGTGAGATGCTGAGCGAGCGGGTGCCCGAGGCCGGGCCCACCACCGAGCTGATGCGCAAGGCCTATGCCCGCTGGGCGCCGGTCTACGATGTGGTCTACGACAAGCTCACCGAGCCGGCCGCCCGCGCCGCCGTCGAGGCGGCCGTCGCCCACGGGCCGCGGGTGCTGGAGGCCGGCGTCGGCACCGGCCTGTCGCTCGGCTACTATCCCCGCGACAGCTTCGTCTGCGGCGTCGATCTCTCCGAGGACATGCTCAAGCGCGCCCGCGGCAAGGTCCGCCGCAAGGGGCTGACCCACGTGAAGGGCCTCCAGGTCATGGACGTGTGCCGCCTCGGCTACGCCGATGCGAGCTTCGACGCCGTGGTGGCGCAGTTCCTCATCACCCTGGTGCCGAACCCGGAAGCCGCGCTCTCCGAGTTCCTGCGGGTGGTGCGCCCCGGCGGCGGCATCGTGCTCGCCAACCATTTCGGTCAGTCGAACGGGCCGGTGGCGCGGGTCGAGGAGATCGTCGCGCCGCTCTGCACCAAGATCGGCTGGTCCTCGGACTTCAAGGCGACCCGGATCGAGGCCTGGGCCCAGCGCAACGGCGTCGAGGTCGTCGGCCTCGCGCCGACCTTCCCCGGCGGCTTCTTCAAGATCCTGCGCATGCGTAAGCGGGGCTGAGGACGGACACGCGACATCCGTCCGGCGGAGGCAGGCCGATGACGTCACGGGACGGGGAGGGCGATCGACGCGACGGCGCGGCGAACCGGCCGGATCCTGCGGCCGGGCCGCCGGGGCCGCGCCGGCCCTGGCTGCGCTGGCTCCCGCTCCTGGCGCTGGCCCTGCTCTCCGTCGGCATCCTCGCCTCGGGGGGGGGGCGCTTCCTCGATCTCGACCGGCTCTCCGAGTCGCGGGTCTGGCTTCAGGCGCTCATCGCCGAGGACCGGGTGCGGGCGATCGCGCTGGCCTGCCTCGCCTATGTCGGCTCCGTGGTGGTCTCGCTGCCGGCGACGCTGGTGCTCACGGTGCTGGCCGGGCTGCTGTTCGGCCCCGTGACGGGCGCCTTGATCGCCATCGCCTCGTCCACGACGGGGGCGGCCATCGTGTTCTCGGTCGGGCGCTACGCCGCCGGCGACCTGATCCGGCGCAAGGCCGGCCCGCGGGTCGGCCGCTTCGCCGACGGGTTTCGCCGCGATGGCTTCGGCTACATCCTGATCCTGCGGCTCCTGCCGATCTTCCCCTACTGGATCACCAACCTCGCCCCGGCCGCCTTCGGCGTGCCGCTTCGCACCTTCGCGCTCGCCACCCTGCTCGGCCTGACCCCGGGGGCCTTCATCTATGCCGGTCTCGGTGCCGGCCTCGAAGATCTGCTGGCCACGCGCGACGAAGTGAAGGCGGCCTGTCTCGCGGCTGGGGGGGCGGATTGCGCGAAGGGCATCGATCTGCGCGCGCTGGTGACGCCCGGCATGGTGGCCGCGCTGGCGGCGCTGGCAGGATTTGCTCTTTTGACGGTTTATCTGCGCCGACGGCTTGAGCGGCGGACGCTTCGCGCATAAGACTTGCGCACAAGCGAATGGCGCGTTGCCGGACTGACGTGCAACCTGACCGGCACAGGGGGAGCCGGGACAGGAACGCGCCCTTCGCGCCGCGATTGACCGACACAACGACGGGTGACGCTTGAGACGGCCCCGCCTTCCGTTCCCCGGCCGGCAGCCCGAGCCGGCGGACATGGCGCAGAATGAACTGGCGGCGATCGCTGCCCTGCCATGGCACAGCGGGGCAGCGACCGCGACCGCGCGGTCGCCCGGCCGGCTCGGCCTGTCCGGCCGCCTGTTCCTGCTGACGGTCGCCTTCGTCGTCCTGGCCGAGATCCTGATCTACGTTCCGGCAGTGGCGACCTACCGGATGTCGCGGCTCTCCGACCGCGTCGCGGCGGCGCGGGTCGCCGCCCTCGTGCTGAACGCCGCCCCCGAGGGGCAGGTCCCCGACGAGACCGCTCGGCGCCTGCTCATGGGGGTCGGCGCCCGCGCCATCGCCGTGCGGGTCGGCGAGACGTGGCGTTACCTCACCGATGGACCGGCGCCGTCCGCCGTCGCCGAGACCGTGGATCTGCGCGAGCGACGCCTGACGGGCTCGGTCGGCGGCGCCTTCCGGACGTTGTTCCTTCCCACCGAAGCGCCGATCCGGGCGATCGGACCCGGCCAGGACGGCTTCGACGCCGTCGAGGTTCTGCTCGACGAGGGGCCTCTGCGGGCGGCCCTGGCCGATTTCTCGCTCCGGCTGCTCGTCGCCTGCCTCATCATCGCGGCCCTGGCGGCCGGGCTCGTGTTCTTCGTGCTTCAGCGGGCGATCGTGCGGCCGGTGGTCCGGCTCGCCCGCGACATCGCCGCCTTCGCCGACGACCCCGAGCGGACCGACCGGGTTGCCCGGCGCTCGGCGCGCACCGACGAGATCGGCGAGGCGGAGAACGCGCTCGCCCGGATGCAGGTGGCGCTTGGCGGCGAGCTGCGCCAGCGGCGGCGGCTGGCCGAGCTCGGCCTCTCGGTGAGCAAGATCAACCACGAATTGCGCAATCTGCTGACCACCGCCCAGCTTCTCGGTGACCGCCTGGAAAGCGTCTCCGATCCCCTGGTGCAGCGCGTCGCGCCGCGCCTCGTGGAGACCCTCGACCGGGCGATCCGCTTCTGCGAGGCGACGCTCGCCTATGGCCGCGCCACGGAGCCGAACCCGCAGCGGCGCATGGTGGCGCTCGGCCCTCTGCTCGAGGAACTGACCGACCTCGCCGACCTGATGCCGGCGGCCCGCATCCGCGTGGAGGTGCGCGCGGCGCCGGATCTCGAGATCGACGTCGATCCCGAACAGCTCCTGCGGGCGCTGACCAACCTCGTGCGCAACGCGGTCCAGGCCCATGCCGCTGCCAAGACCGCGGACGGCACCGTGCTGATCGAGGGGGTCCGGAGCGGCGCGCTCGGCTCGGGCTCGGTCACGGTCCTCGTGACCGACAACGGACCCGGCGTGCCCGAGCGGGCCAAGGCGAACCTGTTCGCCGCCTTCCAGGGCTCGACCCGGGCCGGCGGCACGGGCCTCGGCCTCGCCATCGCCTCGGAGCTGGTGCGCCTCAACGGCGGAACGCTCTGCCTCGACGAGACGACGGACGGCGCGCGCTTCCGCATCGTCATCCCGGACCGCGCCGCGGGGGTGAAGGCGGCCTGAAGGCCGCCTTCCGAAGTGTCCGCGGATGGGGCCGCGTTCAATGCCCCGCGCCGGCCGGTGCCGCGGCGCGGGGGCGGCGGATGAGCGGGGTGCCGCAGGCCATCGCCAGGAACAGCACCGTGAGGACGAGGAACACGTCCTCGAAGCTCATCACCAAGCCTTGAATCCGCACGGTGTTGTTGAGCGCCTTCAGCGCCATGCCGTTGGCGTCGCCCCCGAACACCTCGAACTGGCGCCGCATGGCGTCGAGGCGCTCCAGCGCGGCGCCGTTGGCCCAGGTGAAGCGCTCGTGCAGGCGCGCGAGGTGGAAGTCCCAGCGGGCGTTGAGCACCGTGTTGATGAGGGCGAGGCCGACCGCGCCGCCGAGGTTGCGCGTGAGGTTGAACAGGCCCGAGGCGTTCTTCATCCGCTCCGGCGGCAGGGTGCCGAGCGCGATGTTGTTGATCGGGATCATGCACAGCATCAGGGAGCAGCCCCGCAGCACCTGGGGCCACAGCAGCTCGTAGAAATCCCAGTCCTTGGTCAGTCCGGTGACGATCCAGGTGCCGACCGCGAAGCCGGAGAATCCCATCGCCATCATGATGCGCGGATCGAGCTTGGCCGAGAGCTTTCCGGCGATCGGGGCGGTGGCGAACATGCACAGGCCTGAGACGAACATCGTCTCGCCGATCTGCAGCGCCGAGTAGCCGCGCACCCGGGCGAGATAGACCGGGTAGAGGTAGGTCAGGCCGTAGAGGCCGATGCCCATCACGAAGCTGAAGACGCAGCCGGCGGCGAAGTTGCGGTCCGAGAAGGCGCGCAGGTCGACGATCGGCTGGCGCGCGGTGAAGACGCGGGCGAAGAAGGCCAAGCCCGACACGGCGCAGACGATGGCGCAGACGAACACCGCCTCGTCCTGCAGCCAGTCGTGGTTCGGCCCCTCCTCCAGCACGTATTCGAGGCAGCCGAGGAAGCCCGCCATGAAGGCGAGCCCGGCCCAGTCGAAGGACTTGAGCAGGTCGAAATTCGGCCGGTCGAAATCGATCAGGAGGAAGGTCGAGATCGTGACGAAGATGCCCGGCACGATGTTGATGAGGAACAGCCAGTGCCAGGAGAACAGGTCGGTGAGGTAGCCGCCGATGGTCGGGCCGATGGTGGGGGCCAGCGTCGCCACGAGGCCGATCATCGGCGAGACGATCGAGCGCTTCGAGGGCGGAAAGATCGTGAAGGCCGCAGCGAACACGGTCGGGATCATGCCGCCGCCGATGAAGCCCTGGAGCGCGCGCCAGACGATCATCTCGCCGATCGACGAGGAGGTGGCGCACATCAGGCTCATCAGCGTGAAGCCGGCCGCCGAGACCGAGAACATCCAGCGCGTCGAGAGCACCCGCGACAGGGTGCCCGAGAGCGGGATCGAGATGACCTCGGCGATGAGGTAGCTCGTCTGCACCCAGGGGATCTCGTCGCCGGAGGCCGAGAGGCCGGCCTGGATCTCGTTGAGCGAGGCCGAGACGATCTGGATGTCGAGGATCGCCATGAACATCCCGAACACCATGCACAGGAACGCCACCATGCGGCGGCGGTCGATGGGCGGGTCGGCGGCAGGGCTTGCGGCGAGGGTCGCGCTGGCGGCCATGGGGCGCCTCGGAAAGTCTTGAATGCGATTGATCCCCTCCTCACCCTCATCCTGAGGTGCCTCCGCGAAGTGGAGGCCTCGAAGGGTGTTCCAGGGATCGTGCGGGAACTGGAGGATCCTTCGAAGGCCCGCTGACGCGGGCAGCTCAGGATGAGGGGTTCGGCAGGATCGAAGGCCTTGTTCGGCTGGCCAAAGTCTCAGGGCCGGGCGGCGAGCCGTTGCACCGGCGCGTCGGCGCCCTCGCGGGTATCGACCCTCACCACGACCGAGAGGCCGGGGCGCAGCAGGCCCTCGCGGGCGAGATCCTCGGGCACGTGGACGCGCACGGGCAGGCGCTGGACGATCTTGGTGAAGTTGCCGGTGGCGTTGTCCGGCGGCAGCAGGCTGAAGACCGAGCCGGAGGCGGGCGAGAGCGATTCCACCGTGCCGACGATGTCGCGGTCGGGATAGGCGTCCACGTGGATGTGGACCTCCTGGCCGGGCCGGACGCGGGCGAGCTGCGTCTCCTTGAAGTTCGCATCGACCCGCACGCTCTGCAGCGGCACCAGGGCGGCGATGCGCGAGCCGGGGGAGACGTAGGCGCCGGCCTCCACGGCCTTGTTGCCGACGACGCCGTCGAAGGGCGCGCGGATCACCGCGAAGTCGAGGTCGCGCCGGGCACGGTCGACGGCCGTGCGCAACTCCGCGGCGAGGTTTTCCGCCTCGCGCGTCTGCGCCCGCAGCACCTCGACATTGGCCCGCGCGGCGACGAGGGCGGCCTCGGCCGACTTCACCGCCGCCCCGGTGCGGTCGCGGTCGGCCTTGGCCTGATCGAGACGGGATTTCGCGACGAAATCGGCCTGCATCCCCGTGGCGCGGGCGTAGTCGGCGCCGGCTCGCACGGCGTCGGCCTTCGCGGCCTCGATCTGCGCCGCGCTCTGAAGCACCTGCGCCTGCGCCGCCTCGGCCTGCCGGCCGACGCGGGTAATGGTGCTCTCCTGCGTGGCGAGCTTGTCCTCCGCGGCCTTCAGGGCGAGGCGATAATCGCCGTCGTCGAGCCGGGCGATCACGTCGCCCCGCTTCACCGCCTGCCCGTTCACCACGGGCACCGCCGCGAGATAGCCCGACACCTTGGCGGCCAGAACCGAGATGTCCGCCTGCACGTAGGCGTCGTCGGTGCTGACGAAAAAGCGCCCGACCGTCCACCAGTCCCAGCCGGCATAGGCGCCGCCGCCGAGCGCCGCGCACAGCACGAGGCCCAGCACCGCCCGCCGCAGCGGACGCCGGGGTTTGGCGGGGGAGGGCGGCACCGGCTCGGCGACGACCGGGGCGGGTCGCAAGGCCGCTGCCCGGCCGGCCTCGGCCCGCTCCTCCTCGGCCGTCTCAAGGGCGGCCTCGGAGCGGCCGGCATCCTCACGCAGCGACATGGCTGACATCCCAGACATGTATTGACCGAACCGTTCGGTCATTCGTCGGGCCGAGTTGACGCCGCCCTCATTGGAGAGCTAGCTAGCACTGACTGAACGGTTCGGTCAATGCGGGCGAGTTGGGGTAAGCGGGTCAGGCCATGGTGGGTGCGGCGACACAGGAACGGGGGCCGGTAGCCCCGCAAGCAACCTCATCGGGCGAGAGCGACAAGCGCCGGCAGATCCTGGAGGGCGCGCGTCAGGTGTTCATGGCCTCCGGCTTCGACGGGGCCAGCATGGGCGAGATCGCCAAGACCGCGAACGTCTCGAAGGGTACGCTCTACGTCTACTTCGACAGCAAGGAAGCCCTGTTCGAGGCCCTGACCACCGAGGCGAAGGCGGGTTTGGCCGAGAACCTGTTCCGGCTCGACGAGGACGACCCGGATGTCCGCGCCGTGCTGACCCGGCTCGGCACCAGCTATCTCACGATGATGGCGCGGCCGGAGCACGTCTCGATCATCCGCATGGTGATCGGCGCCTGCGAGAAATTTCCCCGGTTCGGGCAAGCCTTCTACGAGGCCGGTCCCGCCTGCGGGGTCGGGCGGCTCAAGGCCTATCTCGATGCCCAGGTCTCGGCCGGGCGCCTCTCCGTCGCCGACACCGATCTCGCCGCCAAGCACTTCCTCCAGCTCTGCCAGGCCGGGATGCTGACGCGCCTGCTGTTCAATGCGGGCGCGGCACCGGACGAGGCCGAGATCCGGCACCGGGTCGCGGAAGCCGTTCGCGTCTTCTACGCGGGCTACGGACCGTCCACGGCGGGGTGACCGCTCACCCGGCGAGCGCGAAGGCCGGATCGTCGGCGAAGTCGCCCCCGGACAGAATCGACTGCTCCAGGCCGCCCGCCGCCGGCAGCAGGTTCTCGGCGAAGAAGCGGGCGAGCGCGATGCGCGCGGCATGGGCCGGATCGGTCTCGCCCGCCTTCACGGCCGCGCTCGAAGCCAACCCCGCCGTCGCGAGGCAGGCCGCGCCCTGCACGAGGCCGAACAGGCGCAGATACGGCGTCGCACCGGGGAGCGCCTCCTGCGGGCGGTTCGAGGCGAGCGCCTTGAGCAGGAAACTCGTCGCCCGGTCGAGGCTGCCGATGCCGTCCCGCAGGCGCGCCGCCGCGTGGCCGAAGCCGGGGGTGCTGTCCTTCAACAGGCCCTCCGCCACCCGCCGCATCGAAGCGATCTGCGCGCCGACCGTGGCACCGCCGTTCAGCGGCAGCTTGCGGGTGACGAGGTCGATCGCCTGGATGCCGTTGGTGCCCTCGTAGATCCCGAGGATGCGGGCATCGCGCATGAGTTGGGCCGCACCCGTCTCCTCGACGAAGCCCATGCCGCCATGGACCTGCACGCCGAGCGAGGTCACCTCGTTGGCGATGTCGGTGGAGAAGGCTTTGGCCACCGGCGTCAGCAGCGAGGCGCGGTCATGCGCCGCCTTTCCCTCGGGTCCATCAGCGGCGTCGAGGCCTTGCGCGGTGAGGTAGCAGATGCCGCGGGCCGCCGCCGTGTAGGCCTTCATCGTCAGCAGCGTGCGCTGGATGTCGGCATGCGCCACGATGGCGCTGACCGGCTCGGGCGAGCCCGGTGCCCGGCCCTGGCGGCGCTCGCGGGCGTAGTCGAGGGCCTTCTGATAGGCGGCTTCCGCCACACCCACGCCCTGGAGGCCAACATTGAGCCGGGCCGAGTTCATCATCGTGAACATGCAGGCCAGCCCCCGGTTCTCCTCGCCGATCAGCCAGCCGGTCGCGCCGCCGGCGTCACCGAAGGCCATGGAGCAGGTCGGCGAGGCGTGGATGCCGAGCTTGTGCTCGAGGCCCGAACACCGCAGGTCGTTGCGCGTGCCGTCCGGCAGCACCTTCGGTACGAGGAACAGCGAGATGCCGCGGGTGCCGGCCGGGGCGTCCTTGAGGCGGGCGAGCACGAGGTGGCAGATGTTGCCGGCCAGGTCGTGCTCGCCGTAGGTGATGTAGATCTTGGCGCCCGTGATCCGGTAGGTGCCGTCGCCGTTGGGCTCGGCGCGGGTGCGCAGCGCCGAAAGGTCCGAGCCGGCCTGCGGCTCGGTCAGGTTCATGGTCGCGGTCCACTCGCCCGAGACGAGCTTTTCGAGGTAGCGCCCCTTCAGGTCGTCGGAGCCATGGGCGGCCAGCGCCTCGATGCCGCCGACGGTGAGGATCGGGCACAGGCCGAAGGCGAGGTTCGCGCCGTTCCACATCTCGGTGCAGGCGGCGGCGATCAGGTGCGGCAGGCCCTGCCCACCGTAGTCGGGGTCAGCAAGCACGCCGTTCCACCCGCCCTCGACGAAGGCGCGGTAGGCTGACGCCCAACCCGGCGCGGTGGTGACGTGCCCGTCCGAGAACGGCGTGCCGTGGCGGTCGCCGATCCGGTTGAGCGGTGCGATGACGTTGCCGGCGAACCGGCCCGCCTCCTCAAGAATGGCGACCGCATCCTCCGGGCCGATCTCCGCGCCGCTGCGCGCCAGCACGGCGTCGAGCCCCGCGACGTGGCGGAGGGTGAAGGCCATCTCCTCGACGGGCGCGCGATAGCTCATGACCGGTTCACCGCTCCTCCCGCCGCGCCTTCCGGGGGCGGCGATCCCGTTTGACGGCTTGCGGCTGAAGGGTCTACGGCCGGCCGTTCTTCCTCGCATCCCCTCCGATATGGACGCCCCACCGTCAACCATCCCCACGCTGCGCCTGGCGGCCGACGCGGACGGCCTCGCGCGAGCGGCCGCCCTGCTCCGGGCGGGGCGTCTCGTCGCCCTGCCGACGGAGACGGTCTACGGGCTCGGGGCCGATGCCACCGACCCGGAGGCGGTGGCCGCGATCTATGCGGCCAAGGGCCGCCCGCGCTTCAACCCGCTGATCGCCCATGTCGCGACCGCCGAGGCTGCGTTGGCCGAGGGCGTGTTCGACGAAGCCGCCCTCCGGCTCGCGGAAACATTCTGGCCGGGGCCGCTGACCCTGGTGGTGCCGGCGGCACCCGGCGGCTCGGTCTGCGATCTCGCTCGGGCCGGCCTCGACTCCGTGGCGCTCCGCGTGCCGGCCCACGACATCGCCCGCGCGCTGCTGGAACGGGCCGGGCGACCGGTGGCGGCGCCCTCGGCCAACCGCTCCGGACGGGTGAGCCCCACCAGCGCCGACCATGTGCTGACCGATCTCGACGGGCGCATCGCGGCCGTGCTCGACGGAGGCGAATGCCCGGTCGGGGTCGAATCCACCGTCGTCGCCTGCCTCGGCGGCCCGCCCCGACTGCTGCGCCCCGGCGGGGTGACGCGGGAGGCCATCGCTGCCGTGCTGGGCTTTGCCCCCGAAGCAGTCAGTGATCCGGGCTCGCGGCCCGTGGGCCCTGGTCTGCTTGCCTCGCACTACGCGCCGCGGGCCGGGGTGCGGCTCGATGCCAGGACCATCGAGCCCAGTGAGGCGGTTCTGCTGTTCGGGGCCTTCCGCCCCGCTGGGCTGGACCATGCAGCAGCGGTCGAATCCTTGAGCGAGCGCGGGGATCCGGCGGAGGCCGCCGCGCGGCTGTTCGGGGCCTTGCGCCGGCTCGACGCCTCGGGCGCACCGACCATCGCTATCGTCCCGGTGCCGGAGGAGGGGCTGGGCGAGGCGATCAACGACCGCCTGCGCCGGGCTGCGGCGCCGCGCTGAAACCGGCACGATTTTTCGTTGAATTTTTTTTCGGAACCACACGGCCTTCGGCGCATTGTCCGATCACGAAGGCCAGTTCAGCCCCCAATGGCCTTTTCCCTTCAAGGCTCGGAGCAATCCGAGCCTTTTTTCTTGCCCGCTCCGCAAGCCGCTGCGGGCGAAGGGAAAATCATCGCGCTCGCACGGCGCGCCGCTGGATCGCTCGGCGCAGGATGCGCGAGAGATCCTCCACCGAGTAGGGCTTGTGCAGCAGCGGGAAGCCGTGGTGCCCGTCCTCGGCCAGCACGTGGCTGTAGCCGGAGGAGAGCACGATCGGCATGCCGGGCGTCCGCCCCCGGATCGTGCGGGCGAGTTCGACCCCGTTCATGCCGGGCATCACCACGTCGGTGAACACCACGTCGAAGCGTTCCGGCGTCCGGTCGAGTTCGGCCAGCGCCTGCTCCGCATCCATCGCCCAGACGGTGCCGTAGCCGAGTTCGGCCAGCGCTTGCGTCGCGAAGGCGCCGACCTCGCGGTTGTCCTCGACGAGGAGCACGCAGGTGCCGTGGCCGGGGGCCAGCGGCTCGGGCTCGTCGGCGGACTCGACCATCGTCGGGGCGACCTTGGCCCGCGGCAGGAACAGGGTGAAGGTCGTGCCCTGTCCCAGCACGCTCTCCACCGCGATGTCGCCGCCCGACTGCTTGGCGAAGCCGAACACCTGGGAGAGACCGAGCCCGGTGCCCTGGCCGACGCCCTTCGTCGTGAAGAACGGCTCGAAGATCCGTGACAGGTCGGCCGGCGCGATGCCCGTCCCCGTGTCGGAAATCGCCACCGCGACGAAGTCGCCGGGCACGGCCGGATGGGTGCGCAGGGCCGGGATCTGCCCGGCATGGCCGACGCGGATGGTCAGCGTGCCCTCGCCCTCCATGGCGTCGCGGGCGTTGACGACCATGTTGACCAGCGCCGTGTCGAACTGGCTCGGATCGGCCTCCACGAGGCAGGCGAAGGGCTCGCCGGCGGCGTCGAAGCAGGGCTCGATCAGGGTCTTCACCTGGATGCGCGCGCCGGTGAGCGTGCCGACCATGTCGGCCACCGAGGCGACGCCGCGGCCGGCATCGAACACCTCGGGCTTGAGCGCCTGGCGCCGGGCGAAGGCGAGGAGCTGGCCGGTCAGCTTGGCCGCGCGCGCCACCGTGTCGGAGATGGCATCGACGTAGCGGCGGCGGCGCTCCTCGGCGAGGTCGGGGCGCTTGAGCAGGTCGGTGGAGGATTTGATGACCGTGAGCAGGTTGTTGAAGTCGTGCGCGACGCCGCCGGTGAGCTGGCCCACCGCCTCCATCTTCTGGCTCTGGCGCAGGGCCTCCTCGATCCGCTCGCGCTCGGCCACCTCGGCGCGCAGGCGCTCGTTGGCCTCGGCGAGTTCGTGCAGGCGCAGCCGCTCCGCCGTGAGGTCGGTGATCACGCCGCAAAGGAGAAGGGTGTCGCCGTCGCCGTCGAGGCGGCTCAGCGACAGGTAGGCCGGGCGCTCGACTCCCGCCTCGCCGCACAGGGCGATCTCGCCGCGGGCCGGCATCTGCGCCGCCTGCGCGATCAGGGCGGCGAGCGCCGCGTCCTGGCCCCCGGCGGCGAAGCGCGCGAAGGACTGGCCGATCAGGCGCTCCTGCGGCGTGCCCAGGGTCTCGGCGAGCCGGCGGTTGCAGTAGAGCAGCGTCCCGTCCGGCCCGAGGGTGAAGGCGCCCTCCTGGATCTGCTCGATCAGCACCCGGTAGGGCCGGTCGGCATTCTCCAGGGTATAGACCAGCCGCTCGCCGCCCGGACCTTCGACCACGATCGCATCGAAATCCCCCCGGCGGATCGCCGCGAGGGTATCCTCGACCTCCTCCAGCCGCGTTTCCAGCGCGCGGATGCGCGCCTGCGCCGCGTCCAAAGCCGTGGCGGCGGGCTCAGCGCTCATCGGCGGCCCCGTCGAGTCCAAGCCCTTCGAGTCCAAGCCCGTCGAGGACATGCCGCTCGTCGCTCAGATCGCCGGTGATGCGCCGGGCGGGGAGGGGGGAGAGCCGTATCAGGGTCGGCGCCGCGACCACGCCGTCGGCGCCCGCAAGCGCCGATTGCTGGTAGATGTCGACCACTTCGAGGTCGCACGCGCCCCCGAGCCGATGCTCGCACAGGCGGCGCACGCTCTCGATGCTGCGGGTCGAGCGCGGCGAGGTGCCGGCGACGTAGAGGCGCAGCCGGGTGCGCCCGGCCTCCCCGTGGGCCGTGATGTCCCCGCCGCTCAAACGCTGTCCGCCTTCGCTGCGGGACTTTTTTCTGCGAGGTTCTGGGGCTGGATATCGAGGCCGACCAGCACCTTCTCGGTGTTGGACAGGTCGCCGATGATGCGCTTGAGCGGCGCGGGCAGGCGACGCACCAGGGTCGGGATTGCCAGGATCTGGTCACCGACCGCGAGCTGCGGGTTCTTCATCAGGTCGATGACCTCGATGTCGTAGTGCCCGGCGAGGTGCTCCTCGCAGAAACGCTTGAGGTTGGCCATCGCCGTCAGCGACTTGGCAGTCTGTCCGGCGACGTAGAGGCGCAGGTGGTAATGGCCCTCGTCCACCGGGCCGCCGGCGTCGAGTCCATCCTCGGTTGGTTCGGAGCCGCTCATTGCGTGCCTCCCCGGCGGGTGGAGAGGATGCGCCGCTCGCTGGTCAGCATCGCCTCGCGCATCTCGTCCTCGCTCGCTAGCACCGCCTCTTCCTCCGCCGCGGTTTCCAGGGTGGCGCGCAGTTCGTCGATCTGGCGCTCCAGCGACTGGCGCCGCCGCTCCGCCTCGCGCCGCCGTCGGCGGCTCTCCTGCTCGCGGCGCAGAACGGCGGCGGCTTCCTCCGTCTCCTGCACGATGCGGGCGGTGCCGGTCAGCACGCCCGCCGGGCCGATATAGGCCTCGACGAGGGTGATGCCGTCGCTCGACATACTGAACTCGCGCACTTGGTTCGAGTGGCGCATGCCGCGGGCCTTGATGACGTAGAGCGTGCGCGAGCGCTCGCCGTTGGCCTCGATGTTGAGGAGCTTGATCCAGGCATCCATCAGCGAGGAGACGCCGATATTGCTGTCGTGGTCGAGGCTGCCGTCCTCGCGCAGGCTGGTGAACACGGCGGTGATGCCGCGGCTCTTCAGCATGTCGACCATGCGCAGCATCGTCGCCTGAAGCTCGGCCGGCGGGCCCCGCAGCGCCGAGAGCGGATCGACCACCACCACGGAGGGCGCGAAGCGATCGATGTCCCGGTGCATGCGCGCCAAGTGCATTTCCAGGCCGTAGAGGCTCGGACGCGCCGCCTCGAACCGCAGCAGGCCCGCCTCGACATGGCGGGCGAGGTCGAGGCCGATCGAGCGGGCGTTGCGGATGATCTGGTCGGCGCTCTCCTCGAACACGAAGGACATGCAGCGCTCGCCGCGCGCGCAGGCCGCGTCGATCATGCTCGACGTGATCATGGTCTTGCCGGTGCCGGACTGGCCCGACACGAGGATGCTGGTGCCGCGGTGGAAGCCGCCGGGTTCGAGCATCGCGTCGAGGCCGGGGATGCCGGTGGAGGCCACGCCCTCGGCGATGGTGTAGTCGAGGTCGGCCGCGGTAACCGGCAGGACGCTGATGCCCTCGGCATCGATCAGGAACGGGTACTCGTTGGTGCCGTGGGCCGAGCCGCGATACTTCACCACGCGCAGGCGCCGGGTCGTGATCTGGTCCTCGACGCGGTTGTCGAGCAGCACCACGCAGTCGGAGACGTATTCCTCCATCCCCTGGCGGGTGAGCTGGCCCTCGCCGCGCTCGCCGGTGATGATCGCGGTCAGCCCCCGGTCCTTGATCCAGCCGAACAGGCGGCGGAGTTCGGCCCGCAGCACCGTCTCGTCGGAAAAGCCCGCGAACAGGGTCTCGATCGTGTCGAGCACGACGCGCTTGGCGCCGATCGAATCCACCGCGAAGCCGAGGCGGATGAACAGGCCTTCGAGGTCGTACTCGCCGGTCTCCTCGATCTCGCTGCGCTCCACGCGGACGTGGTCGATGGCGAGCTTGCCCTGCGCCACCAGCCCGTCGAGGTCGTAGCCGAGGGAGGCGACGTTGGCGACGAGATCCTCGGCGCGCTCCTCGAAGCTCATGAACACGCCGGGCTCGCCGAAGCGGGTCGCGCCGTTGACGAGGAAGGTGGTGGCGAACAGCGTCTTGCCGCAGCCGGCCGCGCCGCAGACCAGCGAGGGCCGCCCCTTCGGCAGGCCGCCGAAGGTGATGGTATCGAAGCCGTCGATGCCGGTGGCGACTTTCGCGAGCGCGGGGGCGCTCGTGGATGCGCTCTTGGATGCGCCCTTCGAAGCGTCCTTGGGAGTGCCTTCGGGCGGGCTCGCGGATTCAGACGCCAAGGCAGGTCTCCAGCACGGTTTCTTCCCCGGCCGTCATCGGGGGCAACCCGTCCGGTCCGCTATCCAGGCGCGGGATCGTGATGGGGAGCGCTGCGGCCGGGACACGAGGAAGAGGGCGGGCGCCGGCAGCGGCGCCGGTCGCAGGCGCCGACGGGAGGGGGCGGAGGCGTCGTGAGGCAAGGGCGTCGTCATGAAGGCGTCATGGCGGGCCTCGATCACCCGTTGCACGGCTCCCGTAATGCAAAGGCCAGGGGGTGGCAATACACGGCCCGGCGAGCGCCCGGCAGGCTCCCCGAGCCGTGGTTCGCGGCCGATATTTCTTCGAATCTTCTACGGCTCCGCTGAAACCAATCGCCGCGCGGGCACTTTGAGGAAAGCCGTGTCCCATCAACCCTCTGCAGCGCGCTTCACCCCAATGCCCTGTCTGTCCGAGCCGACCGATCCGTCCTCCGCGCGCCGCATCCTCGTCGTCGAGGACGAGTGCTTCGTGCGCATGGTGGCCGTGGACATGCTGGAGGATGCCGGCCTGCCGGTGGCCGAAGCGCCGGACGCCGACGCGGCCCTGCAACTCCTGGAGGGGAGGGCGCAGGCCTTCGGCGCCCTGTTCACCGACATCGACATGCCGGGCTCGATGGACGGGCTGACCCTGGCTGCGCGGGTGCGGGCGCGCTGGCCGCATATCCGCCTCGTCGTCACCTCGGGCCGGGTCCGGCCGCGCGCCGACGATTTGCCCGATGCGGGTTTCCTGCCGAAGCCCTATTGCCGCTCCGACCTGCTCGGCGCCCTCGGCCAGGCCGCCTGACGGCATCGCTCCGGCATCGGCCTCAGGCCGCCGGAACCGGCCAGCTCATCTCCACCCGAAGGCCGCCGAGTTCGGAGCGGCTGAGGCGCATCCGCGCGCCGACACCCTCCGCGAGGTCGCGGGCGATGGCGATGCCGAAGCCCGTGCCGGGCCGGGTCTCGTCCCAGCGCCGGCCGCGGGCGATGCCGGCGATTGCGGCCTCGCTCATGCCGGGGCCGTCATCCTCCAGCACCAGACGGTGTTCGCCCCCCTCCGCGCGTCCCGAGACGCGGATGCGGCGGTGGGCCCATTTGCGGGCGTTGTCGAGGAGGTTGCCCAGGATCTCGGTGAGGTCGCCCTCGTCGCCGGGGAAGGCGAGGTTTTCCGGGACCGCGATCTCCCAGCGCAGGGCCTCGCCCTCGGGCAGGCGCTTGAGGGCGCCGACGATCCGTCCCAGTGCCGGTCCGACCGGGCAGGCGCGCCGCCGCAGCCCCCCCGAGGCCGCCCGCGCCCGGGCGAGCGTGCGCTCGACCTGCCGGCCCATGGCGTGCGCCTGCTCGGCGATCTCCGCCGCCAGGGTGGGGTCGGCGGCTTCCGTGCGGCGGGCCAGCGCGTCGAGCACCGCCAGCGGGGTCTTGAGGCCGTGGGCCATGTCGCCGGCGCCCGTGCGCGCCCGCTCCAGGTCGCGCTCCTGGGCGTCGAGCAGGCGGTTGAGATCGGCCACCAGCGGGCGCACCTCCTCGGGAAAGGTGTCGGGCAGCCGCGCCTGCGTCCCGGCATGGATCGCGGCGAGATCCGCCCGCAGGGTCCGGAAGGGTGCCAGTGCCCGGCGCACGAACAGCGACATGGCGAGCGTCAGAGCCGCGAACAGCGCGCCGAGCGAGGGCACCAGCAGGCGCAGGAAGGTGGCGCGGCTCTGGGCGAGGTCGCGGCGATCCTCGGCCACCGTGACGGCGAGCGCCACCGCGCCGCCGTGGCCCGGAATCGAGACCCGCCGGGTCACGGCGATGAGCCGGCCGCCGTCCGGCCCGGCGAGGTCGCCGACCGCCGGCTCCTCCGATGTGTCGGGAAGCGTGCCGAGGCTCCGGTCCCAGAGCGAGCGCGAGCGCAGGGCGGTGCCGCCGGCACGCTCGACTTGCCAATAGAGGCCGCCATAGGGCGTCGAGAAGCGCGAATCCGGCGGCTCGCGCGGCAGGGTCGGGGCCCCGTCCGGCGCCAGGGCGACCTGCCCGGCGATGAGCTTGGCAGTGCGGTCGAGGCCGTCGGCGGTGCGGGCGTCGAGCACCCGGTCGAAGATCAGCGTCAGCCCGATCCCGGCCAGCACCAGCGCCAGGGCGATCAGCCCGGCGGCGGCGAGCCCGAGCCGCAGGCGCAGCGAGCCGCTGTTCACGGCGGATCGGACGGCACGAGGTAGCCGTGGCCGCGGCGGGTCTCGATGATGCCGGGGCCGAGCTTGCGCCGCAGCCGGGTCAGCAGAGCCTCCAGCGCGTTGGCCTCGCGGTCGCTGTCGCTGCCGTGGAGATGGTCGAGCAGCTCGCCCGCCGCCACGACCTGCCCCTGGCGGTGGAGCAGGAAGGCGAGCAGGCGGTATTCGAGCGCGGTGAGGTCGGCCTCGCGGCCCGCCACCGAGACCGCGCGGGTGCGGGTGTCGAGTTCGACCGCGCCGGCCCGCAGGACGGGAGAGGCGTGGCCGGCGGTGCGGCGCAGGATGGCGCGCAGCCGCGCCACCAGCTCCTCCATCCGGAACGGCTTGACGAGGTAGTCGTCGGCGCCCGCGTCGATCCCCTCGACCCGCTCGCGCCAGCCGTCGCGGGCCGTGAGGATCAGCACCGGCAGGGCGACGTCGGCCCCGCGCAGGCGGCGCAGCACGCCGAGGCCGTCGAGCCGCGGCAGGCCGAGGTCGAGCACCATGGCGTCGTAAGTCTCGGTCTCGGCCCGGAACCACGCCGCCTCGCCGTCGCCGACGATCTCGGCGACGTAGCCGGCCCGCTCCAGACCCTCGCTGATGTCGGCCGCGATGCGCGGCTCGTCTTCTACGACGAGGATGCGCATGTCGTCCCCGGAAGCAGGTCGGCCTCAGTCATCGTCGTCCACGTCGAGGAGCTTGAGGGAACTGGCATCGATCTTCACGTCGCGGCGGCGCCCGTCGGTGCCGAGGATGCGCAGCTTGTAGAGCCAGCGCCCGTCGTCGCGCTTGAGGTCGAGCGCCACCACGTCCCCCGGCACGGCGGCGCGGGCGGCGGCCAGGACGGCATCGAGGGGGCGGATCTCGCCGCGCTCCAGGGCGCGGCGCGCCCGCTCGCCGTCGTCGTCGGCCCGCGCGGGCACGGCGCCCAGAGGCCCGGCACTCAGGGCCGGGATCAGCGCGACGAGCGCGAGAAGGAACGGGCGAAGCGGGAAAGGGAACATCGGGGCACGAACCATGGCGCGACGCGGAGATGCCTGAGCCCGGCTGACGCGAGGCTGACAGGCGGCGTCAGGCTCGCGCGCCGCCGGGTTTGCGAGAAGGCGGCATCGACGGCGCAGCGGCTCTGAGCGGCGCGCCGACCGCCCTCTCCCCGCGAGGCCCATCCCGATGTCGCTCACCGCCACCATCCTGCTGATCTACGCGGCCTGCCTCGCCGGCACCATCGTCAGCCCCGCCCGATCCAATGGGGATCGTCCCCCGGAAGGGCCGGGCCCACGCCGCCTGCTCGCCGCGCTCCTCGTTCCCGCGCTGGCCCTGCTGGCCGGATTCCAGGTGGCCCCGGCCCGCGCGGGCGAGGCCACGCCCGCGACCGTAAGCGGCCCGGCCACGGTGATCGACGGGAGCACGATCGAGATCGGCGGCCGGCGCCTGCGCCTCCACGGCATCGACGCCCCCGACCTCGACCAGATCTGCTTCGACGGGCACGAGCGCGGCTATCCTTGCGGCCGCGTGGCTGCCGCCGCCCTGGCGGCGCGGATCGGGAGCGACGCTCTCGCCTGCGAGCCGCGCGCCGCCGCGGACGGCCGCGCCGGCGTCGTGTGTCGCCTCGGGGAGGATGATCTCGCTGCCTGGATGGTCGCCAGCGGATACGCTGTGGCCGACCGCAGCGTCTCGGCCGACTACGCCGACCAAGACCGCCGCGCCTGGGGCCGCCGTCTCGGCCTGTGGTCCGGGGTGTTCGAACTGCCCGCGGAGCGCCGCCGGGTGCTCCGAGCGAGCGCCGGCCTGTGATGCGGGCCGTCGCCGCCTCGTGCCGTGACGCTCGGGGCGCGCAATCCCGCGGGTGGCGTCCCGCCGGCCTACAGCGCCAGCGCTCCGTCCGACCATGCGCCGTGCCGGTTCAGGATGGCGGCGAAGACGGTGCCGAGGCGCAGGCGTTCGGCCTCGACCTGAGGCCCATCCACTGCGACCGGCCGGCAGCGGGCGCCCCAGCCCGCGGGCATGAAGTCGGGGTTGTGCAGGGCGTGGTCGGAGGCTTCCGAGAAGAAGGCGCGGTCGCCGCCGTCGATGTAGCTCTCAGCCGGCAGGCCCTCGGCGAGCAGGATGTCGTGGCTGTCGAGTTCGACGTGCCAGTAGGTGACGCTGGCGACCGGCTCACGGGTGACCGTGGTGCCGTTGATCAGGCACATGACGGGCACGAGCACGCCGCCCTCGTTGTCGGCATCGGCCCCGACCAGAACCGGGTGGCCCGGCGAGAGGAAGAGATCGCGCTTGGGCAGACCGCCGCCGAAGGCACCCGCGCGCACGCGGACGGGCTGCCGGTCGTGGTGCAGGGCCCTGCCGCCGCCGTCGAGGACGCGATGGCCGATCCAGGTGATCGTCCGGCGCGCGCCGGACGCGGTGACGGCGACGTCCCGCTCGCGCAGATCCTCGACGGCCACCTCGCCGCGCTCGGTCAGGATGTGGGTGCCCGAGCCGAAACAGAGGACGTTGTAGTCGCCCAGGGACGCATTGCTCACGTTGACGACCTGTCCGGGCGTGAGCGGGCTGTTCGACAGAATGATGTAGCTGCTGGCGCCGCCGGCTCCGTTCGGCTGGCTTGCGAGCACGATTAGGCTTGGATCGTCGAAATTGGTCGCGTAATAAGTTGCGCTGCTCTCGAATCCAAATCTATTGATAACGAAAGTTACCGGATCGTTGGGGTTCGATATGGTTCCGTTGACGACGACATTGGAATCTCTGCTGATCGCATCGACGGAAAAGCTCGTGCTATTGCTGTTTGATTGGGTTGCGCCTCCGGACTGTCCTGCGCGGAACACTGTGTTGTTGAAAACGATTGGCAGAGCCAAGCCCATTCTCCTGTCGTCTTTGGCTTGGCGCGCCGATAAGACAGCACATCGCGCACGCACCTCTGATTTGGGAAAGACCAGACTGCCAAGCTTATGTCCAGCATAGATTCGCTGCGTCGCGCCTCGGCGCCATCGCCGACCGGAAAGCGTCGAGCCGCGTACGCGGCACCGGGTCAGTGCGGCCCTGTCAGGTGCTTGCACCGCCGCGCGAGCCCGCCCGCGAAGTCGCGCAGGGCGGCTTCCACCAGGGCGGCGACCTGCGCCTCCGTCTTCGGCGCGCGGATTACGAGGCTCGCCATCACCTCCGGGTGGACCCGCCGCTGCTTGGGCGTGCGGGCATGGTTCGACAGGCGCAGCCGCTCCGGCCCTTCGCCGCGGGCGAGATAGAGGCTGTCGCCGCGCGCATTGCGGGCGGTCTCGCGAAAGCCGTGCGCGGCGAGCAGGCGGCTCGCAAGGGCGAGCGCCTGGGGCGGCGGCAGCGGGCGCATCAGGCCGCGGCGGCGAGAACCGCCAGCGGCAGGGCCGCCGCGACGAGGGCGGCGAGCGCGGCGGGGGCGACGTAGCGCGGGCGGTAGGAGAGGAGCAGAACCAGTCCGAGCGCCGCCCCGGTGAGCGCGCCGATCCACTGCACGGGGCCGAAGGCCCAGCCCTCCCACAGCCCCGCGACGACCAGGGACAGGGCGATCGCGAGCCAGCCGAAGAGACGCAGGCGCAGCATCGCCGCCCGCTCCGCCTTGCGCTCGAAGACCTCCGCGTGGTGCCGGTTCAGGCTGAGGCAGAGGGCGGCGAGGCCGGCGAAGCTCAAGGACAGGTTCACGGCCAGGACGAGGGGCGTCATGCGTGGGTCGGCTCAGGGCGCCGCGCGGGCTGGCGGGCGGGGGAGGCGGGAACCGGGGCCGGCTTCGCAGCCCGCTTGGGTGCCTCGTAGCGCAGGATCTTGCGGGCGGCGACGGCGAACAGCATTGCGAGCAGCAGCATCGCCCCGTCGAACCACACGAAGAGCGGGTCGCCGCCAGCCAGCCGCAGGGGATGGCCGGGGATCGTCAGGATGTCGGCTGCGACCACCGCGACGCAGAGCACCGACACGGCGGCCAGACCCTCGCACCACGCCCGGCGCTGCGGACGGACGAGCGGCACCAGGGCCGCGACGATCCAGGCGCCGAAGAAGACGCGGATCTCCCAATCCTCGCGCCCGGCGAGGCCGACGGGCAGGAGCCGGTTGGCGATGAAGAAGCAGGCGATGGCCGCCGGCAGGCCGGCGATGCTGCCGACATTCAGCGCCTGGACCAGCCGCAGGCCGAAGAAGGGCCGCTCCCCCGCCTTCGGCAGGCGGGCCAGCGACCAGAGCACGACGCCGGTCGCGACCATGGCGCAGCCCATGATCCCGCACAGGAAGAATACCAGCCGCAGCAGGGTGCCGGCGAAATGCGCCTCGTGCAGGCCGGTCATCACCGTGAAGGTCTTGGCCGCGGGCTTGAGGCCGCCGTCGCGGACCTCGAGGATCGCGCCGCTCACCCCGTCGAAGGCGATCTGCGGATGCTCGTGCGAGAGGCCGTGCGGCTCCTCGAACACCGCGACCACGGTGGCGTTGGCGTCGCCCGGATTGACGATCGTGAGCCGCTCCAGCGGCTCCGGCCGGGCCGCGACCGCCCGCGCCACGATCGGCCCGAGCGGGGCGAGCGCGGCGGCCTGCTTCGCGGGCGGGCGCGGCGTCGTGATCCAGTTCGCCTCGGTGAAGAAGGTCTGGGCGTTGCCCTTGTAGGCGGTGTTCACGCCCCAGGGCATGTAGAACGTCGCGAGGGTGATGATCCCGGTATAGGTGATCATCACGTGGAACGGCAGCGCCAGCACGCCGGTGACGTTGTGGGCGTCGAGCCAACTGCGCCGGGGCGCCTTGTCGCGGCGGAAGGTGAAGAAGTCGGCAAAGATCCGCTTGTGGGTGACGATGCCGGAGATCAGCGTCACCAGCATGATCATCGCGCAGAACCCGACGACCCAGCGCCCCCAGAGCGGCGGCATGTGCAGCTCGAAATGGAAGCGGTAGAGGAAGTCGCCCCCTTGCGTATCGCGCACGGTGGACTCGGTTCCGGTCCGCGGATCGAGCAGGACGTGGCCCGGACGCTCGCCCGGCCGGGTGCGCCAGAACAGGTCGAGCACCGGGTTGTCGGGCTGCGGCAGGCCGACGAACCAGGTTCGGGCCTTGGTCGCGTGCTGGCCGAGATAGGCCACCGCATGCTCGGCCGCCGCCCCGAGGGCGGCAGCCTCCAGCGGCTCGGCTCGCGTGAATTCGGGGCGCATCCAGCGGGAGATGTCCGGCCGGTAGTAGCTCGCGGTGCCGGTGACGAAGATCGCGAACAGCACCCAGCCCACGATCAGGCCGGACCACGTGTGCAGCCACGCCATCGACTGGCGGAAGCTTCCCTTCATGGCGCGGATCCTCCCATCGCCAACCAGAGGAGGGCGCCGAGCACGACGGCCGTGCCGGCCACGGTGAGGAGCGCCCGCAGCAGCGTGCGCGTCGCGAAGACGAGTATGACGATGCCCGCCATCACGGCGAAGCTGAGCAGGGTCGCCGTCGCCACCGCCTCGGAGCGCGCCATCGGCAGGGTCAGCGACAGCAGCGCGGTGGCGAGCGCGGCGATCCCGTAGCCGCCGCCCGCGGCCAGGACGACCCTTCCGGCCACGGAGACCCGCTCAAGCGCCCTCGTCCTGCCTTGCGCATTGCCTTGCGAAGCCATGCCGGCCTCCTACCAGCGATAGCGCAAGGTTGCATAGACGGTCTGCGGCAGGCCGTAATAGCAACTGGTGTAGCCGTTGCAGCCGCTGACGTAGCGCTCGTCGAGGAGGTTGTTGGCGTTCACCTGCATCGAGAAGCCCTGGAGCGTCGCGTCGAGGTACTTCAGCTCATAGTTGAGCGTGGCGTCGACCAGCACGCTGGCCGGCACCTTGAAGGTGTTGGCCGCATCGCCCCAGGACGGTCCGAGGTAGCGCACGCCGCCGCCGACTTCGAGGCCGAGGAGCGGCCCCTCGCTGAAGCGGTAGGTCGCCAGCAGCGAGGCGGTGGAATCCGGTACCAGAACCGGGCTGCGGCCCTGGAGCGGCACCGTCTGACCCGGGGTCAGGTCGTTGGCGGTTCGGCCGTCGTCCCGGACGTTGCGGATGTCGAGGAGCGAGAAGCCGCCGACCAGGGTGACGCCCTCGGTGAGGTTCACCCGCGCCTCGAACTCCATGCCCTGCACGCCGACCTGACCGGTCTGGACGACGAAGCCTTGGCGCGCCGGGTCCGCGGTCGTGCGGTTCGACTGGCGGATGTCGAAGAAGGCGGCGGTGAGCAGGATGTCGGTGCCCGGCGGCTGGTACTTGATGCCGGCTTCGTACTGGTCGCTCAATTGCGGATCGGGCACGCGGCCGACGGTGCCGAAGGCCGGATCGAACACGCGGCCCGCGACGATCGGTTCGAAGGCCTGACTGTAGGACACGTACGGCGCCACGCCCGAATCGAACAGGTAGAGCAGGCTCGCCCGGCCGGTGAAGGCGTCGGCCGGCGCGTTCTGGAGCGTCAGGGTGCTGGTTCCGTTCGCGGCAAAGGAGCGGGTCGGCCCCGTCTGGCGCGCGACGTCGTAGCGCCCGCCCAGCGTCAGCACGAGGCGGTCGAACTTCATTTGATCCTGGAAGTAGACGCCGGTCTGCTGCGCATCGACCCGCGAAACGGTGTTGAAGGCCGGGACCGCGATGTTCATGTCGTAGTTCGGCGCCAGCACGTTCAGGTCCGGCGCATCCGGGAACGGGGAGCCGCTGGTCCGGGTGCTGAAGGTGCGGTGATCGACGCCGAGCAGGGCGGTGTGGGCGATGAAGCCGGTGTCGAAGTTGGCGACGAAGTTGCTGTCCATCGTGTAGGCTTCCGCCGCCACGTTGGCTGCGATGACGGCGCGCGGAATCAGCGGGCCCGAGGCGAACGGCCCATTGCGGGGATTGAAGGCGCTGTAGACGCTGCGGTAATCGCCCTGGGTGCGCAGGTAGCGCCCGGCCGAGTGGAAGCGCAGGTTCTCGCTGAAGCGGTGATCGAACAGGTACTCGATCGAGGCCTGGGTCCGGTCCGAGCGCTCGACGCCGCGGTCGCCGTCGTAGAAGTTCACCGGCAGGCGGCCGATGACGCCGTTGCCGAAGTTGCGCGGGAACACCGTGCCCACCGCCGGGAAGCCGCCGTAGAAGCCCGAGAACGGATCGCGCTGGTAGTTGCCGATGAGCGTGAGCTGGGTGTCGGCGGAGGGCCGCCAGGTCAGGCTCGGGTTGATCAGCGCCCGCTCGACCCGCGTCGTGTCCACGGGGCCGTCGCCGTTCCAGCCGAAACCGACGATGCGGTAGGCGAACTGGTCGGCGAGCCAGGGCACGTCGGATGGGATCGGGCCGCCGACATCGACGCCGCCGCGCACCTCGCTGAAGCCGCCGCCCTGGACGAAGACCTCGCCGTGCCGGACGAATTGCGGCACCTTCGACACGAGGTTGACGATGCCGCCCGGACCCGACTGTCCGTAGAGCACCGAGGCCGGGCCCTTGATGACGTCGATGCGCTCCAGCCGGTAGGGATCGATCGTGGCGTTGGCGTCGCGTCCCCCGAGCAGCGCCATACCGTCGAGGAAGACCGGCGCGGTGAAACCGCGGATCAGGAACTGCTCCAGGCGGCTCGAGCCGGCGCCGCCGCGCTGCTCGGTGGTGACGCTTGGGGTGTAGCGCAGCGCCTGGTTAATGCTGAGCGCGTTCTGGTCCTCGATCTGCTTGCGGCCGATGACGGAGATCGACTGGGCCGTCTCCAGGATCGGCGTGTCGGTCTTGGTGGCGACGGTGCTGCGGCTGGCGACGTAGCCCGGCACCGCGCCCGAGGCGCCGCCGGGGCCGTACAGCGCGCCGCCGAGTGTGGCGCCGCGGCCCTCGCCGGTCACGCTCAACTCGGACAGTTCGACGGCGCCGGCCGCCTCCTGTGCGAGGCCCGGCACGGCGAGGCCGAGCAGGGCCGTTCCTGACAGAAATGTCGAGGCAAGCAGGCGTGAGATCCGGCCCGCACGCGGAGCCGGCCGAGCGGAAACGGCGCGATCTTCGAACATCTTTTCCGGTACGCTTTTAACTTAGGTTATAAAAACCCAAGAAGACACAACGATTTGTGCCCCGCGTATGACAAGCACCGAATGATGCATGCAAGATATATGTTTTATAACTGTTATAAATACAAATACTTGAACGCTCGATTATGTTTGCGTGCAACCGTTTTTACTATCTGATATTTTCCTGTTCTGTTGCGGTTCTGCATCGGTCGCACGGTTCGGATCACGGGCTCGGGGCGACGCGCTACAGATCCGTTCGGTCCGCTTCGCTCAAGATCTGCCGGCGCTCGATCGGATCCCAGATTCCCTCGAAGACCGGAGCCGGGCCTTTCAGCCGCTCGGCGGCGGGCATCACCGCAGCCGGAGCGATCGGCTGCCCCAGAATGGGAGCAAGCGACAGCACGGCCACGACGGTGCCGATCACGCACAGCGCGGTCATCGCCCAGCGCGGCGCATCCCAGCTATGAAGAAGGACGGATCCGGCCGCGAGGAGGGCTGCGGATCCGACGAGTTTGGGAAACATCGACGGCTCACTCGATACGGCTCCGCTCCCCGGTGCGAGCGGGATGCCACCGTGTTTCGTGCCAAATCGGGACATGCGCCGGATTTCGCGTCCCGTCCCGGCTGCGGGGCGCCCAGTCGGACCAGGGCGCTCGAGCGCAGCCGGTGCGGGATGCCGCGACGGCGCGATGGGCATGGCCCGCAATCCGGCGCACGGCCTGGCGTAATAGTGATTGGCCGCGCCAAAGACCTGAACCATATTTCATGTTAGGGGCTCGCAACGGCTCTACGATCTCAGGCGATCGGGAGGCGAGCCAATTCGGTGAGGGAGGCCGACCCTATGACAAGCATGCTGACCGTGATTGCTCTTCTTCTTGCCCCCGTGGGGGCTCTTGCCTTCGGCGCCTGGGCGTTCGGGCGTCTTCGTCCCGCGTCCTGACGCCGTGGCATCGCCGCCCGTTCGATCGGGCGGTGGCGCTCCGATGCGACGTCCAGCCGATTTCCGACACAAAGCGGCATCACCGATGGGGCATCGTGGCACGCGTGCCGGCGAAGGGAGATCCTGCGCATGACGATTCTGCTTCGGTTCGCGCGTGGCCTTGCATCCGCAGCGCACCATGTCGTCCGCCTCTCGCCGAAGGTGATTTCCCTCGCGCTCGTCTCGGTGATCGGCCTGTCGGCCGGCCGAACGGCGAATGCCGACCGCGACGGCGATGGCGACGAGACGACCCGTTCCATCGTCTACCGCCACTACATCTGAGCGCATGCCGGCCGCCGCCGGCCACGCGAAAACGCGGCCCGTCCTCCTCGATCGCGAGCTGGGCTCGGTGATCCCAGCTCGCGCTTTCTTCGGCCGGTGATGGCGCGGTCCCCCAGGCGAAAGCCGCGTCGCGCGAGCCGGAACCCCCCGGAATGCTGACAGGGACGACGAGGGCGGCACTCCGGCAAATGCCCTGAATCCGAGGCCGCGCCCGAAAACCTGCACCTGCGCCTCGTCCAGAGCACGTTCGGCGAGACGATGCCCAAATGCTCCGTGCCCGGAATGGTACGATCGAGAGCGGCTCTTACTCCTTGTTCCGAGGCCGGCTCTTTCGCTGAACTGGCATCCACTTCGGTGGAGACCGCCCTAGCCCGGAAGAGCGCCGCGGAATACCGCTGCGCGCATGAAGCCCGGATCGGGCGCGGATACGGTCGGCCCCAAGTCTGATGTTGAGTCTGATGTTGAGTCTGATCTCAAGTCTGGCGCGAGTGGGGATGATCATGGCCGACGTCACGTTTTCTCAGTCAACACTTGCCGGTTACTCGGGGCTGGCCTCGGCTCTGCAATGGGGGCCGGACGGACGACTCTACGTTGCCGAGCGGTTCGGCAGCATCAAGGCCCTGACGGTCGCCCAGCAGGGCAACGGCTACGTCGTCACCAAGACGGAATCGATCGACCTCATCCTCAACCTGCCCAACCACAACGATGACGGCTCGCTGAACGCGAGCCTGAAGGAGCGGCAGGTCACCGGCATCCTCGTCACCGGCACCGCCGACAACCCCGTCCTCTACGTCACCTCGAGCGACCCGCGCATCGGCGCCGGCAACGGCGGCGAGGACACCAATCTCGACACCAATTCCTCGATCATCTCGCGCCTCACCTTCGATTCCACGACCGATACGTGGAAGAAGGTCGATCTCGTGCGCGGCCTGCCCCGCTCGGAGGAGAACCACTCCGCCAACGGCATGGCGATCTCGCCCGACGGCAAGACGCTCTACGTGGCGGTGGGCGGCAACACCAACGCGGGCGCGCCCTCCAACAACTTCGCCGGCCTGCCGGAATTCGCCTACGCCGCCGCCGTGCTCAAGGTCGATCTGACGGCGCTCGACGCCATGACGCTCAAGAACCCGACCGGGCTCAACCCCTACCTCTACGACCTGCCGACCCTCGACGATCCCTACCGACCCAACAACGGGACAGCCGGCAACGAGAACCCGGACGGCTCGGATGTCAGCGGTCCGTTCGGCGGGCGCGACGGGTTCAACATGGCCAAGATCACCGCCGACAGCCCGGTGCAGATCTACTCGCCCGGCTACCGCAATGCCTACGACGTGCTTCTGACCTCCGACGGCAAGATGTTCACCTACGACAACGGCGCCAATAACGGCTGGGGCGGGCGCCCGTCGGATGCCGCCGGCAACGTCGTGACCAACCAGAACCAGATCCCGCTCAACACCCCCGACCTGGACGGCGGCACCAAGCGGCTCAACTACGACCAACTCCACGAGATCACGGGGCAGGGCTATTACGGCGGCCATCCCAACCTCGTGCGGGCGGTGGGGGGCCAGGCCGGCTGGCTGCTGACGCCCGGGGCGGGCGTCACCGGCGCGACCTTCCTGCCCCAGGGCAGCGCCGGCCTGCCCGCCGATTTCAACTCGGTGATCCCGGCCGGCACCGCCGACCCGCGCGAGAGCGTGTTCTTCGAGGGCGGCATCAGCGACGGCGCCCTCGACACCGGCCAGGGCTCGCTCAACGGCCTGGCCGAGTACACCGCCTCGACCACCTGGACGACGGCGAACGGCGGCACGACGAGCATCAAGGGCGCCATCCTCGTCACGGATCTGGCGGGCTACCTCCACATCATCCCCCGCAACGCGTCGGGCGGCGTCGACACCACGGTCGGCGCCGCCGGCCAGATCGTCGCCGCGGGCAAGCAGGTGGTGCCGATGGGCGGCGGTGCGCCGCTCGGCATCGACGCGGTCGGCGACGGCAAGCCCTTCGCCGGCACCGTCTGGGTCACGACGCTGGCCGACGGCAACATCAAGGTGCTGACGCCGGGCCCGACCAACCCGCAGAACCTCGACCTCGACGGCGACGGGATCAACAACACGCTCGACCCCTTCGCCCTCGACCCCGACAACGGCACCGCGGGCACCGACGTGATCTCGGGCGGCAAGACCGTCGTGCTCAACTTCGAATCCGGTGCGATCCCCGGCACCTTCGGCGGCAGCGGGCTCACCGGAGCGATGATCAACGGGCTCGACCCGTTCCTCGACGGCGGCCTCTACACCTCGGCCAACATCATCGCGGGCGGCGCGGGCGGCGTCATCCAGTTGAAGAACGTGCAGGAGGGCGACTTCACGGAAGGCAACAACACCCTCAAGGACGCGTTGCAGGCCGGCGTCACCTTCGACGACAGCGTGGCCACCGCCAACGTCACCATGACGATGGCGAACTGGATTCCGAACGCCACGAGCAACGGCGGCTTCCCCTCGGCGGGCCTGCAGATCGGCACGGGCGATCAGGACAACTTCATCAAGCTGGTGCTCGGCGGGCGCGGCGAGAGCGCGGCCGGCAAGTACACCAGCGCGATCTTCGAGACCTCGATGGAGAATCTCGGCGTCGCCCAGACCAGCGCGGTCACCAACAACGCGCTCCTGAGCGCGACGAGTGCGAGCTGGGTGCAGCTGCGCCTCGCGGTCAATCTCGAGACCAACACCGTCACGCCCTACTGGCGCTTCGGCACCGGGGCGGTCTCCTCCGCCACCGACGCGAACGCCGCCTTCACCGCCGGCACCAGCCTGAGCGTGCCGAGCGGCAGCGCGCTGCTGAAGGCGATCCAGGGCGATTACACCGTGGGCGGCAAGGCCAGCGGGATGGCGGTGGGCCTGCTCGCCACCTCCAACGACGGCGAGGCTTTCACCGCCGATTTCGATGGGATCACCATCACGACCACCGCCAAATCGGGCACGACGAACCCGGTCGTCGCCGCGATCAATGCCGGCGGCGCAGCGCTGACGCAGGACGGGATCGGCTTCTCGGCCGACCAGTACTTCACCGGCGGCGCCACCTTCATCGACATGGCCGGCGGCAACGGCCTGCAATCGGCCTTCACCAACACCGTCTACCAGACCGAGCGCTACGGCAATTTCAGCTACGCGATCCCCGTCGCCAGTACGAGCCAGGCCTACACGGTCGAGCTGCGCTTCGGCGAGCTGTGGTGGAGCAATCCGGGCCAGCGCGTCTTCGACGTCACGCTCGAAGGGCAGACCATCCTCAACGACCTCGACATCCTGGCCCAGACCGGCAACTTCAACACGCCCTACACCTACGTCTCGGGCCCGATCACGGCGGGCGCCAACGGTACGCTCGACCTGCAATTCGCCAACGGCATCGACAACGCCAAGCTCAGCGGCATCGTCGTGCGCCAAGCGAATGGGGGCGGCGGCACCGACATGACCAAGCCGACGGTGGGGCCCTTCACGGTCCAGGCGCCCGTGGCGGGTGACGCGAGTGCCAGCGTCACGGTGGTCTACAACGACGCCTCGGGGATCAACCTCGCCAGCATCACCGCGGCCGACATCGCGGTGACGGGGCCCGGCGCGATCGGCGCGATCAGCCTGCAATCCAAGACGAGCACCAGCGCGACCTCGGCCACCGCCACCTACATCGTCGCCGCACCCACCGGGGGCTGGACCAACGGCCAGTACACCGCCACCGTCAAGACCGGTGAGGTGTCCGATGCGAGCCCGGCGGCCAACACCAACCTTGCGGCCTCACAGCTCTTCTCGGTCCAGACCAGCAGCGCGGGCGGGATCGTCGCGGCGATCAATGCCGGCGGCGGGGCGCTGATCCAGGACGGAATCAGCTTCTCGGCCGACCAGCACTTCACCGGCGGCGCCACCTTCATCGACGGCACCGGCGGCAACGGCCTGCAATCGGTCTTCACCAACACCGTCTACCAGACCGAGCGCTACGGCAATTTCAGCTACGCGATCCCCGTGGCCAGCACGAGTCAGGCCTACACGGTCGAGCTGCGCTTCGGCGAACTCTGGTGGAGCAATCCGGGCCAGCGCGTGTTCGACGTGTCGCTGGAGGGCCAGACCGTCCTCAACGACCTCGACATCCTGGGCCAGACCGGCAGCTTCAACACGCCCTACACCTACGTCTCGGGCCCGATCACGGCGGGCGCCAACGGCACGCTCGACCTGCAATTCGCCAACGGCATCGACAACGCCAAGCTCAGCGGCATCATCGTGCGTCAGGCCACGGGGAGCACCGACACGACCGGGCCGAGCATCGGTGCCTTCACCGTCGACGGTCCCGCGTCCGGCACGGGTGGGGCCAGCGTGACGGTGGTCTACAACGATGCGTCTGGCATCAACCTCGCCAGCATCGCCGCGGCCGACCTCGCGGTGAGCGGAGCCGGTGCGGTCGGGGCGATCAGCCTGCAATCGAAGGTGGCGACCAGCGCGACCTCGGCCACCGCCACCTACCTCGTCGCCGCCCCGGCGGGCGGCTGGGCCGACGGCCAATACACCGCGACCGTCAAGGCCGGCGAGATCGCCGACGCAAGCCCGGCGGCGAATACCAACGCCGCCACCTCACACCCCTTCACCATCGACGTGACGCCCGGCAGCGACACCCTCGTCCTCGCCATCAATTCCGGCGGGGCCGCCTATACCCGTGCGGACGGGACCGTGTTCGAGGCCGACACGTCGGCCGCCCCCCACCGCTTCTACGTCGCCGGCCAGGACGGGAACGCGACCTATTCCGACATCGACCCGATCGCCGGGACGACCGACGACGCGCTCTACCAGAACCAGCGCTTCGGCTGGGCCAGCGCCTCGACCACGGATGCGGATGACGGCCGCTTCGGCTACGCGATCAAGAACGCGAACGGCAGCGCGCTGGCCTCCGGCTCCTACGAAGTGATCCTGCACTTTGCCGAGATCTACAACCAGCCCGACGATCCGGGCGGCCTCAGCGGGGCGGGCCAGCGCCAGTTCCATATCGGCATCGAGGGCACCACGATCACCAACTTCGACATCTGGGCGGCGGCCGCGGCGGGGGCGACCGCGACGACCCTGACGCGGGCGGTCTCGGTCACCGACGGGACGCTCGACCTCGCCTTCTGGCAGGGCGCGGCCGAGAATCCGACCGTGGCGGCGATCGAGGTGTGGAAGGTCGACCCCGGCTCGGCTCAAGGCGGCCTCTTGGTCTAAACTCTCGACCGATTTCCGGCTTCCCTTCCAGCGGCCTCTCGTCCGCCGCCGCCCTCGCGAAAGGTCCGTCATGTCCTTCGACCCCTCCAAGGCCTTTCCCACCCCCGTTCCGAAACTCGAACCCAACACCTTCGCCTTCGAGCAGCTGCCGATGGTCAAGCCCACCGGCTTTCGCGAATACGACGCCCGCTGGTTGTTCCCGCAGGAGATCAACCTGATGGGCGTCCAGGCGCTCGGCCTCGGTCTCGGCACGCTGATCCATGAGCGCGGCGTGCGCCCCGACATCGTCACCGGCCACGACTTTCGCGCCTACTCCGCCTCGATCAAGCTCGCGCTGATCGCCGGGATGCAGGCGGCGGGCCTGCGGGTGAAGGATATCGGGCTCGCGCTCTCGCCGATGGCCTATTTCGGCCAGTTCGCCCTCGACTGCCCCTGCGTGGCCATGGTCACCGCCTCGCACAACGACAACGGCTGGACCGGCGTGAAGATGGGCGCCGAGCGGCCCATGACCTTCGGCCCCGACGAGATGGGCCGCCTCAAGGAGATCGTCACCACGGGCGCGTTCCGGTACCGCGACGGCGGCGCCTACGAATTCGTCTCGGATTTCGCTCAGGTCTATCTCGACGACCTCGTGGCGCGCGCCAAACCCGTCTCGCGAAAGCTGAAGGTCGTGGCCGCCTGCGGCAACGGCACGGCCGGCGCCTTCGCCCCCGCGCTTCTGGAGCGGCTCGGCGTCGAGGTGATCCCGCTCGATGTCGAGCCGGATCACAGCTTCCCGCGCTACAACCCCAACCCTGAGGACATGGCGATGCTGCACGCCATCGCCGACAAGGTGCGCGAGACCGGCGCCGATGTCGGCCTCGGCTTCGACGGCGACGGCGACCGCTGCGGCGTGGTCGATGACGAGGGCGAGGAGATCTTCGCCGACAAGATCGGCGTGATGCTGGCCCGCGACCTGTCGAAGCTTCACCCGAACGCGACCTTCGTGGTCGACGTGAAATCGACCGGCCTCTACGCCGCCGACCCCGAGCTGCAGGCCCGCGGCGTACGCACCGATTACTGGAAGACCGGCCATTCCTACATCAAGCGCCGCGTCAACGAACTCTCGGCGCTGGCCGGCTTCGAGAAGTCGGGGCACTTCTTCTTCAATGCCCCGGTCGGCCGCGGCTACGACGACGGCCTGCTGACCGCGATCGCGGTGATCGAGATGCTCGACCGCAATCCGGGGCAGACCATGGCCGACCTCTACCGGGCGCTGCCGAAGACCTGGGGCTCGCCGACCATGTCGCCGCATTGCGCCGACGAGGTGAAGTACGGCGTGGTCGAGGCGGTGACCGAGCGGTTCCGGGCGCTCCACGCCTCGGGCGAGCCGGTGGGCGGCCATCCGATCACCGATCTGGTGACGGTCAACGGCGTGCGCGTGACCACCGCCGACGGCACCTGGGGGCTGGTACGGGCCTCCTCCAACAAGCCGGAACTCGTGGTGGTGGTGGAGAGCCCGGTCTCCGAAGCGCGACTTCGCGAGATGTTCGCGGCGGTGGATGGGGTGCTGCGCCAGCACCCGGAGGTGGGCGCCTACAACCAGACGATTTGACCAGACCTCTGGCCGATGGGGCGCGTGATAACGGTTCCGGCTGATCACCTCGGTGATGGGTGCGTGTCCCCTCGCCCCGCGTGCGGGGAGAGGGAGCGCCGGCTCGCCGAACCCATCAA
This sequence comes from Methylobacterium sp. AMS5, assembly GCF_001542815.1. Taxonomy (GTDB): domain Bacteria; phylum Pseudomonadota; class Alphaproteobacteria; order Rhizobiales; family Beijerinckiaceae; genus Methylobacterium. The sequence goes on from NZ_CP006992.1 coordinate 4,440,508, forward strand.
CCGAAGACCGTAAGAAGGCATGATTCGGGGAGAAGGACCTTCGCTAGCCGGCCTGGCGATACCCAGGCCAGCCGATCAAGCGTGGCCGTTCGGCAACAAACCGTTGTCTGTCAGAAAATTTCTGACAAAGACCCGCGAGAAAACAGCATTAAGCTGAACCGTTTTCGTCGGCCCATACCTCGTGGGGAGTAGTCCTCACGGGGTACGTTGCAGATTTACGCAATCGATCTGCTCGCTAACATTCATTAATTCCCCGCTCCGTTGCGATCATCGCATCTCAAGGAGCGATCATGCCTGCGGGCCAAACCTACAGCACCACCCCCATCCGCACGACGTACGACGGACAGGTTATCGAAAATCTGGATCTCTGGGTCTCCGACGGCGACGCCATCCGCGTCGATCACAACAACGTCGTCATCCGCAACGTCACCATTCACCACGCCGACGGCAACGGCATCGTCGTCGAGGACGTCAGCGGCGTCACCGTCCAGAACAGCCTCATCGTCAATTCCGATCCGCCCACGGGCAACGGGGGCGAGACCGATGCCGAGACCACCGGCATCCGGGTCGTCAACGCGTCCGGCTTCACCGCGTCGCACGTGACCCTGCAGGACAGCGGAACCGGCATCTATCTCGGCCAATCCCCGAACGCGAAGCTCTCCTACATCGAGGGCCACAACTTCCACGGGCCGTTCCCCGGCGGTCAGCTCGTTCAGTTCTACCAGTCGCCGAACGGCAGCCTCTCGGATTTCGCCGTCACCAACGATGCGAGCCACTCGCATGTCGAGGACAACGTCTCGATCATCGACAGCCGGAACGTCTCGATTACCAACGGCGTGATCGACGGCAACAACTCGCCGAGCGGTGCCGGCGTGATGTTCGAGGGTAATTCGCAGGGTGGCCACGTCCAGAACGTCGACGTGATCCACATGAGCAATGGCGGCTTCTCGTCCTACTCGGACGACGTGTCCTTCGTCGACACCCGCTCCTTCGACAACGATGCCGGCGACCAGGGCCGCGGCGTGTCGCTGTCGAACGGGCTGATCTGGAACACGAGCGGCCACAACGTCACGATCGAGGACTCGACCTACACGGATCCGGGGGTTCCCAACAACATCGTCTGGGGAACCTCCTCGGCCGGCGCGGACGTGTCGGCCGCGCCCTCGGCCACGCCGATGACGCCGATCCACAACGTGTTCGACGGGACGGCGACCGGCAGTGCGCCGGTTGCGACCCCGGTGCCGACTCCTGCCCCGACCCCAACTCCCGCGCCGGCCCCGACTCCGGCCCCGGCCGGCACGGGCATCGACCGGGACGGCACGGCGGCCTCCGACACGATGACCGGCTCGCGCTTCGCCGACGACCTCGACGGGCGGGGCGGCAACGACACGCTCAACGGGCTGGCCGGCGACGACCGCCTCCACGGCGGGGCCGGCAACGACCGCCTCGACGGCGGCAGCGGCACCGACCACCTCTGGGGCGGCGCCGGCGCGGATCACTTCGTGTTCAAGGCCGGCAACGGCACCGACTGGATCGAGGACTTCCAACTGCGCGGCACCGCGCAGGACGTCGTCGAAGTGAGCAAGGCGATGTTCGGTTCGTTCAACGCCTTGCTCTCCGCAGCCCATGATGTCGGCTCCGATGTCGCCATCACCTCGGGCGCCGACACGCTGTGGCTCGCCGACGTTCACAAGGCGCAGCTCTCGGCCGGCGACTTCCTGTTCGTCTGAGCATTTCTCGCGAAGCGTCCGGTGCCGCCGTCGCGTCCGAAGGGAGCAAGGCGATGTTCGGTTCGTTCAACGCCTTGCTCTCCGCAGCCCATGATGTCGGCTCCGATGTCGCCATCACCTCGGGCGCCGACACGCTGTGGCTCGCCGACGTTCACAAGGCGCAGCTCTCGGCCGGCGACTTCCTGTTCGTCTGAGCATTTCTCGCGAAGCGTCCGGTGCAGCCGTCGCGTCCGAAGGGAGGCGGACCGGTCACCGGATGCTGCGCGGGGCGGGCTTGACATGCCTCGGCCGGCCGCAGCCGCGGGATCCTCCGCGGCCGCGACCGGCGGCAACGCGCCACCGAATCCCTCAGCGCCCGATCAAGCGTGGCCATACGGCCACATCGGTTGTGCGCCGCGAAAAATATCGGGCTGCGGTGCCGGGACTAAAATCTTTACAGTTAATGATTTCCCGCGCCGGATAGGCCGCATGGCCTAGCGCAGATTGATTACGTTGCAGATTTGCTAGGTCGATCCACTGATTCTATTCATATAGTTATTGATTTTGTTGTAATATTAACAAATGGAGCAAATATGCCCATGGGTTTGACCACCAGCACCACGCCCATCCGTACGACGCATGACGGACAGGTCATCGAAAATCTGGATCTCTGGGTCTCCGACGGCGACGCCATCCGCGTCGAGCACGACGATGTCGTCATCCGCAACGTCACCATTCACCACGCCGACGGCAACGGCATCGTCGTCGAGGATTCCAGCGGCGTCACCGTCCAGAACAGCCTGATCGTCAATTCCGATCCGCCCGACGGCAACCAGGGCCTGGCCGGCGAGGCCACGGGCATCCGGGTCGTCAATTCGCCCGACTTCACCGCCTCGCACGTGACCCTGCAGGACAGCGGAACCGGCATCTATCTCGGCCAGTCGCCCGGCGCGGCGCTCTCCTACATCGAGGGTCACGACTTCCACGGGCTCTATCCGTCGGGCCAGTTCGTCCAGTTCTACCAATCGCCGGATGGCAGCCTCACGAATTTTGCCGTCAGCAACGATCCGAACGGGTCGCATGTCGAGGACAACGTCTCGATCATCGACAGCCCCAATGTCTCGATCGCCAACGGCGTGATCGACGGCAACAACTCGCCGAGCGGCGTCGGGGTGATGTTCGAGGGCGAGTCCCAAGGCGGCCACGTCCAGAACGTCGACGTGATCCACATGGGCAATGGCGGCTTCTCGTCCTACTCGGACGACGTGACCTTCATCGACACCCGCTCCTTCGACAACATCGCCGACGACCAGGGCCGGGGTGATCCCCTGTCCAACGCCGTCATCTGGAACGCGACCGGCGACGACGTTTCGATCATCGACTCGACTTACACGGACCCGGCGGTGGCCAACAACATCGCCTGGGGCCCGTCCTCGGCCGGCGCGGACGTGTCGGCGGCCCCCTCGGCCACGCCGATGACCCCGATCCACAACGTGTTCGACTGGGTGGCGGGTACGGTCGGAACCGTCGTGGGCATCGTCACGGGCAACAGCCCGGCATCGCCGCCCCCGGTCGCCGCCTCACCCTCCGGCGCGGGCCTCAACCGCGACGGCACCGCCGGGGCCGAGACGATGAACGGATCGAACGCCGCCGACGACCTCGACGGGATGGGCGGCAACGACACGCTCAACGGGCTGGCCGGCGACGATGCGCTCTACGGCGGGGCCGGCAACGACCGGCTCGACGGCGGCAGCGGCACCGATCATCTCTGGGGCGGGGCCGGAGCCGACCGGTTCGCGTTCAAGGCCGGCAACGGCACCGATTGGGTCGAGGATTTCGAGACCGGCGGCTCCGCGCCAGACGTGATCGAGATCAGCCGGTCGATGTTCGGCTCGCTCAACGCCGTCCTGGCCGCGGCGCAGGATGTCGGCACCGATGTCGCGATCCGTTCAGGATCGGACACGCTCTGGCTCGCCGACACGCAGAAGGCCGAGTTGAGCGCAGGCCATATCCTGTTCGTCTGACCGCGATGTCCGCGCGATGAGGCGGAAAACCCATCCCTCCGCCTCCTCCTGAGGTGGCCGCGCCAGCGGCCCTCGAAGGATCTTCCAGGGATCGCACGGGATCGGGAGGATCCTTCGAGGCAGCTTCGCAGCACCTCAGGACGGGGGCGTGGGTGGGAAAGCATCGGCGCCCCGGCCGTGCCCGTGGCAGCGATGGGGGGCCAGGACCCGCTCGATCCCGGCCCGGAACGCGGCCAGCGTACCGAGCGGCCGGGCGCAGCCGCCGCAGGCGATGGCCGCCTCGGCGGTCGGGTCCGCCGGCCAGGTGACGGCGGGGGAGCCGCAGGCCGCGCAGGCGAAGCTCCATTCGCTCACGAGGATCGCCGCCCCCAGACCTGCTGCGGACTGCGCGCCCATCACGCGCTGTTCCGGTAGTAGTGCGAGAAGTCGCGGTAGAGCGTGCCGCGATCCGCGGCGCGGCCCTGGTGGCGCTTCAGATCGACCTTGTTCAGGACGAGCCCGGCGACCGTCAGCCCGAGCCGGTGCATATAGGCGAGGCTCGCGGTGACGGCGGCCTTCTGCGTGCCGTGCCACGCCACGACGTGGACCACGGCATCGGCGTGCTGGCGCAGGAGCGCGACATCGCCCAGCAGCAGCACCGGGGGCACCTCCACGAGGATGACGTCGTAGCGCTCGCGCGCCTCCCGCACGAGCATCCCGAAGGTCGGCTCGGCGTAGATGTCGTGACCGTCCTTGAGGCCGGAGACGCGGCGGATGGTCGAGATGCGGCCCTCCGTCTCCTCGTCGTCGGCGTGCGTCTCGTGCCCGAGATTGCCGTGGCGGCCGTCCTCGATCGCCGCGCGGCGGGGCGAGCCGTCGAGGATCAGCACCCGGCGCCCCATCGCGGCGAGCGAGCGTGCCACCGAGCGGGCAACGACGGACTTGCCCTCTCCGGGCATCGCCGAGGTGACGAGGACGACCTTGAGTGGCTCGCGCACCGCGACGAGTTCGGCCACCGCCGCCCGCACGGCCTCGCGGAAGACGAGATCCTGTTCCAGGCGCTCGCCCGATTGCGCACCCGCCGGCCGGTTCGGCAGCAGCGCGAGGCAGGGCAGGCCGGTCTCGGCCTCCATCTCGCCCTGGCTGCGGTAACCCCGGTCGCGGCGGTCGAGCCCGAGCGCCAGCACCGAGCCGGCGCCGGCCCCGGCGAACAGGCCGAGGCCGAGCACGAGGCCGAGGCCGGGCCCGGTGGGCAGGGTCGGCACCTTGGCCGGCGCCAGCATCTGCGCCATCACCGGCTTGAGTTCGCTCAGCGCGTTGGCGGTCTGGTAGCCCTCGTCGAGGACGCGCAGGCGGTCGCGGGCGGCCGTCGCGTCGGCTTGGAGTGCGCGGAGCTTCGATTCGAGCGCCTTGCTCTCGATGAGCGAGCGGCGCACGGTCGAGACCCGCGCCTCGGCCGAGGCTTCGAGCCCGCGGGCGGCGCCGAGATCGACCTCGACCAGCTTCAGCACCTCGGCCATGCGGAGCTGAAGCCGCTGCTGGAGCGCGGCGATCGAGGCCTTGAGGCGCAGCACGCTGGGATGGTTGTCGCCGGAGACGGCGGTGAGTTGCTCCAGTTCCTGGCGCAGCTTGCTGTCATCGGCCAGCATCTGCTGGATCACCGGCGAGATCGTCGTGTCGGAGGCGTTCGGCACGCCGCCGAAGCGCATCACGTCCCCGGCGCGCTGCAGCCGCGCCTCCTCCGCCAGCCGCTTGGCCGAGGCGCTGGAGAGTTCGGTGAGGGCGTCGCGCAACTGCTGCTCGCGCAGGTCCACGCCCTCGCGCACCGATTCGACGAAGCCCGTGCGCTTGCGGAAGGCGTCGATCTCGCTGTCCAGCCGGGCCAGTTCGCCGCGCGAGACCTGGATCTGCTCGGCGTACCAGCGGCTCGCCCGCTCGGTGGCGAGGGAGGCTGCCTGCATCTTGCGGGCGAGATACTCGGTGGCGAAGGTGTTGGCGGTCTCCGCCGCCCGCTTCGGGTCGCGGTCACGGTAGCCGATGGTGATCAGGTAGGCCTTGGCGTCGTTGCCGACGGTGAGCCCGCGCAGGAGCCGCTGGGCCTGGGCGTCGCGCTCGGTCTCCTGCTGCGCGGTTTCTTCCGGACGGGTGCCGGGGAGGGCGGGCAGCGCGGCCTGAACCCGATTCTCGAGAGCTTGCCTCAGGGAGCCGACCCATCCCGCCGATGCCTCCTTGGCCGCCTGCCCCGCCTGGGCCGCCTGCTTGGCTTGCCCGGCTTCCTCGAGCCGGCCCGCCACGGATTGCGCGATGGCAAACGAGCGGATGATGCGCGCCTCGCTCTCCACCACCGAGGCCGGTTCGAGGGCGATCTGCGGGCCGGACTTGCCCGTCCCGCGCACATCTTGGGTCTGGCCGAAATCGAACTGGAGCAGCACCTCGGCGGTGTAGCTCGGCGGCAGGGCGAGCGAGGCCGCCCCCGCCGCCAGCGCCGACAGCCCGGCGATCGAGGCGATCATGATCCGGCGCCGCCAGAGCACCGCGAGGGCGTGCCCGGTGACCGCCTCGTAATGGGAGGTCAGCGATCGCCCGCCGCCGGGCGGGTCGGCTTCGTGGAACGGATCCATGGGTCACGCCTGCGTCGGGATCGAAAAGGGGGAGCGCGTCGAGGGGAGGAGGGGCCGCCGGGGCCCCTCCTCAGCGGGCGCCCTTGGCGGTGAGCACCGCCGGCACCGTCTCGAGGAGGATGTACAGGTCGGTCCAGATCGACCAATTGCGGATGTAGAAGCTGTCCTGCTGCTCCTGCACCGTGAGGTCGCCGTCGCTGCGGGCCGAGATCTGCCACAGTCCGGTCAGGCCCGGCGGCACGCTCGCCCGCAGCGCCTGGAAGGCCGGGCCGAACCGCTCGGTGTGGTAGGCGGGGAAGGGGCGGGGCCCGACCACGCTCATGTCGCCGCGCAACACGTTGAGGAGCTGGGGCAGCTCGTCGAGGCTGGTGCGGCGGATGAAGCCGCCGATGCCGGGCAGGACGCGCGGATCGTTGCGCAGCTTGCAGAACCGGTCCCATTCGCGCCGGGCGGCCTCGTCGGCAGCCAGATGCTCGGCGAGCCGCGCCTCCGCGTCGCGGAACATGCTGCGCAGCTTGTACACGCGGATGGTACGGCCATCCCGCCCGACGCGGGGCTGGACGTAGAAGGCCGGGCCCGGATCGGCGATCTTCACGCCAAGCGCCAGCACACCGATCAGGGGTCCGAAGACGAGAAGGGCCGGCACCGCCACGGCAAGATCGAGCGCCCGCTTGAGGCGCAGGTTGTGCGGCAGGAAGATCGCCCGGCGCACCACGAGCCCGACCACGGGACCGAGGCAGCGGGTCTGCAGGCGCACGGTCTCCACCTCCGGCGCATGGTGCGCCACGAGCACCTGCCGGAACGGGTGCCGGGTGAGCCAGGCGAAGCGGGCGGGCTCGCGTTCGCCGGGGGTGCAGATGGCGACCTCGGCCGCCTCCAGCAGGCTCGCCATGCGCTCGGCCGAACGCTCGGCGTCCTCCGAGGGCCCCGGCGGCACGACGGTGCGGAAGGGCTCGACGGTTTGATCGGCCGTGCGGACGATGCCGATCGGTCGCAGTCCGAGTTCCGGCCGGGCGGCGAGGCTGCGGGCCAGCTCGGCGGCGCCCTCGCCGTAGACGATGGTCGCCGCCCCCCAAACGCCCCGCCGGACGAGACGCGCACGCACGAACCCCTCCGCGTAGTGCCCGAGCGGGATGGCGAGGAGGGCGGCGATCCCGGTGGCGGCCCAGGACCATGGCCAGGACCAGGGCCCGCCGCCGACCAGGACGGCAGCGGCGAACGCGAGGGCGGCGGCCAGACCGCGGCGGCGCAGCCGCTCGATCGGCTCCGCCTCGATCGGTTCGTAGAGGCCGCACAGGGCCAGGGCGCCGATCTGCAGGGCGCACCAGCCGGTCAGCATGGCCGGCGCGAGGCCGGCGGCCGCTCCGGCCGCCGCCATGACGAGCAGGCTTCCCCCGCAGGCGGCCAGCACGGCGACGGCGTCGCCGCCGAGCAGGGCCCCGGTGACGATCCGGCGCCGCGCCTCGGCGATCGTCTCGGCGCGCCCGGACCGGGCGGGTCCGAGACGCTCCTTGAGACGCTCTCGAAGGCGCCCCGGCCAGCCGGCTCCGCCGGCCGGCAGGAGACCGGTATTTGCGACATCGACGTCCGGCATGGGCTCGCTCGCACTGCGTAACGGGCGGGAGGGGCGGGCAGCGGGCAGACAGGGGGCGCGGGATCGGCGCGCTTACTCGGCGGCCTGCCGCGGGGCGGCGTCCGCTTGTGCCTGGGCCTCTCGAATTTGCTCGTCGATCCAGCGGTAGGTCGGCTGCAGGCCTTCGCGCAGGTGGATGAGGGGCTCCCAGCCCAGAACCTCGCGCAGGCGGGTGTTGTCGCTGTTGCGCCCGCGCACGCCCTGCGGCTTGCTCAGGTCGAACGCCTTGTGGATCGTCTTGCCGGAGACTTCGGCCACGAGATCGACGAGGCCGCTGATGCTGACGAGTTCGTCCGTGCCGAGGTTGAGCGGCCCGTGATGGTCCGACTGCATGATGCGGTAGATGCCCTCGACGCAGTCGTCGACGTACATGAACGAGCGGGTCTGCTGGCCGTCGCCCCAGATGTCGATCGTGCCGCCGTCGGGCGTGCGCGCGATCTTGCGGCAGATCGCGGCGGGCGCCTTCTCCTTGCCGCCGTCATAGGTGCCGAGCGGCCCGTAGACGTTGTGGAAGCGGACGGAGCGGGTCGGGAAGCCGTAATCCTCGGTGAAGTACTGGCAGAGCTTCTCCGTGTAGAGCTTCTCCAGGCCGTAGCCTTCCTCGGGCGCGGCCGGGAAGGCATCCTCCTCCTTCAGCGGGATCACGCTCGGCACGTCCTGCAGATGCTGCGGGTAGACGCAGGCCGAGGAGGAGAACAGGAACCGCTCGACCCGCGCGTCGAAGGCGGCCTTCAGCATCTGCGCGCTGATCATCGTGTTGTTGAAGGTGATCGAGGCGTGCGCGCCGGAGATGTAGCCGATCCCGCCCATGTCGGCGGCGAGATTGTAGACTTCGTCGACGCCCTTCACCGCCTCGCGGCACTCTTCGATCGAGCGCAGATCGGCGAGCATGAACTCGTCGGCGTCGCTTTGCCCGAAATCGGGGTATTTAATATCGACGCCACGGACATGATAGCCAAGGCGACGCAGGTACGTCACCAGATGTCCACCAATGAAACCGCCGGCCCCGGTAACAACTGCGCTCTTCGACATGGGTGTCACGCCTTTTTCTGCTTTGGCGCTTCCATTCTTATTTCAGGGGCCGTCTGAGCATATCTTCTCGATGGGCGATCATACTTTCGCGCTGCGGTAATCCTTTGGGGCGCTGCGCAACGACGTGGAGATCGGCCGGGAAAAACTGCGCGCGCCGGGGCGCAGGCCGGGTGCCTCGCAAGAACCCCGGCCCCCGAACGCTCCGGCCGGGGCAACGATGCTCACAGGCAGTCGCTCGAACGGGCATGCCCGCGGACACGGGCCCGATCATGCCGGATCGGGCCCGTGTCCGCGGATCATGGCGCGACGCCCCCCCCGCGCCGGGCGGGCAGCGTCCGCTTCGTCGGATACGCGTTCTCGATCATCGTCCTGGATACCGGATCCAGGACGATGATCGAGGCTCTTGTTCTCGCATCATCTTTTTTCCGAAAGCCGGAGGCCACCTTTCGGGACGATGCTTTAGAACGACCGCCGCGGCCGCGACGGGGCGCTCAGGAGCTGGAACCCGGCGCGCAGGATGAACTCGGGCACGATCCGACCGTAGCGGCGCGCCAGCCGGCGCGGCTCGGTGCCGAGGCGGAAGGCCCATTCGAGCCCGCGCCGCTGCATCCAGGCCGGCGCCTGCCGCTTGGTGCCGGCGAGGAAGTCGAAGGCCGCACCGACGCCGACCATGACCGGCACCTCGAGCCGGTCGCGGTGGCGCGCCATCCAGTATTCCTGCTTCGGGGTGCTGAGGCCCACCCACAGGATGTCGGGCGCCGCCGCGTTGATGCGCGCGACGATCGCTTCGTCCTCCTCCGGCGTGGTCGGGCGGAAGGGGGGCGAGAAGGTGCCGGCGATGGGCAGATCGGGGAACTGCTCCGTCAGGCGTGCCGCCAGCCGCTCGGGCAGGCCGGAACCGCCGCCGAAGTAGTATTGCCGATAGCCCTTGCGGGCGGACAGGGCCGTCAGCGCGCGCATGAGGTCGGGTCCGTAGACCCGCTGCGTGCGCGGGAAGCCGAGCCGGCGCGCCATGAAGACCAGCGGCATCCCGTCCGGCGTGACGAGGCCGGCGCGCTCGTGGATCGCGCGCAAGCGCCCGTCGGTCTGGCACTCGATGACGCCGTGGGCACCGGTGATGCAGACGTAGTGGCGCTGGCGGGCGAGGATCCAGTCCTCGACCGCCATCACCGCCTCGTCCAGCGTGATCGCGCTGACCGGCACCCCCAGGATCGGAACGCGGGGGAGGGGTGCGCTCATGAGCCGGTCTTCGCGAGTTCCACCTTGGCGAGTTCGGGCAGCGCCGGCTCGAACGGCGTCACGCTCGAGCCGGCGGCCGAGAGCAGCGCCTCGAAATAGGCGATCGTCCGCGTCAGCCCCTCGTCGAGCCCGACCTTCGGGGTCCAGTGCAGCATCGCCTTCGCCCGGGTGATGTCGGGGCAGCGCTGGCGCGGGTCGTCCTGCGGCAGCGGGCGGTAGACGATCTCCGAGCGCGAGCCGGTGAGCGCGATGATCCGATGGGCGATCTCGGCGATGGTCACCTCGGTCGGGTTGCCGAGATTGACCGCGCCGTCGAGCGTGCCTTCGACGTTCATCAGGCGCATCAGCCCCTCGACGAGGTCGTCGACGAAGCAGAAGGCGCGGGTCTGGCGGCCGTCGCCGTAGAGGGTGATCGGCTCGCCCCGCAGCGCCTGCACCACGAAGTTCGAGACGACCCGGCCGTCGTCGCGGTTCATCCGCGGCCCGTAGGTGTTGAAGATGCGCGCCACGCGGATCGGCACGTGGTGCCGGCGCTGGTAATCGAAGAACAGGGTCTCGGCGCAGCGCTTGCCCTCGTCGTAGCAGGCGCGCGGGCCGCTGACGCTGACGAGGCCGCGATAATCCTCCGGCTGCGGGTGGACGTCCGGATCGCCGTAGATCTCGCTGGTGGAGGCCTGGAGGATCGGGATGCCGAGCCGCTTGGCGAGCCCGAGCATGTTGATGGCCCCGATCACGCTCGTCTTCGTGGTCTGCACCGGGTCGCGCTGATAGTGGATCGGGGAGGCGGGGCAGGCGAGATTGTAGATCTCGTCGACCTCGACGTAGAGCGGGAAATTCACGTCGTGGCGCATGACCTCGAAGCGCGGATTGCTCAGGTGCTGGGCTAGGTTCGACCGGTCGCCCGTGTAGAAATTATCGACCGCGAGCACGTCGTGTCCCTGCGCCACCAGTCGATCGCACAGGTGGCTGCCGACAAAACCGGCCCCACCCGTCACGAGGATACGCTTCTTCATCGCTCGACGTCTCCCATTGTCGGTCGATCCCAGCTTAGGAGACCTTGATCGGGTGCGGCATTGCTGTTTCGAGGAAGACGCGGCGTCCTGCGTGCGAAGGCGGTTTACCACGATCGGGAGGTGCAAGCCCCTTTCTTGCCGTGGGCCAAGCGGCGCGCGCGGAATCGGTTCCCAAGCGCGCCTTCGAGCCGCAACCGGCACCGTCGGACTAACCCGGTCGCGAACCCTGAGGTGACCGAATAGCCAGAGCCAACGGGGAGGGGCTCTGGCATTCAGACAGGGCGTCACGACAGCCCGGCCGCCTCCCGGTTCTCCCCCGGTGCTCCCTTGAGCGCGGAGGGCTCCGGGCGGCACCTCCGGGGTACCGGCCGAGCGGCAGATCTCCCGAATGGAGCAGTCTCCCGAACGGCCGCGTCGCCGGCCGGCGCCCGGCAAGCGGCCTGAGAGGCGAAGGCATGCTCGATTTCAGGACATTTCGGTTTCGGGGCGGCGAGGGGCCTCTTCGCGCAACGCTCGGCGCGATGCTCGGCTCGGGACTTGTGCTCCTCCTCGCGGGCGCCCCCCTGGCCGCCGAGGCGCAGGCTCCGGAGGCCTTGCCGGAGCCCTCGGCCGAGACCGCGCTGCTGCTGTCGAGCGGCGACAGGGTGACGATGGTCGTCTTCGGCCAGACGGACCTGACCGGCGAGTACGTGGTCGATGCGGTGGGCGACCTGAACCTGCCGATGGTCGGCCGTGTCCGGGTCGCCGGGCTGTCGCCCGAGCAGGCCGAGACCCTGGTGCGCACCCGCCTCAACGACGGTTACCTGCGTTCGGCCACCGTCAGCCTGCGGCTGTCCGAGATGAAGCCGGTCTATGTTCTGGGCGAGGTACGTTCGCCTGGCAGCTACACCTACCGCTACGGCCTCACCGTGCTCGGCGCGGTGGCGCTGGCCGGCGGCGGGCGGGTCGGCGACCGCTCCATCACCGAACTCAAGGGCGAGGTGCTGACCGCGCGCGAGCGTCTGCGCAGCCTGGAACTCGCCCGGCTCGCCCAGCGCGCCCGGCAACTTCGGCTGGAGGCCCAGCGCGACGGGCGGACGAGCTTCGTCTCGGACGAACTGATCGGCCCGGAGGCGACGGCGCTGATGCGCGGCGAGCAGGAGATCTTCTCGCTCCAGCGCGAGACGGAGCGCAGCGAGGTCGGCCTGCTGCGCCAGCAGGTCGAGCGGCTGGAGACCGAGCGGACGTCGCTGACCCAGCAGCGGTCCCTGATCGAGGAACAGGTGAAGCTCACCGAGGCCCAGGTCCGCAACTACGCACGGCTGACCGATAACGGCCACGGCCTGCAGACGATCATGGTCGACCGGCAGCGGGAGAACGCCCGGGTCCGGGCGGAACTCGCCCGGATCGACGCGGAACTCGCCCGCAACGGCACCGCCACCGGCGAACTGACCCTGCGCCAGCGCGACACCGAGAACGGGCATCGCCGCCGGGTCGTGGCCGACCTTCAGGCCACCCGCCAGCAATTGCTGGAGACCGAAGCGAGTCTGCCCATCGCCCGCGACCTGCTGGAAAGCCGCGCCCGGCGGCTCGCCGCCTCCGACGGCGGCACCGAGTCCACCGGCTGGAACGTCGAGGTGACGCGGACCCAGCGCGACCGGGCGGCGACGTTCCGGGCCAGCCTGACCTCCGTGCTGCTGCCGGGCGACGTCGTGCAGGTGTCCCCCGCCAAGGCCGGCACCGGAGAGGCGCCGGCCCCGGCCCCCACTCGTGGCGGGGCGGCCGCTCCCGGCCCCGTCTCGCAGGCGGCACCCGCCCTGCGCAGCGCGATCGAAACCCCCTGACCTTTTTTCCCAGTTCCATCTTCCAAGTCCCAGCACAAAAGGACGCCCGTCGATGCCTGCACGGATCCAGCCCGTCATCCTCTGCGGCGGCTCGGGAACGCGGCTCTGGCCCACCTCCCGCACCTCGCTGCCGAAGCAGTTCGTGCCCCTGCTCGGGCCGCACTCGACCTTCCAGCAGACCCTGCTGCGGCTCCAGGGCCCGCTCTTCGCCCGGCCGATCGTCGTCGCCAACCGCGATCACCGCTGCCTCGTCGAGAAGCAGGCCGCCGCGATCGATGCGGGCGTCACCCTCCTGCTGGAGCCGGAGCGCCGCGATTCCGGCCCGGCGATCCTGGCCGCCTGCACCCTGGTGGCGCGGGAGGATCCGGAGGCGGTGGTGCTCGTGCTGCCCTCCGACCACATCGTCACCGAGCCGCGTGCCTTCCGGCGGGCCGTGGCCTCCGCCCTGCCGGCGGCGCGGGCCGGGCGGCTCGTCACCTTCGGCATCGAGGCCGATCACGCCAGCATCGAATACGGCTGGATCCGGCCCGGCGACCGCGTCGAGGCGCGCTGCCACGCCGTGCACACCTTCGCCGAGAAGCCGGACGCGGCGCGGGCCGCCACCTACCTCTCGGAGCGCTGGCTATGGAACTCCGGCAATTTCCTGATGCGGGCGGACACCCTGTGCGCCGAATACGCCGCGTTCGATCCCGACACGGCCGCCGCCGCCGCCCGGGCGGTCGAGGCCGCCGCCGACGAGGGCGGGGCGCTCGCCCTCGACGCCGAGGGGTTTGCCGGCACCCACAAGACCTCCCTCGACTTCGCGGTGATGGAGAAGACGAGCCGCGCCGCGGTCGCGCGGATGCGCTGCGGCTGGTCGGATGTCGGCAACTGGAACGCGCTCTGGGCGATCAGCGAGCGGGACGATCTCGGCAATGTCAGCCGCGGCGCGGCCGAGCTGTTCGACACCGAGGGCTGCTTCGTCTCCTCGGAGGGGATGGTGACCTCGCTCGTCGGCGTGCGGGATCTCGTGGTGGTGGCCGAGAAGGACGCGATCCTGGTGGCCGACCGCAGCCGCTGCGGCGACGTGCGCAAGATGGTCGAGATCCTGCGCAGCAAGGGCCGGCCCCAGGCCGAGTGGCACGCCTCCTCGCACCGCCCCTGGGGCAGCTACCGGGTGCTGGAGGCTTCCGACGGTTTCCAGGTCAAGCGGATCACCGTGGCACCCGGCGGCCGGCTCTCGCTGCAGAAGCATCGCCACCGGGCCGAGCACTGGGTCGTGGTGCGGGGCTGCGCCCGGGTCACCGTGGACGACACGGTCGCCGATTACCGCGAGAGCGAGCACATCTTCATCCCGCTCGGCGCCATCCACCGCCTCGAGAATCCCGGCAACGACGATGTCGAACTGATCGAGGTGCAACTCGGCAGCTACCTCGGCGAGGACGACATCGTCCGCCTCGAGGATGCCTACCACCGCGCCTGACCGCTCGCCATGACAGCCCCCGAGGAGCGGACAACGGAGACCGGACCGGACGCCGCGGCGTCCGAGCCGGCGGAGCACGGCGCCCTGACCCGGCACTGGGACAGCCTGGACGGGGAGGCCGCCGCGCTGCTCGGCGCGGTCGAGCGGAATCTCGAGCGCAACTTGGACCGGGACAGGGACCGCGGGCCGGAGGAGGGCCGGCGTCCGACCCCGTTCGGCGGGGAGGTGCACCGGCCCCGCCTCAACGGTCCGAGCCGTGCCGCGAGCCTGCCCGACCGGCCGAAGCGCTGGATCACTGCGGTGATCGCGGCGGCGGCGCTGACGCTGCCCTTCGCCACGCCCGCGGGCGATGCCAGCCCGCGGGCCCCGTTCGGCGGGCCTGCGCCCGAGCGGGGCGCCGAGTGACGGCCATCCGACCTGCCCCCTCATTCTGAGGTGCCGACGCGCAGCGTCGGCCTTAAAGGATCTTCCAGGGATCGCGCGCTTCCCGGAGGATCCTTCGAGGCCCGCTGTCGCGGGCAGCTCAGGATGAGGGTGAGGAGGGGATATCTGTTCGCTTGCCCGCCGCCCCTTCGAAGCAACTCACAGCAGCGCGTTGCGCCGGTTGACCGCGATCTGCACCAGCCCGGCGCGCGACTCGACGCCGAGCTTCTTGCGCATGCTGGAACTGGCATTGATGATCGTGCGGTAGCTCACCGCCATGGCGCTGGCGATGGCGTCGTAGGATTTGCCCTGGCTCAGCAGCGACAGGATCTGCAATTCGCGCGCGCTCAAGGTGGCGAGCGGGGCGGGGCGGGCGCTGCGGTTCAGCATCGCCACATCGGTGGCGAGCGCGTGCGGCAGGTAGCCCTGCCCGGCATGGACGGCGTCGAGCGCCTCCAGGAAGGCGTCCGATCCGGCATCCTTGAGCGCGAAGCCGAGCGCGCCGCTTTCCAGGGCGCGGGAGACCAGCACCGGGTCGGCATGCATGCTGAACACGAGGATGCGCGCGGCCGGATCGAGCGCCCGGATGCGGCGGATCAGCGACAGGCCGGACAGGCCGTCGTCGCGAAAGCTCAGATCGGCCACGACGACGGCCGGCCGGTGCCGGTGGAACAGGCGGTAGCCCGAGACGATGTCGGCGGCCTCGTAGACTCTGGCGACGCCCGCGGCTTCCGCCAGCCGGCGCACCCCCTGCATCACGATCGGGTGGTCGTCGATGACGAGCATCGTCTCAGGCCGCGTCGGCAGGGGCCGGGTGGAGGCGCGTCCGTCGCTCAAGGCTGCCCTCCCGGCTGCTTTTCCGGTTCCCGAGGCCTCTCCGGCGCGGCGATATCCGGCCGCTCGCGGGCTTCGAGGCGGGCCAGCGCGGCGGCGTGGTCGGCGCCCTGGGAGCGGGTGTTGTAGTAGTGCTGGCACATCTCGCCGTAGAGGCTCTTGTGGCGGCCGCGCACCGACGCGATCCCGCCGAGGCCGTCGATCAGGCTGCGATAGGATTCCGTCTTGCCGATCTCGGACAGCATCTGTCCGAGCTGCACCGTGCGGTTGGCGATCATGCGCTTGTCTTCCACGAAGGCGCTGCGCGCCCTGTCGAGGGCTTCGCGCAGTTCCCTGACCGCGGCGGCGTCCGCGGGCAAGGGGTGTCCGGCCTCACGGCCCGCGAGCCAGCGCGCCGGATCCGTCCCGTCGGTGGGCGAGAGCCAGTCGGCGAGGTGATCCTCCGAGGTCGAGGCGACGACGGCCCCGTCGTCGCCCCGGTCGGGCGCCGCGTTCGATGCCGCGCCGGAGGTCTCGCCACCGCGGTCGCAGGCGGAGAGGACCAGCAGGGCGGCGAGCCCCGCCGCGAGACCGGCCGTAAGCGGTCTCATCGCAGGGCTTCCTTCGCCGGGGTGGCGATCGCGAGGCTGCGCGGGCCCTCGGCCACCGGCAATTGGGTGACCTCCTTCAGCGTGGCGAGATCGATGACGGACACGGTGTCGGAGAACCAGTTCGCCACGTAGGCCCTTCCCCCCTCGATCACGATGCCCTCCGGATAGCGGCCGACGCCGATGGTCGCCGCATTTGCGAGCGTGCCCGCATCGAGCACGGTGACCGTGCCGGCATGCTGGTTGGTGACGAAGACCCGCGCCCCGTCCGGGCTCACGCCGACGCCATAGGGCATGGCGCCGGCCGGCACGGTGGCGAGGGCTTTGAGCGTCTGCGTGTCGATCACGGTGAGGTCGTTGCTGCGTACGTTGCCGACATAGAGGCGGCGCTGGTCCGGGCCGAGCGCCAGGGCGAACGGCGCGGTGCCGACGGGAATCGTCGCGAGCCGGGTCATCCGCGCCCCGTCGAACACGCTGACGCGATGGCTTTCCCGGTCGGCGACGTAGAGCCGGCCGGCGCGGTCGAGGACGATGTGGGCCGGGTCTCGGCCGGTCTCGGCGGAAGCCTCGACGGTGCCGTCCGCGGCCGAGAGCCGGTCGATGCGGTTGCCCGACCAGTCGGCGACGAACAGGGTCCGGCCATCCGCCGAGGCGGCGAGGCCGAAGCCCTGGCCGTTGTAGGGGAGGCGGCGCAGCACCGCGCCCGTGGCGGCGTCCGCCACGGTGATCGCGTGCCCGTCCGGATGCGTGAGGAACACGGATCCGCCGCCCGTCGCGACCGTGGCGGGCGCTCCCGCCACGGTCGCGTGGCCTGCGACCATTCCCGCCTCGAGGCGCGTCACCTGAGCTCCCTGCTGGCTCGCGACGTAGATCGTCGCGGCTCGCACGGGCAGGCCGGCGAGAGCGGGGACAAGGAACAAGGCGACGAGGGCGGGGCGGATCATGTCGCGTGCCTCATTGGGACCGGCTCATTTGCCCTTGCCGCCCTCCACGGCCGCCTTCAGGCCCTTCAGCCCTTCCGAGAAATACGTGTTCATCGCCGCCTTGCCGGCCTCGTCGCTGAGGTTCTCCGGCGGTTCGTTGCCGGTGTCGCCGCGATAGAACCGGCCCATCCACTCGACCTTGGAGCCGTCGCCCTCCGGGCTCACGGTGAAGGTCGCCGAGTAGGACGAGACCGGCAGCGCTGTCAGGTTCGGCTCGCCCATCCGGTAGGAATAGGTGCGGCCGTCCGCCTTGTACTCGTCGAGGCTCTCTTCGAGTTTTCCGCCGTTCTTGAAGGTCAGCGTGCGGGTGCCGCCATCCTTCGAGCCGCTGCCCTCGGCCTTCTCGATCGCCGGGTGCCACTTTCCGATGCCCGCGAAGTCGCCCGCGACCTTCCACACCGCGTCCGGGCTCGCCTTGATCGTGATCGATTGGGAGACCTTCTGCGGGGTCGGGCCGTGGGCGAGGGCGGCGGTCGCAGCGAGTGCGAGCGGCAGAACGAGAAGGGACAGACGCATTATGACATCCTGCTGGGGGTGAAGGGTGTGAGGCGGGCGCGGAGCGCACCCGCGAGGAAGACGGCGAGCACGAGGGCCAGAGCCGCCGCGCCGAGGAGGGGGCGGAGGTCGAGCCGGCTCGGAAGGGGGCGCGGCGTGGCAGCGGCGAGAAGCGGCGCGCGCAGGTCCGGCCCGTCGAGATGGGCGTAGGCGAGGCCCGTCTGGGCGGCGAGCGCCTTCAGATGCGGCTCGCGCACGGAGGAGAGATGCTCCTCGCCGCGTGCCGCCGCGCCGCCGAAGGGGGCATTGCGCGGATTGTAGCCCTCGCGCGATTCCGCATCGGCCGGGGGCGGGCCGAAGCGGTTCTCCTGCTGCACGTCCGATTCGGCATAGAAGCCGGTCTCGCGGCCGCGGTCGTTGAATTTCGGGATCGGCGCGAGCGCGTACCCGCCCGCTCCGACGATCAGGCCGCGCACCGCCCCCGCCTTGCCCTCGAAGGGCGGGATGCCGGTGGCGGGGAGCGGCGGCGTCTCCTGCCCGTCGGTGATGAACAGGAGGTCGGTGTCGAGTTCGCCGGCCATGGTGAGGGCGCGGTGGAGGCCGGACGCGATGCGGCTGTCGCCCTCCCAGGCCATGCGCCAGTCGAGCGCGGCGATCGCCCCGTCCAGCGGCGCGAAATCGGCGCAGACCTCGATCGGCGCGAACAGCAGGAACGGGCGCCGTTCCGTGAACAGGGCGAGCGCGAGGCGCGAGCCGCAGGGCAGTTCGGGCAGCAGACCGCGCAGGGCCGCCTTGGCGGTGTCGAGCCGGCTCGCCGGGCGCCCGTCGCTTGTATAGTCGCGCACGTTCATGCTGCCGGTGATGTCGACCACCGCCAGCACCGACACGCCAGAGCGGGTCAGCGGCAGCGGGGGCACGACGATCGCCAGACCTGCGAGCAGCAAGGCTGCGGCGAGCGCCTGGAAGCGGCGATCGCGCAGGTTTCTTGCGAAGGGAAGCGCCGCCCACACACTCATGGCCCGCCGATTCATGGTCCACCCCGGGGTTGCCCGGGAATGTCGGTCCAGATCTGCTTGGGCTCGGCCTTCAGCTCGTCGCCGAACTTGCGATCGAATTCCGGAAAGTCGCGGATCAGGCGCGAGGCGACATCGAAGTTGAACTTCGCGTCCCAGAAATCGGGCCGGGCCTGAAGCGCCCGGCGGTAATCCTGGCGCGCGAGCGTCACCTGCGGGCCCGCCTTGTCGAGTTCGCTGCGCTCGATCAGCCGGAAGGCCTCGCGGATGCGGGCATTGGCGACGATGTAGCGGGCGCGCGCCGCGGCGTCGGCGGACCGCCGATGGTCGAGGGTTTCCAGCAGCGGCTCCGCCTCACCGAGACGATCGCGAAAAGCCAGGAACTTGGTGCGCGCGACGAGGAGCGCGTCGGGGGCGTCAGGCGGGACGGCGAGGTCGCGGCCCGCTTCCAGCTCGGCGATGGCCGCGTTGGTGCGCGCGTCCCGCCAGGCCGAGAGCGCGAAGGCGGCGGCAGCCCCGAGCAGCAGGATCGGCAGCAGCACGAGCAGGGTGGGGCGCAGGCTGCGCCAGCCCTGGCCCAAGCCCGCGCCGTGCCGGGTGCGCAGGGACGGGGAGGGCGCGTGGGTGAGGGCGGTGGGCATCAGGCGGCGGCCCTTTTCGGCGCAGCGGCGGGCGCGGGGCCGGGCGCAGCGGCACTCCGCTCACGGACGGGCACGCGCAAAAAGTCGGTCTCCGCCAGCTTGGCGAGGACGAGGAGGAGCAGGCCGAAGGCGGCGAGCGCATAGGCCCAGCCGGTGAGGTCGCGGCGCGGGCGCTCCTCGGTATAGGGGATCGGGTCGCGCTCCAGCGCCTCGATCTGGCGCACGGCGTTGGCCACGGCCTCGGCGCCCTCCGCCTCGAAAGCGCGGTAGGGCACGCCGAGGCTCTTGAAGAACAGGTCGAGATGGCGCTCGGGGGCCGCCTGCGGCGTATCCTCGCCCGCGGGCTTGTCATAGATCGAGGGCGAGCCCTTGGTGCGCAGGAACAGCCAGTAGAGGTTCGGCTGCACCTTGGCGAACTCGGCGCGCAGCTGCGCCTGGATGCGCGGGTCGATCACCGCCGCGCCGTCCGAGACCAGCAGCAGCGCCCGCGACACACCCGGCGCGCCCGCGCCGAACTGCGACAGCGCCATGCCGAGGCCGCGGGCGACGTTGGTGTAGTCGAGGCCCGGTCGGTCGATGGCGGCGACCGCCGCGCGCACGGCGTCGTGCCGGTCGGTCATCGGCACGACCAGCATCGGCGCCGTCGAGAAGGCGGTGACCGCGAACTGATCGTGAGCGCGCTCGCCGACGAAGTCGCGCAGGATGCGCCGGGAGGCGGCGGCCTTCGATTCCTCCGCCCCCGAGGGCTGCCGGCCGGCAAAGGTCTCGTTCATGCTGCCGGAGCGGTCGATCAGCATCGAGACCTGCGCCCCGATGCCGGTGCGGGTCACCCGCTCGCCGGCGCGGTACGGGCCGGCCAGCGCCAGGACGAGACCGCCGATCGCCAGCATGCCGGCGGCGGTCAGGGCGATCCGCAGACCCGCAGAGAGGGGATCCTCGGGTGCGGCCGCGACCGAGGCGACCGCGCTGCGCCGGGTCACGGACAGGAGCAGCGGCAGAAGCGCCAGCGGCAGAAGCCAGAGCAGCCAGGGCGTGGCCAGGCCGAGGGAGGGGAGGAGCGCCGTCACCGGGTCACGCGCTCCGCTCGACCGCGCCGAGCCGGCGCAGCAAGGCCTCGACCTCGGGCAGGGGAAGCGTCGTGCCGGCCCCGGCGGTGTCCCGGCCGAAGAAGGCCAGCCGCGAGGCCGAGAAGAACCTTTCCAGGCCGCCCGCCTGCCCCCGGAAGGCGGGATGGCGGCCGAGGAAATCGGGCAGGTCGTCGGCGAGCACCCGGCGCCCGTCGGTGGCGTCGAGGCCGCGATGCAGGGCGAGCAGCGCCTCGCGGTACAGGGCTTCGCCCTGCGATTGCTGCCTCGCTCGGCCCAGCGCCTTCAGGGCGAGCGCGAAGGGCCGGCCGCGGCGACGTCCAAAGAACCACCACGCCCGGTCGTAGGCGAGCAGCCCCAGCGCCAGAACGGCGAGCGCGAGGAAGCCGGCCGCCGAGGCGAGCGCCGGCTGCGGATCGAGGCGCGGCGCGCGCCCGTCGGGCCGCAGGTACTCGGCCGGGTCGTCGCGCCGCTCGGGTTGCACCTCGCGCAACGGCGAGACGCCGATCTTCCAGGCGGGCAGCTGTGCCACCGCCGTAGTCGAGCCGTTGGCGCCGGCACTCTCGACGGTGACGGGAAAGCCCGGCACTTCGAGGGTGCGGGCATCGAGCGCGACGTAGAAATCCTGGTAGGTCAGGCGCAGGCGGATCACGTTCGCGCCGTCCGCGCCCCGGCTCTCCTCCGTCCGTACGTCGCGCAGGTCGAGCCAGTAGGTGACCGGCCCGGGCTTCGGCAGGGAGGGCCGCTGCAGGGTGAAGCCGGGATCGGTGCGGATCTCGGCCTGGACCTGCACGAGGTCGCCCTGGAAGTAGCCGAAGGCGCGGGGCGTGCGCAGCTCGACGCCGCGCACCTGCGCGGAGGCGGGCAGAGACACCAGCGCGAGGAGGAGGGCGAGGGGCAGCGCGCGCATCGCTCTCACGTCGTCATCAGGTGGCGGCTCAGCGCTTCCGCATCGAAGCGGTCGGCGAGCCGGAAGGGCGGACGGGCGAAGGGGGCGCAGATCCGGCGCAAGGCTTCGACGCGCTCGGCCTCGCGGGCGATCCAGCGGCGGCGCAAGGACGGGCGCAGGAAGACGAGGCGGCGCCCGGCGCCCTCCAGGTCGTCGAGTTCCACGAGGCCCCAGGCCGGCAGGTCTTCGGTCTCGGCGGAATCGGCGAGCAGCACCGGCGTCACGTCGTGGAGCGCCAGTGCCGAGAAGACGGCCTCGATCAGCGCCTCCGGCCAGCGGAAATCCGAGACGAGGAAGATCAGCTTCGGGCGCCCGGCGAGACGGCGCGCCGCCTCCAGAAAACCCTCGGCGCCGCGTCCCTCGCAGGCCGCCTCGCCGAGACGGGCGGCGGCGGCCTGGGCGGCGGCGCGGTGGCGGGTCGCGGGGAGGTAGAGGTCGTCGCGCACGATGTCGTCGCAGGCGATCACACCGAAGCCGTCGCCGATCCGCGTCGCGGAGCGGGCGAGCGTCGTGCAGAAGGCGCCCGCGAGATCGCGCCGGTCGGCCCGGCCGCGGAAGCGCATCGAGGCGGAGAGGTCGACCAGCGCGTAGGTCTCGACCGGGCTGCGCGCCTCGAAGCGGCGCACGAACACGCCCTCGAACGGGTCGCGCAGCGACGCGCGCACATCGATGCGCCGCGCATCCGGCAGGCGTGAGAAGCTGACCTGGTCGCGGAACGTGCCGAGGCCGCCGGCATCGTGCCCGCGATGGGCGCCGACCCGATGTCCGCCGGGCCGCCAGCGCGGCAGGTAAATGATGTCGGCCCCATCGTTGACCCCGTCCTCCGGACTGCTCACGGGGCGGGCACCGTCTCGAACACCGCGCGAATGAGGTCGGGCACGATCTGCGCGCGCCGCATCTCGTAGACGGGTTCGAGGAAGACGCGGTGGGCCATCACCTCGGGGAAGACGGCGCGGATATCCTCCGGCACCAGCCAGTCCCGGCCTTCCAGCCAGGCGCGGACGCGGGCGGCGCGCACGAGGAAGGCGACGCCGCGGGGCGAGGCGCCGCCCTGGACGAGGCGGTCCATGTCGATCCCGGAAAGCCGGATGCCGGCGGGGCCGGGGCGCACCAGCGCCTCCCACAGGCCGACGACGTAGGCCTCGATCGCCGGCTCGGCCGAAATCGCGTGCTGGATCGCGCTGGCGATGGTGCCGATGCGCTCGAAGTCGAGCACGCCGGCCTCGACCGCTTCGGTGAGCCGGTCGGTGTCGTGGAAGCGGGGATCGAAGACGAGGTCGCGGCGGGCCTTCGTATCGCGTGGCGCCTCCATGCCGATTTCCATGAGGAAGCGGTCGCGCGCGGCGGCCGGCAGCTCGAAGGTCTCCTCGCGCTCGACCCGGTTGCGGTCGGCGAAGACCTGGAGGTTGGGGAAACGGTACGCGCGGTTGAAGGCGGTGACGCTGCGCTCGGCCATGATGCGCAGGAGCAGCGCGTGGACCTGGGGCCGGGCGCGGTTGATCTCGTTGAAGAAGAAGACCGAGAGGTCTTCCGCCTGCCGCAACACCGGGCCGGGCTCGACCCGCGGGCGGCCGTCCTCGCCGAGATAGGTGTGGTAGATCAGGTCGGTGGGCATCATGTCGACGGTGCCCTCGACGCGCTCGTAGGCGCCGCCGAGGCCGCGGGCGACCGCGCGCAGCAGCGTGGTCTTGCCGACGCCGACATCGCCTTCGAGCATGACGTGGCCGCGGGCGAAGATCGCGATCGTCAGCAGGCGGATCGCCCGTTCCTGGCCGACAACGGCCTTGCCGATCTCGCGCTCGAAACGCGCGGCGGCATCCCGCCAGTCGGTGAGCATGGCGTCGCCGGGGCGCAAGGTGTTCATTCGGCGGGTGGCCTTTGTTTGCCGTCTTGGGCGCCCCAGGCGCCATGGGCCGCCGCCACCTCTCCGCTCCCTTTTGCGGGGATGGATCGGGGCAGGGCCTGTTCGGATGGGGCGCCGGGCGGTGCCTCCTGCGCCACCCCCGCCCCGAACCCCTCCCCGCGAGGGGGAGGGGGCAAAAGGCTCAGTTCGCCGCGATCTTGCTGACGTCGTACTCGAACTTGCCGGTCTTCTTGAAGTTCTCGACGCGCTTCTTGTTGCGCTCTTCCATCTGCTTGATGGAATCGGCCTGCTTGTTCAGCTCCTTGGGGTCGTGCTTGGGATCGTACTTGGAGCCGGCGATCTTCTCGGGGAAGCCGGGCTTCGGCTCCCAGCAATTGCCCGCGGCCTTGCACTTGGTGCCGTCATAGGCGAGCGCCGGGGCGGCGATGCCGGACAGGGCGACGATGGCGGCGGCGATGAGAGTGGTCTTCATGGTTTCCTCCACTTTTCGAGACGTGCTCTTCTTGAGGCTTGCTCTTCGGGGATCCGGCCGCGCCCGGCGACAGGATCCCACCGCCCGCCCCCTCGATCGTGCCGGTTGAATCCGGCTCGACACCCGAAAGGATCACTCGTCCAGCGGCTTGCACTGGCCCTTGGCGTCCTTCGGGATGACTTCGCCCTGCTTGTAGGGCGTGTAGGCCTTCTTCTGCTCGTCGTTGAGCCACAGCGCGTCCTGCTTCGGCCCCGTATAGAGGTGCCGGATCCAGGCGATGGTCTGCAGCATCTCGTCCGGCGTCAGATTCTCGTTGTGCGGGCCCATCATGCCGTTGGCGCCGCCGAAGATCGTGGCGAACAGGCCCACATCCGTCGTGTTGGACGGATAGGTCCAGTAATTGTCGTTCAGCCCCGGCCCGAGCTTTCCTTCCGCGAGGTGGCCGTGGCAGCCCGAGCAGGAGGTCGCGAACAGGCTCTCGCCGTTCCGCAGGCAGGACTTGTCGTCGATGTAGAGGTTCTCGCCGGTCTCGAGGAACTTCTTCACGGCCGGCGTGTCGCGGCCGCCTTCCTTGCCCTGCGACACGTCGAGCGCCTCGCCGGTGACGGTGTTGCGGAACACGACGCCGGTCTGCGGCCCGGATTGCGGCTGGGCGAGCGCGGGCAGGGCGATGCCGGCGAGCGCGAGGCCGAGAAGGGCCGTTCCGATCTTTACGCGGTTCATCATCGTCTTGTTCTTGGTCCTCATCTCACGGTCGGTCGGGATCAGTTGGAGACGGGCAGCACGGGCACGCCCTCCTCCTTCAGGATCGCCTCGATCTTCGGCTTGGCCTTCTCCAGGGCGGCGTCGATCTGCGCCTTCAGGGCGGTGTCGTCCTTGCGCACGCCCATCGCCTGGTCGAAGCTCTGCGGCATCTTCCGGCCGTCGCTGGCCTGCGTGTCGTCGGGCACGGCGGTCATGCGCAGCTTGGTCGAGGAATCGCGCACGTAGCGGGCGACGTCGGGCCCGAAGGCCACGCCGACCTCGGCCTTGCCGGTGGCGACCTCGCTGACCATCCGGGCCGGATCGATCTGCGTGTATTGATTCCGCGGCGCGCGAAAATTCACCAGCGAGTAGAGGTAGGCCATGTCCTCCTCGTAGCGGCCGATATCCTTGAGCATCGCCTCGCCGGGCGTGCCGAAGCCGACCACCATGTGGCTCACTTCCTTCAGGCGCGGATCGGACCAGGACTTGATGTCGAGATCCTTGTCGGCGCGGGTGAGGAAGACGTAGCCTGAGCGGTAATAGGGCTTGCTGGTGAGCACGCGGGGATCGTCGGCATCGAGCCCGATCACCACGTCGCAGGTCTTCTTCTCCAGCCCGTCGCGCACGAGGTAGATCGCGGGCTTGCCGAGCCACACGAACTGGGCCTTGCGGCCCATGGCCTCGGCTACCGTCGTCGCGATGCGGTTCTCGAGCCCCGAGCCGTCCTTCATCGAGAGCGGCGGCTGCTCGGCGGCGCAGACGCGCAAGGTGCCGGCATCGGGTTTCGCGGCCTCGGCGGCTTTCGACTCCTGCGCCAGGGCGGGCGCGCACAGGGCGGCGAGGGCGGTCAGGGCAGCGGTCAGAGCGACGGCCGATGTGGCTGTACGGCGCCGTCCGTTCACGAGCGACATAGGTTCGTTTCCTCTGGCTTATTCTTATGAAATCTTGGCACCGGGCTTTTTCGGCTGAGACCTGCCCTTGGCGCATCTCCCCGTGCGGACGATCGCCGGCGCGCGGGACGAGGGTCTGCGGAGAGGGACATGAGGTGGCGCGGACCGTCACGGGCCGTTCGTGCCCGCGCCATCTCGGCCCCGTCCCTCCCCCGGGCGAGCGGGAGAGGGACGGTTCGCATCTGCCGTCAGGCAGTTCCTGCTTCAGACCTTACTTGGCGGCCGACTTCCACTCGCCGACGTTCGGATCGTCGTAGGGGCCCTTGCCGTCGAGCGAGAACACCACCACGCCGCCACCCATCTGGGTGTAGTTGGCGAGCTTCTTGAAGGCACCCACCGCGCCGAGACCGGCGGTCGGGTCGGCGAGGTCGAACACGAGGCCGACACCCGGCCAGCCGCCGACGCCGTAGTAGATGGCGACGTACTGCGTGTCCTTATGGGTGTAGGTCATCGGGTAGCCGATGGCGCCGGACGGGATCTTGAACTTCCAGAGAAGGTCACCCGTGTCGGAGTCGCGCGCCTTCAGGTAGCCGTCGAGGGTGCCGTAGAAGACGAGGTCGCCCGCGGTGGCCATGGTGCCGCCCCACACGGCGAAGCGCTCCATCTTCTCCCACTTATAGTCGCCGGTGATCGCGTTGTACGCCTTGATCTGGCCGAGACCTTCGTAGTTCTGACGGTCGCCCTTCGGGCCCGGATACATGTTCAGCGTCGCACCGACGAAGAACTGACCCGCACGATAGGGAAGCATGAAGGGCTCCCAATCCATGCAGATGTGGTTGATGCCCATGAAGAACAGTTCACGCTTCGGATCGTACGAGTCGTGACCCTGGTTGTGGTAGCCCATCGCCGAGGGGCAGATGTCCTTGGCGAGGTGGTCCATCCGGGTGCCGTATTCGGGATCGCGCACCGGCTGGCCGGTCTTGAGATCCACCGACTTGAACACGTTGACCGTGTCGTCGAGCTTGTTCGCCGAGACGAGCGCGCCGTCGGTCCGGTCGAGCGTGTAGACGATGCCGTTGCGGTCCGGGTGGGTCAGCAGCTTGCGGGCCTTGCCGTCCTTGTCCTTCTGCTCGGAGAGCATCATGACGTTGACGCCGGCGTAGTCCCACTCGTCGTGCGGGGTCTTCTGGTAGCCGAACTTGGCTTCACCCGTGTCGGCGTCGCGGCCGAAGATCGTCATCGTCCACTTGTTGTCGCCCGGACGCATGGTCTCGTTCCACGGCGCCGGGTTGCCGGTGCCGAAGTAGATCAGGTTCGTGCCCGGATCGTAGGCGTACCAGCCCCAGTTGGTGCCGCCGCCGATCTTCCAGGCGTCGCCTTCCCAGGTGCCGGTGCCGAGGCCCTTCTGGCCGTAATGGGGGTTCTTGATGTTGAAGTCGGAGGCCAGCAGCAGGTCCTTGTCCGGACCCGTTGCGTAGGCGCGCCACACCTGCTCGCCGGTCTTCACGTCGTAGGCGGTCAGGTAGCCGCGCACGCCGAGCTCGGCGCCCGAGGAACCGATGATGACCTTGTCCTTCACGACGTAGGGGGCGATCGTGAGCGTCGAGCCGACCTTGATGTCGGAATTCTCGACCTTCCACACCGTCTCGCCGGTCTCGGCGTTGAGGGCGGCCACGTTGCCGTCGAGCTGGGTCTTGAGGATCAGCGCGGGGGTCTTGCCGTCGCCGGGCCAGTAGGCGAGGCCGCGGTTGACGAGGTCACAGCAGGCGACGGCGCGGGCGGCCGGGTTCTGCTTCGGCTTGTCCTGCCACAGGATCGTGCCCGGATCGTCGAGACCGAGGGCGAACGTGTTGTTCGGGAACGAGGTGTGGATGTACATCTTGCCGTCGACGACGAGCGGCGCACCCTCGTGGCCGTTCAGCAGGCCGGTCGAGAACGTCCAAGCCGGCCGAAGCTGCTTCACGTTGCTCTTGTTGATCTGCTTCAGGTCGCTGAAGTTGTTCGAATCGTAGTTCTTGCCGGGCATCACCCAGTTGTCGTCGCTCTTCGACAGCTCGACCAGCTTATCGTTGGCGTAGGCCCCGCTCGACAGCGCGGCCGGCGCGAGCGCCAGCATCGCCAAGGCCGAGACTGATGTCACAAACCTGCTCATCCTGCGTCTCCTCGCTGAACCGCCTCGCCTTTCGGCCTCGCGGTATCTCTCAGACGTTTTTCTGAGGTTCCAGGATCGCTCGGAAGTCCTCCGAAGTGCCACATCGTGAATCTAAGGATATTCTTAGATTTGAGCGGTCTTATGAAAGACTTATTAGCGTCCCTTCGCCTATATTTTCTAGGCTTTGATTGGACGCGATGTCTTTAGCTGGTCGGACATTTCTTATCAGGAAGATAAGGCAATTATAAAAGTGCCAAGGCGTAGTGTCGCAACGTGTTGGCATCGTCTTGACCGGGGCCGGAACCCATCGCACCGTTGTGCTCAACGGGCCCTCGCGAAGCGGCCCGACCGAGCGGGAGGCTTGTCGGCCATGGCGCAGGGGCAGCGCGCGCGGGGCGGTCTAGCGGTATGCGGGCTCCTCGCCCTCGTGGTTTGGGCCGGGGGCGGCACCGCACGCGGCACCGCACTTGGAGACGATGCGTCGCACCCGCCGCCCGATGCCGCCGCACCGGCTCAAGCGCGCGAGCGGGACATCACCGAAACGGCCGCGCTCTATCCTCAGGACGGGCGCCGCGAGCTGACGAGCAGCGACCGCGCCCGCTATCCCGGCGCGGGCGTCCTGTGGTGCCGCCGTTCGGACGGCGTGCCGCAGAAGGCAGCCGCCGCGTGGCTGATCGGCACGCCTTCGCTCGTGATGCTGAACGCACACAACTTCCGCAACCGGCAGCTCGAAACGACGCGGCAGGTCGGCGACTGCTACTTCCAGATCGGCGGCCGCAATTACGATTTCGTCGCCGAGAGCCTGCACCTCGGCGTCGCCGCGGACGCGACGCGCCTCCACATCACCGACGATTGGGCGCTGCTCCGCCTCGCGCAGCCGGCCGAGACGCAGCGCCAGCCGATGCCCGATGCGCCCCCCGATCTCTCCACCGGGGACCTGTCGCTCGCGGTGACCCTGGTCGCCCCCGGCGGTCACCAGAACTACCGGGGCGACAGCAGCCTGGAGACCTGCACGGTGCGCCGGATCGACCCGCCGACGGAAGGCGGTATCCGGCGGGCCCGCCACGATTGCAACGACGGCTACGGCGGCTCGGGTTCGGGCCTCTTCGACGAGGCGGGGCGGCTGGTCGCCATGCAGAGCGCCTCGCTCTCCATGAACTCCCGGCACGCCTTCGACATCGAGTTCCATTACGGTTCCGCCCTGCTCATCGAGGGCGCCTTGCTCGACGCCCTGCGCCGGGCGCAGCGGGAGGACACGCCGCCGCCGGCGCCGTGAGCCGCGACGAGCCGCGACGAGCCGCGACCCTTGCCGGCGCTCGGGCGTGAAGGATTCCCGTAGGCGAGCCCGGCCTCGCTCGCTCGACCTGGTGCGACAGGATGCGCCTGGAACACCCTCCGAGAATCCCGGTTGCCCGGCTCAAACCGACACACCGGGAGACGACCTTCGCAGGTCGAAGCATCTGAAGACGGATATGCCGAGCGATGCCGACCTGAAGGGCAATCCGGGCATCGGGCAGTCGAAGGGGCTGACCGGAACCGACCCGGAGGCGATCGAGGGGGATTCCACCTTCGAGGGCGATGTCGAGAACGAGACCGCGCCGGAGGGCGGGGTCGATCCCGATCACCGCGGGCGCACGAACGCCTGAGCGATCGGCGGGGCAGCGGTTCGGCCCGCCTCAGTCGAGCAACCAGCGGAGGGAGCGGCGCAGTTCGGCTGTGCCGTTCCGGTCGAACCAAGCGCCGTGGCTGAACACCACCCGCTCCGGCGACAGGGCGACGAGCCGGGCCGCGGCACGGGCCGCGTCGCGCTTGCGCAGGCGCACCACCAGCCTGAGATAGATCGGCGCCCGTCCATCGGGCGCGGTCGCACCGGCGATCCGCAGGAACGGGCGCAGCAGGGGCGGGAGCTTACCCGGTTCCAAGTTCAGCACGAGGTCGGTCAGGATCAGCGTCGCCGAGGCGGCGTGGAAGAAGGCGACTTCGCGAAAGCCGAAGCCGCCGGGCACCACGACTTGCGACAGGTCGTCGGCCCATTCGGGCGGAGCCGTGTCGCCGAGATCCCGATCGAGCCGCACGCCCGCCTGACGGACCTGTCGGCGCTCGCGCAGGTTCGGGGCGGCCCAGGTCAAGGCCTGCGGGCAATGCCGCTGCCATTCCTTCAGATAGGTCCAGTGCCCGACATTGGGAGCGACGAGGTGGCGGATCGACCCGAGCGCTTCGATCTCGCGGTGCAGGCGCGCGTCGTAGCGGGTCGGCGAGTGCAGCCACAGGCCGCCGTCTGCGAGCCGCACCACGGTCATGCGCACGGGCAGCGGCAGGCCGGCAGCGTGGATCGGGCCGCTGTCCACGATCCAGAGACCGAAGGCCACGGGCTTGAGCCTGTCGAGGGGCGGATAGGTGGGATCACTCACGGCATCGGGTCCGGAATCGAGGGGTTTTGCCCAGGGCCGATCATGGAGCCGCCGCTCGGCAGCCGCGTGACAGGAGCATCGAGACGGCGGCACGGGACATCAACGGCACGGTGACGGACCCTGAGATCGCAAATGCCGGGTCGCCCTGGCGACCGATAGACCTCCAACCGGAGCGCGCGCGCTCGGTTTCCGAATGAATGTCCCGCGGCCGTCGTTTCTGTCCTGTCGCGGTGCGGGAACAACGCTTTCGCGCTAGAGCCTGTTATGCACTTGTCATAAGCTTTTCAGCTTGTCGGAGCATGAGGCAGACGAAGGCGACCATGTGCAGGCCAGCCAACGTGCTGGCGTAGCGCTCGTAATCTTTGACCAGCCGCCGACAGCGGGTGGCCCAGGCAAACGAGCGCTCCACCACCCATCGGCGCGGCAGCAGGACAAAGCCGCGCTTGGCCTCAGGCGCCTTCACCACTTCCAAGTCGATGCCGTGCGCGCTCGCGGCGGCGGCGGGCTTAGGCCCGGAATAGCCCTGGTCGACAAAGGCCAACTCGACGCTGTCGCCCGTCTCCGCCTGCACCTCGGCGGCCAGCCGGCCGACCTCGGCCCGGTCGTCGACATCGGCGGGCGTCACGTGCAGCGCCACGACATGGCCCGGCGTGTCAACGGCCAGATGCAGCTTCGCACCCCGCTTGCGCTTGGCCCCGTCATAGCCGGCCCGCTCGCCGCTCTCGGGCGAGGAGCGCAGCGTCCGGCTATCGAGGATCACCGCCGAGGGCTCCGGCTCCCGCTCCGCCGCCATCCGCAGCACCGCCCGCAGGTCGCCGGCCACGTCCGCGAAACTGTCGGCCGACAGCCAACGCTGCGTCTGCTGATACACGGCCGCCCAAGGCGGCAGATCGTGCGGCATGAACCGCCAGGGCGCCCCCGTCTTCACGATGTAGCGCAGCCCGTTAAACACCTCGCGCAACTCGTGGTCGCGCTGAGCCGAGTCCTCCCGCAGCAGCGCGAGGTAGGGCGCTACCAGTGCCCATTCTTCATCAGACACGTCGGACGGATAGGAGCGGCGATCAGAAGGCATGATCCACAACGCCAATCCTGCCTATCAGTTCATAACACGCTCTAGCCTTCCCGTGACGCCTCTTCCCGTGACGATCCTTCCCGCACGGCTGGAACGCTTGCCGGCTCCCGTCCCACCTCGCACAGGAGAAGGCCATGGCGCCGCAGATCCCGATCAGCCGCGAGGCCCGCGCCGACGATCCGCGGGCCGATGCCGAGCGCGACGACGGCACCCATGAGATCGCGCCCGATCTCGCCGATCGCCGCCTCGTTCTGGCCAACGCTCGTGTTCGTCGGCTCCCTGCGCAGCCTCGCGGCGCTGAAGCCCGAACGGGTGGTGACGGGCCACGGATGCGCCCTGCACGGGCCGGAGCTGCGCCACGGCCTCGATGCGCTGGCGCAAGACTTCGAGCACGTCGCCGTGCCGGATCAGGGCCGCTACGTCGAGACGCCGGCGCGGGCCGAGGACGTCTCCGCCTACCGTTCACCGTGAGGCCGGTGGCGATGCGCGATCAAGCGAGCGCTCCCGCGCCGACGGAGGGGGCCGACTTCCCGGTCGCGGCGGGCGTGCTGTTCGGGCTCGGCCTCGGCGGCTTCTTCGACGGCATCGTGCTGCATCAGGGGCTGCAATGGCACCACATGCTCAGTTCCTGGTACCCGATCACCTCGATCGAAAACCTCGAACTCAACACGCTCTGGGACAGGATTTTCCACAGCGTGACCTACGTCTTCGTCGTGGTCGGGTTGTTCATCCTGTGGCGCCGGGCGCGGGGGGGCGGCATCTCAGCTGGTCGAACCGGGCGCTGGCCGGCAGCCTTCTCGTCGGCTGGGGGCTGTTCAACCTCGTCGAAGGTCTGGTCGACCACCAGTGGCTCGGCGTGCGCCACGTCAACGAGCAGGTGGACCGGGCACACTGGCTGGCCTGGGATCTCGGCTTCCTCGCCATTCTGTTGGGCGGCGTCTGGCTGCTGCGGACAGGGCGCCGGCAGGCCGGGGCGGCTCCCGCCGCGCTGTGGCGATGAGGCGGGCGGGAGAGGGCGGCCTGCGGCGGGAAACGAATGCCCGACGGCGGGCTTGGCCCCGGCTCGTCTTCGCCGCAGGCCTCGGCCTTGCGACGATGCCGGCTTGGCGCGTTCCGGTGTTCGGCATCCGGGTGAGCGCGGAGGATCTGCTTCAGATCCGCGGCCTGCCGTGGTGAGAACCCCCACGGGCCGGCGCCGCTCTCATGACACCCAACCGAATTCTACGACATGTAGAACTTCATCAAAGACAGATATTGAAGGGCGCTGTCATCGCGGACATCGTTTTTATCGTGCGCGCGCCACATTTCTTCGAATCTTTCCTGGGATTTATTGATCTTATCATCGTTGATTCCGAAATATCCGCGCGTTGCCTTCTTCTTGTACTGCTCAAGAGAGCGGACATGGTAGTGGTTGATTCTCAGTTTTTGATGTGATGGCGTCATGTCGTCATAAAATCCATGCGGCGGGCGATCATGAAGAGCCGCTTTGGTTTCATCTACGAACGCGCCATCCAGCTTGAACGTATGCGATCCGAAAGGGTAGAATACCTTGGACGGTTTAACGATCGACTTCACATGTCTGTTCATGATGTAGTTGTCATCAGCCCGGTGAAGCATGGTTTCGATGACGGTCCCCTCCGGCTTCGTCTGATGCCCAGACGATCCGTAGATGTGCCAATAAACCCCGATGCCGGAGACATCTTCGTAGTCGCATAAAATATTCCTGATATCGCCGCCCTGGCTGGGGAACAGAAATTCGTCGGCATCGATGAAAGCAATCCAGCGAAACTGGTCGCCAAATATTTTAATCGCATCGATCTCGAAATCGATCGGGTCGCCCGATCGACGATGCAGATATGTTACCGAAGCGGCATCGCGAAATCTTTTGACGACGGAGCGCGAATTGTCTGAGCTTCCATTATCTGTGATAATGAGATGCTCAAATCCGACTGCTCGGTGGAATGCCATCCATTCGAGAATAAGGTCGTCTTCGTTTTTGATATGCACATATGCCGCAGCGTATTTCATTTTTGCTCCTTTGAAGATGTTTGATATAAAATATAAATTTCAATATATCTATCGGTCTATTTAATAATGAAAAGGTAAATTGCTTAAATTATCCTGTAGGTTGGCATTTTACTGTTATGATTACACGAATAATTTCCTTTTACACTATCGATTTTACCTTTGTGGCACCTTGCGATACTCTAAGGTGATTTTTCTACGAAAATTAATTTTGGGTTGTAAAAGAGTCAAGGTTCTCTTGCTATCGTGCTGCGCATCCAATCGGCCGGGCGTTCCCGCCGGATAGGTGACTTGGGCGCGGCCCATTCCCGCTCCTCCGGCACCGGCGTGCGAGCGGTGGTTGCAAGGGTGACCTCGGCGGTCGGACCCATTTCCCTGACTTCGAATCTCGCCGATCCCCGTCGCTCTTCGCGCCGGCGCCCCGATCGGTTAAATGGGCCGTTTACTCGGTGCCTTTCACGGGGGCCGCCGCGACGTTCCGCTGGAGGCGAGGGCGGCGGCTGGGCGATTCGTGAAGCACTCTCGACGGCAGAGAGCGGATTTCGATGACGGCAGGCGCGAACCACGGGGCGGAGAGCGGCTTCACCGCGATCGTGCTAGCGGCCGGCAAGGGCGTACGGATGCGCTCCGGCCGCCCCAAAGTGCTTCACGCGCTGGCCAACCGCTCGATGCTCGGCCACGTGCTCGCCGCGGTGCAGGAGGCGGGCGCCGCCCGCCTCGCCGTGGTGGTCGAGCCGGGCCGCGAGGATGTCGTCCGCGAGATCGAGCGGCTGGCGCCTGGCGCCAGCGTCCATCTGCAGGCCGAGCGCCTCGGCACCGCGCACGCGGTGCTCGCCGCCCGCGCGGCGCTGGAGGGGGGGCAGGACGTGCTCGTGGCCTTCGGCGACACACCGCTCGTCACGGCCGAGACGTTTGCCCGGCTGCGTGCCCCCCTGCATGAGGGTGCAGCGGTGGCGGTGCTGGCCTTCGAGGCCGCCGACCCCACCGGCTACGGACGCGTGCTGACGGAAGGGGACCGTGTCTTGGCGATCCGCGAGGAGAAGGACGCCTCGCAGGACGAGCGCCAGGTCAATTTGTCGAATGCCGGGTTGATGGCGCTCTCCGGCGCCCATGCCCTCGGCCTCCTGGAGCGGATCGGCAACGACAACGCCAACCGCGAATACTACCTCACCGACGCGGTGGCGCTCGCCGCCGGCGACGGCCTCTCCGTCGCCGTGGTGCCCGTGGCCGAGGCGGAGGCGCAGGGCGTCAACGACCGGGTGCAGCTCAGCCAGGCCGAGGCCACGATCCAGGCGCGCCTGCGCCGGGCGGCCCAGCTCGGCGGGGCGACGCTGATTGCGCCCGAGACGGTGTTCCTCAGTGTCGACACGGTTCTCGGCCGCGACGTCGTCGTCGAGCCGCACTGCGTGTTCGGCCCCGGCGTCGTCGTCGGCGATGGCTGCACCATCCGCGCCTTCTCGCACCTGCACGATGCCCGGCTGATGGAGGGCGCCGATATCGGTCCGCATGTGCGTCTGCGCGGCGGCGCGGTACTGGGGGCGGGCGTCCACCTCGGCAACTTCGTCGAGATCAAGAACGCGACCCTGCATGCGGGCGCCAAGGCCTCGCACCTGACCTATCTCGGTGACGCCGAGGTCGGAGCGGGCGCTAATATCGGCGCGGGCACCATCACCTGCAATTACGACGGCGTGTCGAAGCACCGCACGCTCATCGGCGAGGGCGCCTTCATCGGCTCGAACTCGGCGCTGGTGGCGCCGGTCAGCGTCGGCGCGGGGGCACTGGTCGGGGCCGGCTCGGTCATCACCCGCGACGTGCCGGCGGATGCGCTTGCCGTCGCGCGGGGGCGGCAGGTCACCCGCGAAGGGGCGGCCAAGACCCTCCGCCAGACCCTGAAAGCCGCCAAGGCGGCCCGCGAGGCGAAGAAGAGCTAGGGCGCCTTCCGACGAAGTGGTCACCGTTTCGTCGGAAGAAGGCGCGAAAACATGGAGCTCGAGACGCCGGCCTGATGCAATCAGGTCGGATATGGCTCCGGCAGCCGAGCCGAACGGCGTCCCACGGCCGGGAGCTAGCCTTCTCGCGCCGCGATCCGTACAAGCCCTTCCATCCGCGCCAAGCTCAAGGTCGGGCTCCTCTTGCACCGCAGGAAGCCTTGCCTCGGGCGGACATCCCATCATGGAATGTGACGGCGCCTCTGATCAACGGCTTCAGGATCGGCCATGTGCGGAATCGTCGGCATCGTCGGGCGTGAGTCGGTCGCGGACGCGTTGGTCGAGGCGCTGCGGCGGCTCGAATATCGCGGCTACGATTCGGCCGGTGTGGCCACCCTGGAGCACGGCCGGCTCGACCGCCGCCGGGCCGAGGGCAAGCTCGCGAACCTGCAGCTCAAGCTGGTCCAGTCGCCGCTTCCGGGCGCGATCGGCATCGGCCATACCCGCTGGGCCACGCATGGACGCCCCAACGAGACCAACGCCCACCCGCACGCCACCGAGCGGTTGGCGGTGGTCCATAACGGCATCATCGAGAATTTCCGCGAGTTGAAGAGCGAACTCGAAGCGGCGGGCGCGCGCTTCGAGAGCGAGACCGACACCGAGGTCGTGGCGCAACTCGTCAGCCACCTGATGGAGCAGGGGCTCGGGCCTGTGGCTGCCGTCGAGGCGGCGCTGCCGCGCCTGCACGGCGCCTTCGCCCTGGCCTTCCTGTTTTCGGGCGAGGACGGTTTCCTGATCGGCGCCCGCCACGGCGCGCCGCTGGCCATCGGCTTCGGGCAGGGCGAGACCTATCTCGGATCGGACGCGCTCGCGCTCGCGCCCTTCACCGATCAGATCACCTATCTCGAAGAGGGCGACTGGGCGATCCTGACCCGCGACGGCGCCGAGATTCGCGACATCTCCGGTGCCGCGGTGCGCCGGCCGCGCCAAAGAATCGCGACGCAGGCCTTCCTCGTCGACAAGGGCAATCACCGCCACTTCATGGCGAAGGAGATCCACGAGCAGCCGGAGGTCGTCGGTCGCACGCTGGCCCACTACATCGACATGGCGCGCGGTCGGGTCGTCCTGAAGGAGGAATTGCCCTTCGACCTCGCCCGGCTCTCGCGCCTCTCGATCACCGCCTGCGGCACGGCGTACTATGCCGGACTTGTCGCCAAATATTGGTTCGAGACCCTGGCGCGTCTGCCGGTCGAGATCGACGTCGCCTCCGAGACCCGCTACCGCGAGCCGCCGCTGGAGCGGGACGGGCTGACGCTCGTGATCTCGCAATCGGGCGAGACCGCCGATACGCTCGCCTCGCTGCGCTACGCCAAGGCGCAGGGGCAGCACACGCTGGCGGTCGTCAACGTGCCGACCTCGACCATCGCCCGGGAATCCTCGGCGGTGATGCCGACCTTCGCCGGGCCCGAGATCGGGGTCGCCTCGACCAAGGCCTTCTCCTGCCAGCTCACGGTTCTGCTCTGTCTCGCGCTGGCTGCCGGGCGCGCCCGCGGCACCCTGAGCGCGGAGCGTGAGCGCGCCGTCGTCGATGCGCTCATCACCGCCCCTGGCCTGATGGCGGAGGCAGTGAAGATGGAGGCCGAGGTCGAGGGGCTCGCCCGCGAGATCGCGAAGGCCCGCGACGTGCTCTATCTCGGCCGCGGCACGAGCTACCCGATGGCGCTCGAAGGCGCGCTGAAGCTGAAGGAAATCAGCTACATCCACGCGGAAGGCTACGCGGCGGGCGAACTCAAGCACGGGCCGATCGCCCTGATCGACGAGAGCGTGCCGGTGATCGTGATCGCGCCGCACGACGCCATCTTCGAGAAGACCGTCTCGAACATGCAGGAGGTCGCCGCCCGCGGGGGCAAGATCATCCTCATCGGCGACGCGAAGGGCGCGGCGGCCGCCGGGCTCGACACGCTGGCGACGCTGACCATGCCGGACGTCGACCCGGTGATCGCGCCGATCGTCTACGCGGTGCCGATCCAGCTCATCGCCTACCACACCGCCGTCTTCATGGGGAAAGACGTCGATCAGCCGCGCAACCTGGCGAAGTCCGTCACGGTGGAGTGACGAGAACGGGGACCGCCTTGCAGCCCCCATATGCGCCTGATTATGCTTCCGCCACCCGGCGGGAACTCCTTAGATGGTCGAATCAGCCCTGCCGTCCGAGGTCGTGTTCGTCGATGTCGAGACGACGGGTCTTGGAGCGGCCGATCGGGTGGTGACGCTTGCCGCGATCCACCTTGATACGGCGAGCTTGGCGGCGGGTGAGGTGATCCTCGATTATCTCCATCTCGCCTTCGATCCCCGACGGGATTGCCACCCCGGTGCGGCGGCCGTCCACGGCTATTCCGATTGGGATCTGCGGCATCAGGATCTGTTCGCGACGCACGCGGCAACGATCCAAGACTTCCTCCATCGTGCGCCCCTGATCGTTGCCCACAATGCCGCCTTCGATCTCCGCTTCATCGGGCAGGAGTTTCAGAACTGCGGCCTGCACCCCCTCGCGCGGCCGCATTTCTGTACGACGCAGGCCTACCGCGACCGCGGCCATCCCGGCTCCTCGTCGCTGGACGCCGTCTGCCGGCGCATCGGCGCCGCCCGCGCCGGCGTGCGGCACGGCGCTCTGGAGGATGCGTGGCTCGCCTTGCGGGTCTATCTCTGGCTCCAAGGCGGGAAGGCAACCCTGCCAATGCCGGATGCCTTCCGGGAGCGGCCGGTGAACTGGGTCGATCCGCCGCCGCGGCCGGAAGGGCCGCTGCCGCGGCGGACGAGGAAGACCTGACCGGCCGCGCCTGGGATAAAAGATCAGGTGCGCCAGGGGTGGTCGGGCAGTTCGGTGTCGCCGATCGCGCTGGCGCCGGCGAGCGCCACCGCGTCATCGTTCTCCACCGACGAGCCGCTGACGCCGATGGCGCCCGACATCTCGCCGTCCGCATCGACGATCGGGATACCGCCGGGGAAGGTGATGAGGCCCTGGTTCGAGTGCTCGATGCCGTAGAGCGACCCGCCGGACTGCGACAGGGCGCCGATCTGGCCGGTCTTCATGCCGAAGAAGACGGCGGTCTTGGCCTTCTTCTGCGCGATGTCGATGGAGCCGACCCAGGCGCCGTCCATGCGGTGGAAGGCCTTGAGGTTGCCGCCCGAATCGACGATCGCGATGCACATCTGGGTGCCGAGTTCGACCGCCTTGGCGCGGGCCGCCTCGATCGCCTTTTCCGCCTGTTCGATGGTGACGTGCATCGCGTCTTCTCCCTAAAACTTGGCCGCAATGGGCTGTACGGAGGTAAGATTTCGCGCCGGCCGATCAAGTTGCCTCGCGCACCACCAATCCGCCCTCTGGCACCGGTTGCTCTTGAGCCGCCCGTGCGCAGCCGCTACGTCTCTGCCCCGGAGAGCCGGAGGCCGGGATGGATCCGTCCGTCCGCTCGTCCGTCTCTCGAGGTGCATGCGTGGCGCCGACCCTCTCGCCGATTCCGGATGCTCCGGAACCCGCCTCGTCCAAGACGCGCGTCAGCGCCCGGGGCCGGCTGCGGACCTACTTCCTCACCGGCGTGATCGTCGCGGGCCCGCTCGCGATTACGATCTACATCACGTGGTGGTTCATCGCCCTCATCGACGGATGGGTGAAGCCGCTGGTGCCGGTCAGCTACCTGCCGGACCATTATCTGCCCTTCTCGATCCCCGGAATCGGCCTCGTCATCGCCTTCGTCGCGGTGACGCTGCTGGGCTTTCTCACCGCCAACCTCGTCGGGCGCTCGGTGGTCGAGTTCGGCGAGGTGCTGCTTGCCCGCACGCCCGTCATCTCCGGGCTCTATCGCGGCTTGCGCCAGATCTTCGAGACGCTGTTCTCGGCCAACGGCACCTCGTTCCGCACCGTCGGACTCGTGGAGTTTCCGGTGAAGGGGACGTGGTCGGTGGTGTTCCTCTCCGCACCCGCGGCCAACGAGGTGCAGGGCGCGCTCCATGCGAAGGAGGGGGGCGAGTCCAAGGATTACGTCGGCGTGTTCCTGCCCTGCGCGCCGAACCCGACCACGGGGTTCTTCTTCTACCTGCCGCGCTCGGAAATCGTCGAGGTCGGCATCAGCGTGGACGACGCGGCCAAGCTCGTGATGTCGGCGGGCGTGATTCAACCGGAGGATCCGCGGGCAGGCCTGCAGGCCATGGCCGCCTCCTTACGGCAGGCGCAGATGCAGGAAGGCGAGGCCTCCGAAACGGAAAAGGCGCGCCGTGAACCGGCGCGCCAGGATCTGTAGAGCGTCCCGAGACCCGAGGTCTCAGTGCTGGAGCGACGCCTTCTCGACCGGCAGCGTCGGCGGGGTCGCGTCGGCGACCTGATGCGTGGCCGCAGGGCGGGCGACCGGCGAGGACCAATCGCTGGCGATCTGGACCGTTACCAGCAAGGCGAGGCCCGCACAGAGCGCGTTGGCCGTGATCCAGAGCCGGCGCGAGGAGTGCCGTACAGCGCTGACCAGCGCGTCCGTCGACGTCTCGTCGCGCGTCTCGCGGTCCGAGATCGGCATGAGCCAGGGTTCGACGGAAAGCGTGTCGGCTCCCCAATTCTCGGAGGAACCCGGCAGGCGTTGGAACGGTGCGATCGACATGGCGATCCTCCTTTTTTCCAGTGGCACCCCGGTCTACGAGGCCGTTTGTTCATCTCCAGTTAAGCGGCAATTGGGGCAGATACAAGGTAATTCCGCTTTTTCCGCCCTGCCGCGCGCTCGCTTCGAGTGCGAACGATGCT
The DNA here is from genome assembly GCF_001542815.1 of Methylobacterium sp. AMS5. Classification (GTDB taxonomy): domain Bacteria; phylum Pseudomonadota; class Alphaproteobacteria; order Rhizobiales; family Beijerinckiaceae; genus Methylobacterium. The sequence continues at coordinate 4,480,400 of NZ_CP006992.1, forward strand.
GTGCAAGAGCTTGATCGGAAACGAAAACCGCCCTTTTCCCGCGCAGAGTTGCCGCAGCCGGGAATGTCCTGAGCGGCAGCTTCGGCTTCCTGAATGAGCCATTCAGGATCGTCCGTTTCTGAACGCTTTTCTGAACGAGCGGTCATATTCGGCGTCCGACGGGCTCCCTCCGATGGCGGAAACGGGCTTTGCCCAACCGCCGCGCGGACGCGGTGTCAGCCTGCCCCGATCAGCCGGATCGCCGCTTCGCGCTCGAACAGGTAGAGCAGCACCCTGAGCGCCCGGCCGCGCTCGCTCGAGAGGCGCGGGTCGCGCTCCACGATCAGCCGGGCGTCGTCGCGGGCGGCCTCCAACAGGTCGCCGTCGGTCTCGAGCCGGGCGACGCGGAAGGCGGCGGCGCCGGATTGGCGGGTGCCGAGCACCTCACCCTCGCCGCGCAGGCGCAGGTCTTCCTCGGCGATGCGAAAACCGTCCTCGCTGCCGCGCATCATCTCCAGGCGCGCCTTGGCCACCTGACCCAGCGGCCCGCGATAGAGCAGCAGGCAGGAGGAGGCCTTCGAGCCGCGCCCGACCCGGCCGCGGAGCTGGTGGAGCTGGGCCAGACCGAAGCGCTCGGCATGCTCGATCACCATGATGGTGGCCTCCGGCACATCGACGCCGACTTCCACGACGGTGGTCGAGACCAGCACGCGGGTGCGGCCGGCGGCGAAGGCCTCCATCGCCGCGTCCTTCTCCGGCCCCGGCATCTTGCCGTGGATCAGGCCGACCGCGTTGCCGAAATGTTTTTTGAGATCCTCGAAGCGCTCGGCGGCGGCGGCGAGATCGACATATTCCGATTCCGCCACCAGCGGGCAGATCCAGTAGACCCGGTCGCCCGCCGCCAGCGCCCGGTGCAGGCCCCCCACGACCTCGTCGATCCGCTCCACCGGCACGGTGATGGTCTTGATCGGCTGGCGCCCGGCCGGCTTCTCGTCGAGCACCGAGACGTCCATGTCGCCGAAGAAGGTCAGCGCCAGGGTGCGCGGGATCGGGGTGGCGGTCATCACGAGGATGTCCACCGCCTCACCCTTGGCGCCGAGCGCGAGGCGCTGATGCACGCCGAAGCGGTGCTGCTCGTCCACCACCGCGAGGCCGAGATCGCGGAAGGCCACCGCCTCCTGGAACAGGGCGTGGGTGCCGACCACGATGTCGATCTCGCCCGCCGCGAGATCCGCCAGCGTCGCCCGCCGCTCGGCGGCCTTATCGCGGCCGGTCAGCAGGCGCAGGCGCATGGCGCCCGCGAGCGGCACCAGACGCTCGTAATGCTGGCGCGCCAGAATTTCGGTCGGGGCCATCAAGGCGGCCTGCCGCCCGGCCTCCACCGCCGAGGCCATGGCGAGCAACGCCACCGCCGTCTTGCCGGAGCCGACATCGCCCTGGAGCAGGCGCAGCATCCGCCGCTCGGCGGCCATGTCGGCGCGGATCTCCGCCACCGCCCGGGCCTGGGCGCCGGTCAGCGCGAAGGGCAGCGCCGCCTCGAGGCGCTCTTTCAGATGCCCGTCGCCGGCATTGACCCGCCCGGGCTTGCGCCGCTGCCGGGCGCGCACCAGGGCGAGCGCGAGCTGCGAGGCGAGCAACTCGTCGTAGGCGAGGCGCTTGCGCGCGGGGCTCGCGGGCGGTGCCTGCCCCTCGACCGGGGGAGGGGGCGCCTCCTCCGGACGGTGCTCGATGCGCAGGGCCTCGGCGAAGGGGGGAAAGCGGTTGCGGGCGAGATAGGACCCGTCCTGCCACTCGGGCAGGACGGGAAGCCGGTCGAGCGCGCCGTGCACGATCCGGCTGATGACCCGCGAGGTCAGCCCCTCGGTCGCGCCGTAGATCGGCTCGACGGCGGGCAGGCTGACCAACCCCTCCTGGTCGAGGATGCGCGAGGGATGCACCATCTGCCGCGTGCCGTCCCACAGGTCGATCCTCCCTGAGACGTAGCGGTGTGCCCCGAGCGGCAGCATCTTTTCGATGCGGCCCCGCGGCATGCCGAAGAAGACGAGGCTGATGTCGCCGGTCCCGTCCTCCACCAGCACCCGGAAGGCCCGCTTGCCGAGGCCCGGCGGCCGGTGGGCCACAATGGTGACGCCCAGCGTGACGGGCTCGCCCGTCGGTGCATCGCGGATCGAGCCGCAGAGCGGCCGGGCGACGCCGCTCTGGGGCAGGTGGAACAGCAGGTCGGCGACGCGGGCCGGCCGCTCCTCGGAGCCGAGCAGCTTTTCGATGAGCGGCGCGATCTTCGGCCCGACGCCGGGCAAACCACGGGCGGGGGCGAAGAGCGGGTCGAGGATGCTGGGGCGAAGGCCGGGGGCGTCGTCAGTCATCGGTGGGTGGGTTGGAGGAGCGGAGTGCCTGTCACCGGGCCGCGCGCTCCTTCAGGATGAAGGTGGCCCGCTCACGCACGGACGGGCTCTTGTCGTCGGCCA